>NZ_QPID01000012.1 GCF_003336225.1 Corallincola holothuriorum
ATCTACAATCGATTAAGGCCGCACTTAAGCCTTGATATGAAAACACCTGAAGAGGTGCATAAAAAAGCCAGCGCTGAATGGGCGCTGGCTTAGTTAAAAACCGTCAACTTATTTTAGGACGGCACAGATTGCTGATATATCAACGAATATCAAATTCCGCTTCACAGCTTTTAAAGTAAGAGATTAGACTTTCATGCTTCGGCAGATCCAACTCAATGCCAAACATATAACCACTTTGAATAATATTGAGATGCTTAATCTTACCGCTAAAGGTGCGATTATTTCCTAATCCTAATACCGTTACTTTTACTTTTGCGTCACTGCCGCCTGGGGGCGCTTCCTTTGAATGGATCCCGACCCCTTTAGGACTGACATTTATCACCATGATATTGACCGGTTTGGCGAACATACCACCCAATCCCGCAGGCTTAATCTGCGCAGTGATAGTATTCCGGAGTTTATAGCGGGTCTCTCGACGCCGTTCCTGCTCGTCACTCATGCAAAAACCTCTTGATATATAGCATAAATGTATCATCAAACAGGCGACTAGCAAGTAACTGTTCGCTTTCCTTCACTGTTTTTGCGCTCGAGAGCAGGCTTAACAGACAAATAACTGTGCGAAACCGGAGCAAACACGACTCAGGTCAGTGATAACTACTTGGCTTTGCCACAAACTGTGGTAGTGTAGCCTGTTGACGCCGCGTGTTAACAAGGTGTTACAAGGCTAATAGATAAACGTGGTGATTTCGACATCCAGTCGGTCAACCATATATAAGTTAAAAACAAAAGACAGGAAGGAGTACCCATGGCCCTAATAGGCAAACCACAGGCCGACCCGGTATTGGAGTGGTTCCTTTCCCACTGCCATATCCACAAGTATCCGGCAAAAAGTACGCTGATCCATGCTGGCGAAAAAGCTGATACCTTGTACTACATCGTTAAGGGTTCAGTCGCGGTACTGATTAAAGATGAAGAAGGCAAGGAGATGATCCTTTCCTACCTTAATCAAGGCGATTTTATCGGCGAACTCGGTTTATTCGAAGAAGAACCAGAACGTACGGCGTGGGTGAGAGCTAAAGCACCATGTGAAGTAGCAGAGATCTCCTATAAGAAATTCCGTCAACTGATTCAGGTTAACCCTGAAATCTTGATGCGACTTTCAGGTCAGATGGCTGCCCGCTTGCAGACCACCAGCCAGAAAGTAGGTGATCTTGCGTTTCTGGATGTTGCAGGCCGCATTGCACAAACATTGCTTAACTTGGCAAAACAGCCGGATGCGATGACCCATCCTGACGGCATGCAGATCAAGATAACCCGTCAGGAGATAGGCCAAATCGTTGGTTGTTCTCGTGAAACCGTGGGCCGCATCTTAAAGATGTTGGAAGAGCAAAACCTCATCCATGCACACGGGAAAACTATAGTGGTTTTTGGCACACGCTAAACTTCACTTGTGTGAATACAGAAAAGGCAGCCTCAGGGCTGCCTTTTTGTTGTCCTAAGAGCAACACCTAACGCACGTCTGTACTTTCAAAAATTTTATCCGCTGAAGCTGCAACAAATCCGGTATAAAGCTCACCATTAGCCATAGGATAGCGCAAGGCAAACTCATAGAAGCAGCTAGGAACCAGTCGCTTACCGTCACTAAATAGCACGCTAGCCTGATCAGCCAAGGTTGAGGACTGCTCCAACAGCACCCCAGGAGAGCCTTTTATCTCACCGCCACTGCTATTAAGTGCAAAGCCTGCTTGTTTTAGAGCCTCATTAACAGATGCGAGTGTAGGGTAAGCGGGCAAATGATTTACTGACACAGTGAAGTGGTTAGCACGATAGCCCCAAGCGGCCATCCAAGCCGCGTACTCGCTCTCAGCCAGTAAGCTTTTGTACTCCTGCAGTGAGCATTGCCAATGACGGCCAGAATAGAGAAAGTCATCGTTAGTCACCACGGACTTGTCCATCTGCGCAGCCAACGCCTCTACGATCTGCTGCAATTCCGGGGAACACTGTTCTACTAGCAACTCACTGATAAACACCTTCGGCAAAGCAGGATCGAGATGCTCGAAGTGCCGGGCAAACAGCTTCTTTCCAACAAATTGATACTCTTCCTTGGCTTCGTATCCAAGTGTAAGAAAATGAGCGGCAAGAACATCTAAACCAATACCTGGCAGATTAAAGGTCCGCAGTGCAATATGATCGTTGATGATCTCACCCTGCTGTCCCAACAGGTTATGTATTTTTTCTGCCGACGGTGTCACTTGCAGGTAGTGCTGCCACAAACCGTCAAACAGGGTGGTTGCTTGTTGATGCATTGGGCACCTCAACTCTTATTTTAGGATTACAAAGGATAGCGGGGCCAGATTGACCCCTACTCATTAAACTTTCACCAAGCAGGCTCAGTCGATGGTTAGTCCAGGGCTTAATTTATCTGGCATAGAGATCTGCTCGACCTCCACAGAGGCCACCGGATAAGCACAATAGTCTGCCGCGTAGTAAGCACTGGGACGATGATTGCCACTGTCACCTACACCGCCAAAGGGTGCCGCACTGCTAGCGCCAGTAATTGGTCGGTTCCAATTCACGATCCCAGCACGGATGCGATTGTAAAACAGATCATAGAGATCTCGGCGGTCACTCAGCAGCCCTGCAGATAAGCCATAACGGGTATCATTCGCGACTTCTAAGGCTTGCTCAAAATCATCGTAACGGATCACCTGTAGTAACGGACCAAAATATTCATCATCCGGTAATCGCTCGATCTGACTCACTTCAATGAGTCCCGGGGTAATAAAGCCGTTCGCACTATCGCCACGTTGCATCATCACGAGTGACTTACCACCCATGGCAATCAGTTCTTCCTGTGCTTGCATCAAAGCATCAGCCGCCGCAGGCGAAATAACTGGCCCCATGAAAGGTTGCGGCTCATCCTCCGGCCCGCCGACTCGGATCAACTCGACCGCCTTGATAAGACGCGCCAATATCTGATCCCCTTCACCGCCTTTTGGCAGGAATAGACGACGAGCACAGGTACAGCGCTGGCCGCTTGAGATATAGGCTGAATGGACAATGTCATGCACCGCGGCTTGCGGGTCGCTGACATCTTTCACCAACAACGGGTTGTTCCCCCCCATCTCTAGCGCCAAGATCTTTTCTGGTTGCCCACCAAACTGCTGATGCAACAGCTTGCCTGTATGGGAACTTCCGGTAAAAAACAAACCATCAATACCGCGATGGCCAGCCAGGTGCTTACCGGTTTCAGCAGCCCCTTGCACCATATTGATCACACCGGCAGGAAGACCAGCGGCATGCCATAAGTTAACCATTTCCTGACCAACCATAGGTGTCTGTTCACTGGGCTTAAAGACAATACAGTTGCCAGCCAGCAAGGCCGGAATAATATGCCCATTAGGGAGGTGCCCGGGAAAGTTGTAAGGCCCAAAGACGGCCACTACTCCATGGGGCTTGTGGCGAATAACTGCGCGACCTACTGGCATCGCTTTCTCGACGGTGCCGCTGCGCTCTTCATAGGCTTTGACAGAGATCTCGATCTTCGCCAGCATCGCTGCGACTTCGGTACGCGTCTCCCACAACGGCTTGCCGGTCTCTCTGGAGATCACCAAGGCCAATGATTCTTTCGCGCCAGCAACTTGCTCGCCAAATTGACGAATAATGGTCAATCGATCCTCGAAGCTACGCTGCGCCCACTCAAACGAAACAGCACGGGCGCTACTAATAGCCACATCAATCTGCGCAGAGTCTGCCATATTTCCCTGCCAAACCACTTCACCCGTCGCCGGATTGATAGAGCTAAACAGCTCACCACTGCCCGCTAACCATTTGCCATCGATGTACTGTACTTTCTCTGTCATTATTATATTCCTCGTGGCTTACTTCACGGCCAGTACTCGCAGAGGATCCCCCTGCTTTACACATAAAACATCTGCAACCTCAGGCGATATCACTATGGCGCCGGTTTCATCATCGAGCACGGCCTCAACCAAGGTACAGCGATACTGAGCTAACTGGGTATTCGCGATCATATACAGCGAACCTTTGTCGACCTCTGCGAGCAACGCATGCCGACGCTGGGAGCTACGCACACTGCGGATCTGGCTTAGTTCAGCCTCAACCGTTGGCCCAGCGTCGAAGATGTCGACATAACCTTTACACCTAAACCCCTCTGTTTTCAGTAGCTGCAAGGCTGGTTGTGTTTTCTCATGAACACGACCTATCACCTCTTGCGCCGCTTTACTCAGCAAGTTGACGTAAATAGGGTACTTCGGCATCAATTCGGCAATAAATACTTTTTGACCAATACCCGTGAGGTAATCGGCGGTTGGAAAATCCATGGAGAAAAAATGCTGTTCTAACCATTGCCAGAAAGGTGAGCGGCCATGTTCGTCGGACACTCCACGCATCTCTGCGATCACAGGGGCACCAAACAGCTCTGGATGCTCGGCCATCAGTAACATTCGGCTACGAGACAGCAAACGACCTGCCAAGCCTTTACGGTGGCTCTCACGCAGGAATAGCGTACAAAGCTCGGCCGCCCCCGTGTAGTCATTACACAGAGTCAGCGTTTCCACCATATTATGGATCTTCAATTCGCGGGAAGAGTGCACCACTTGCCCAACATGGTAGTGATAAAAGGCATCGGTCAAGCCAACACACGCCTCAATGCCACATGTGCCAACCACATCGCCGGATTCGGTGTCTTCCATCACCATCAAGTAACTTTCCGCTCCCGGTTTATGAGCTCGACGGGAGAAGGAACGAACAGCTCGAGTGATCTTAGATCGCAGCAACTCTTCATTGACAGGCAAGGAGGTAAAACCGATCCCCGATTCGCAGGCGATTTGATAAAGCGACGCATAGTCCGATTCTCTAATAGGACGGATCACTAACATAGCTATACCTCCCTCTATATCCCGGCTATCAAGCAGTCACGATCTTAGCAACAGCGCGCTCAAATCGAGCCAATCCCTCTTTTACGTCGGCTTCGGGAATAATCAATGACGGGGTAAAGCGCAGCACATTAGGTCCTGCCACCAACATCATGGTGCCCTCTTCGACAGCCGCCATTAAGAAGTCTCGCGCACGACCAGCGTACTTTTCGTTTAATGCCGCGCCGACCAACAGCCCTTGACCACGAATTTCAGCAAATACCTGATGTTTTTCATTAATTTGATTCAGAGCATCACGGAACCACTGTTCTCTCTGCTTAACACCCGCCAGTACTTCAGGCGTATTCACCAACGAAAGAACCGCCTCACCCACGGCACAAGCCATCGGATTACCACCATAGGTGCTACCGTGAGTCCCGACTTTCAGGGAAGGCGCTAATTTATCTGTGGTGAGCATGGCTGCGATAGGGAAGCCGCCACCCAATGCCTTCGCGGTAGTCAGCACATCAGGTGTCACTCCCAGCCCCATATAAGCGTATAGCTCGCCAGTACGACCAACCCCTGTTTGCACCTCATCAAATACCAGCAGTGCATTAAATTTGTCACATAGCGCTCTAACGCCCTTAGCAAACTCAGGATCAGCAGAAATAATTCCACCTTCCCCTTGCAGCGGCTCCATCATCACGGCGCAGGTACGATCAGAAAACAATGCCTCCAGCGCTGCCAAATCGTTATAGGGGGAATGCTCAATCGCACCAGGCTTAGGGCCGAAGCCATCGGAGTAAGTGGTTTGCCCACCGACTGTGACAGTGAAAAAAGTTCGGCCGTGGAAGCCCTGTTTGAAAGAGATAATTTGGTCTTTTTCTTCACCAAAGTTCTCAACGGCATAGCGGCGCACCAACTTCAGCGCTGCTTCATTCGCCTCTGCACCTGAGTTGGCAAAAAACACCTTGTCTGCAAAGGTTGCTTCCGTGAGTTGCTTAGCGAGTCGCAGTGCTGGCTCGTTAGTGAACACATTGCTCAAGTGCCAAAGCTTGTCTGCTTGCGCCTTCACCGCGTCAACCATGGCTGGGTGACAATGACCCAGACAGTTCACAGCGATGCCACCCGCGAAGTCGATATATTCCCGTCCCTCTTGATCCCAAACCCGTGAACCTGCTCCCTTAACTGGGATCATCTTCGCAGGTGCATAGGTGGGCACCATTACTTCATCAAAAAGGGCTCGAGAAACGTTCGACTCTGACATATTTTGGCTCCTATGGCCGAGAATTTGTGAAGGCACATTGGCTATTCATTGCTCAATATCAATGCAGCCGAGCCTACTCTAATGTAACCGCATTATTACCAATGCGAACAACTAAGGGAAATTTTGATTAAACAACGAATAAACATGCAAAATAAGCACTAGAGACCCAATTTAAATGCATAGTTATTGCATAACAAACTCAATCTATGGCTATGCACGCGCTTTTTTAAGATTTTGCCGTGTTAATTCCTGTAGATCGTCACCTGAAAAACCGTACTGTGCCATTAACTTTACAGCCTCATCGAGCTGTATCCGACGCTGTTCATTCAAGCATAGATACTGGCTATAACAGCTAGCAAACTTCACGATTCGAGCGTATGGCGAGGTGAGTTTCCACGGCAACGAACTATGCAGCTCTCGGCTGACTGTAACACATGTTTTACATTCAGGAGAAATCTGCGGCAAAAGCGCTTTCGTGATCACTTTCTGGTAACGGGAAAATTGCCTTTTGAGCATGGTAGCAGGAAGATCTAGCTCGCTAAGCACTTGATGGATCTCAGGTTTAGCTGTCAACCTTGCCTGTTGCATGTGATGCTCACACAGTGCCAGAAAGATCTGCTTAATCAACCTCAATAGCGTCAGCGAGCCGTAACTGTTGACCCAACTTAAACGACCCGCGAGATAGGGATCTAACCCCTGCTTCTCTGCCAAATAATGCGCGGCATTCGCACTAACCAGCGCATGTTGCCAAAGCCGCCGAGCAGAATTTGCGAAAGGTCGATTATCATCCGGCAACATCTGTTCACATAAATGTCGTGCTAACAACTGCTTCAAGCGTTCTTGACCAAAGCTTGCCAGCGCATGGGGCAGGTCAACTATTGGCGTCGTAATTGCGTGGCTTTGCTTGAATAACGGCGAATTAACCGTGGCGAGCAATTCTCGTGTCAGCCAGGACAGCTGCCGTAGCTGCTGCTCCAGGTGGGATGTTGGCGCATCAAGCGCCAACATGGCTAATGACTCAGTGAGCTTGGGATTGATCGGCAGTTGCTGAAGCACAACCGGCCAATCACCAGTGAGTAATTCTGTCAATTTCGCTTCAGTTTGGGCGGTGATCCGTTGCACTAAGGTTGCCCTCAGCATCTCTTTCTGCGCCAGTCGCTGCGCATGCTGTTGTCGACGCTGCTGATCAATAGCCAGTCCCTGCAGCTTGACCTGCTGTTCATCACTAGACTCAATGAGCTCAGAGGGGGTATGGAAAGGGATGCCACAAAGATAATCCAAGTGACGCTGTTCGAGGATATGAGCGGATCCATTCAGATCTAACTCGGTCTCATGGTCGCAGGTTTGTGATGATTGAGAATGAAAACGCCCCCGCGACGGCGTTGTTGCTGATGCCATTTAGATACTCAAGGGATCAATAATCGTCTCTCATATTCTAACGGCTTTCCTTATGAACACCCGCCTAACAATGAGTAAATGTGATGCCAGCGAAATACACCAGCACCAAAAGCAAGCGCAGTAGCTAATTCAAATCGGGGAGCAGGATGGCGCGTAACGCGTTAAGAAGTTATCCAGCAGTTCATGCCCTTGCTCACTGAGAATGGATTCAGGATGAAATTGCACACCTTCCAAAGCAATATCTCTATGCCTAACTGCCATCACCTCATCCATCTTGCCATTGCTGTCGCAAGTCCAGGCGGTCACTTCAAGGCAGTCGGGAAGGCTCGCAACGTCCAGCACCAACGAATGATAGCGGGTCACTGTGAGTGGGTTCGATAATCCACAAAAGATCCCTTCGCCACGATGGCTAATGGCACTGGTCTTGCCGTGCATCATCTGCCTGGCAAGAGTGACTGTCGCACCGAAAACTTGCCCCAACGCTTGATGACCTAAGCAGACACCCAAGATAGGCAGCTTACCGGCAAAGTACTCGATAGCCGGCAGCGAAATACCAGCGTCATCAGGAGTGCAGGGACCCGGGCTGATCACCAGATACTCTGGTGCTAGCGCCTCGATCTCAGCCAGCGTTATTTCGTCGTTACGAACCACCTCGACCTGCTGGCCGAGCACCATAAAATACTGCACCAGGTTATAGGTAAACGAATCATAGTTATCGATCATTAACAGCATCTATCTCTACCTACTCTATAACCGCCTATAGACTCAACCCTCAGTATAAATCTTAAGGCAAAACCGACGTGCGCCATACGCCAAGCAATCGTCTGAAAAGAAAAGGGCTGCCTTCAATGACAGCCCTTCTATTGCGGTAACAATACTTTAAGGACGAGCGACTAAACCGACGCGCTCATACACCGTTTTTAAGGTCTCAGAAGCGATCGCTGATGCCTTCTCTGCACCTACCGCCATTATCTGCGTCAATGCCGTTTCATCTTCACGCAGCTCTTTATAACGTTGTTGGATAGGCGTCAACATCGAGACCACAGCATCGGCAACGTCTTTCTTCAAGTGGCCATACATTTTATCTTCGTATTGCGGCACCAAACTTTCCACGGATTCTCCTGTCGCGCAGCTCAGCAATGTCAGCAGATTGGATACACCTGCTTTCTCTTGCTGATCGAAATAGATCCGCGCCTGCTCATCAGAATCGGTCATCGCCCGTTTAATCTTCTTCTCGATCTTCTTTGGTTCCTCTAACATCAAGACAAAATTATTCGGGTTATCATCTGATTTTGACATCTTCTTCTCTGGCTCCTGCAGGCTCATGATCCGAGCCCCCACTTCGGGGATAAAGGGGTCCGGTACGACAAAAGTATCGCCATGAAGATTGTTAAAACGGGTCGCGATATCGCGAGTCAGCTCTAGATGCTGTTTTTGGTCATTGCCCACAGGTACTTTATTGGCTTGATACAGTAATACATCTGCCGCCATCAATACCGGATAACCAAACAAGCCCACATTGATATTGTTGACATTTTTCTGCGACTTATCTTTAAACTGAGTCATTCGATTCAGTTCACCCATCTGCGTATAACAGTTCAATATCCAAGCTAACTGAGCATGCTCTGGCACATGTGACTGGACAAACACGCTGCTCTGTTGTGGATCTAAACCACAAGCGAGATACAACGCCATACCATCAAAAGTACGCTCGCGCAGCAGCGCTGGCTCTTGGCGGACCGTGATCGCATGCAGATCCACCAGCATGAATAAGCACTCATGATCCTGCTGTAACTTAATCCAGTTACGTATGGCGCCAAAATAGTTACCAATGGTAAGACCGCCGGAAGGCTGCGCGCCGCTAAGGACGATGGGTTTAGACATGTGAATGTTCCTGCAAATGCTTTGAAAAATTAGTTACACGGATTCAGGCACAGATAATAACAGCGCCGAGAGCTCCGCTAGTTGATTAAGTACCCGGTCCGGGTTGCAAAGAGCGATATCTTCCCCGTAGTTGTAGCCATAGGTCAAGCCAATACTCGGGCTCAAGGCTGCTTTTGCGGCTTGAATATCATTCCTAGAATCTCCCACCATCAGTAACTCAGTGGCGGAGATATCAAAATGCTCGGCACAATATAGCAACTGATCGGGACTCGGTTTTTTCTGTGGCAGCGTGTCACCACAGACCACCAAGTCAATCAAACCTGACAAGCCGAACTGTTGGACTAACGGTAAGGTAAACTCAGTCGCTTTATTAGTAACAATAGCCAGTTTCATGCCTGCCGCTTTCAACGCCATCAACACGGCTTCTACATCAGGATATAGCGAGCTAAAGCGGTGTAGTGCGTTGGCATAAAACAGCTTAAACAAGCCCAACGCCTGCTCAACAAGTTCTGGCTCCAAGCGAGTATCAACATTGAAACTACGGCTGAGCGCACGCTGCACAAGGACTTCAATACCATTCCCGATCCAGCCCGTTACCTGTCCTAGTGACACCGGTTCACGGCCAAGTTCAATCAGCATCTGGTTAACCGCATAGTGCAGGTCCGGTGCGCTGTGCAGCAGCGTACCATCGAGATCAAATGCAATGGCACGGATCTGACGAAAGGACGACGGCATTTAAACGGTGGCCAACTTCTGACGGAATTGGCCGACCACCTCGTTATAGTCACCTTGGCCAAAAATGGCTGAACCCGCAATAAACATATCTGCGCCAGCTTTGGCGATCTCGACAATATTGTCCTGTTTCACGCCACCATCGACAGCTAAACGAATATTCAGGCCACGCTGCTCTATCTGCTGTTTCACCGCTTCGATCTTAGCCAGCGTTGCAGGAATAAATGCCTGCCCGCCAAATCCAGGGTTAACTGACATCAATAAGATAAAGTCCAAACGGTCCCATACATAGTCCAACACCTGCAATGGCGTTGCCGGATTCAACACCAACCCGGCCTTACAACCCTTGTCTCGGATCAGTTGCAACGAACGATCGACATGCTGGCTCGCCTCCGGATGAAAGCTAATCATACTCGCACCCGCATCGGCAAACTGTTCGATCAGCTCATCTACCGGTGACACCATCAAATGCACATCGATTGGCGCAGTCACGCCATAGTTTCGCAATGCCTGGCAAATCATCGGGCCGAAAGTGAGATTCGGCACGTAATGATTATCCATCACATCAAAATGCACAACGTCCGCCCCCGCCTCAAGCACATGGGTGACCTCTTCACCTAAACGGGCCAAATCTGCAGATAAGATAGAGGGAGCAAGTAGATAAGGTTGCATGAGTGGTTTCTCGCCGAGCTATTAAGAGAGACGCAGTGTACTAAAAAGTAGGCAGTTTTTCAGCTCCAGTTTTCGCGAAGGATGCACTCAATTAAAGCGCCGCACCAAAATAATGCACTGATAAATGTTTTGTAAAACTAATGCACCATGATGTTACAAAAATTGATATCCCTTCCCGCGGCACCAAGGCCAAAAACCATATTAACCATTACTTTTCATAGCCTTAAAAAAACTGGCACGATGATCGCTTTAACCACAGCGATAATTCCAAACCCAGGAAAATACTAAAATGAAAAAAGCACTTTCTTTAGCTATCAGCTCAGTTTTGGGTGTTGCAGCACTCGCTTCTACTAACGCATACGCCATCGAAGGCTTGTCAGCCAACGCTAGCGTAACTAGCAACTACTTATGGCGTGGTGTGACCCAAACTGATGACGGCGCAGCCGTACAGGGTGGCATCGACTATGAACATTCTTCAGGTATCTATGTAGGTACATGGGCATCAAACGTAGATTTTGGTGGTGATGAAGTAACCGGACTCGACGCATCTTACGAAGCAGACTTCTACTTCGGCTACGCAGGAGCAGTTGGTGACTTCGGTTATGACGTAGGTTACATCTACTATGCATACCCAGACGACAGCGCTGAAATCGACTTAGGCGAGGTATATGGTTCTGTTAGCTATTCTTACTTCACCGTAGGTGCAGCAACACTGGTTAACTCTGGCGATGACGCATTCAGCGACGGCCAGGATGATGACTGGGTTTACGTCTATGCTGACGCCGCTTTTGAAATTTCAGAAGGCTTAGAGCTTGGCCTACACGTAGGTAACTTCAGCGGTGATTCTGCAGAAGATTGGTTTGGCGACAGCTATACCGATTACAGCGTAAGCTTGTCTAAAGGCGGCTTCGGTCTGTTGGTTTCTAAAACTGACATCGACGGCGGCAACTTAGACGATGTTAAAGTTGCTGTTTCTTACGCTGTTGACTTCGATCTGTAAGAACAACAGCCGTAACATAAACGCCGCCATCCGGCGGCGTTATTTCTTGTCACAGCATACACCGCTCAAAATTTAACCTTTATTTAACACTCCAAGCATAGTTTCCCTTTATTAGCAGTGGTATATTTGTTTGTATCTCTGTCAGGGAGGCAGTGAAATGATTCGTTCGAAGATCTTTTTATCAAGTGCAGCAACCGTAGTTTTAAGCTCTATTGTTGCTTTCCATCAGTGGCCCACTAGTACAAGCCTGGGTGACGCATGTTCCTGCGAAGCAGAGAGCATTACTTTTGACGCCAGCCTTCCGGTCAGCCACCCTGCAAACCGCTGCTCATTGCAAAACAAAGCATCAAATGAAAGCTGGTGGGCATGGTTAGCTGGCGATAGTCGTTCGGCAGAATATCACTTCATCGATCTGCTTGAACTCCTATCCCGTTCGAATACTACTGATAAGCCTATCTCGCCGAAAGAACCCCAGAGCTAGGGTTGAATTGCAACTCCCGAAGAAGATATCAGTTCACCCGTTGCGAGCCATAAGAGCGGTAGTATCGGCTTTCTTTGGCGTGCAGAGTGAAGCGGCGAGAAAACAAGATTTTCAGTACCACAATCCGGTGCCATTTATCATTGCTGGCATCGTTATGGCATTAATGCTGGTGCTAACGCTGATAGCTGTCGTTAGCTGGGTACTAGATAAATAAGCCTATTCCGCGACTAACCGCCCTTCGTAAAAAGCAAGCAACTCACTTACCTTTTGCCGCCCTGACCCATTACGACTGATAGTACGCTTAACACGGACTATATCTAAATTAGCAGGAGCATAAAGTGCTCGCGTCTCGGTTACCTCATGGTTACTAATTAATACGGGCACCCCGTTTTTTGAGGAGACCTCTTGTGCTACCAGCGCCAAAGACTCCTGCTCGGCGCGATTGAATCCAGCACCATGATAGGAGGTAAAGCTGGCAGTGGGGCTAAGTGGCCAATAGGGAGGATCGCAGTACACGACATCGCCTGGCCCGGTAGCCCGCATCACCTCGGCGAAAGGCATACAGGTAAACGTGGCTCGTTTCGCTTTCTCAGCAAAAAATGCCATCTCTTTTTCTGGAAAGTATGGGCGCTTATAACGACCAAAAGGCACATTGAAAGCACCTTTCTTATTGTAACGACAGAGCCCGTTATAGCCGTGACGATTCAAGTAGAGGAAGAGTCGCGAACGCAATTCAGGATCAGCACTCTGATTAAACACTTGTCGCCAATGATAGTAAGCTTCTGGCGTATTATGCTGCTCTGAAAATAGCGGTTTCACCGCAGCAATAAACCTATCTCCCTGATCAGCTAGGAGCTGATAAAGACCAATCAGATCAGGATTAATATCGTTTAATCGGTAATTTTTATAATCAGAGTTAATAAATACCGAACCAGCACCTACAAAAGGTTCTACTAAGGTATCACCTGAGGGTAAGCGCCGATTGATCTCTTCAACTAACCCATACTTTCCGCCCGCCCACTTTAGGAAAGCACGCACTTTACTACTCACTACGCACAGCCCCCTGCGCTTCTGTTATATCCGCTTGCACAGCTGCAACACTTTTTGTCCAAGGCTTTAAGGCGCGCAGATCTGCCGAAGACGCTTGCAGGTATGCCGTAGCTTCTGCACGAGTAGCAAAGTTCCCCAAGATAAGCACATGACGAGGCAGCCCCTTCTTGGTCACAATGTACTCGAGAATATCATCCTTCAGTAGCGCAATTTCTGCTCGCTGGTAAAAACGTGCAAGAACGGCTTCGTCAGAAAATACACCTAGTTGCAGTGTGTAATGCGCTGTTGGCCACGCAGATATGCGCTGGCGAACTTCCGCATCTTCTTGCGTCACCGGCAAAGCTACGAACTTTTTTTCATCTGTCTCAGGGGTGACATCCAAGCTCGCCTCAGGAATCACTGTGGCAGGGTCGGTCTCCTCTGCACCTGACTCATCGCCATCGCTTTCCTCGGTCGAGATCGGCGAGACGGAAGGAGATACTGGCAGCAGGTTCTGCTGTTCAGCCTCAATCAGCAGCTCATCGGGGATCTCGATTACCACATTTTGACCACTTGGCGGCGCAGCTTCAATTTCCACTGGCGGTTCGGTCAATTCAGCAGGCAGTAACTCATCGGCACGCAATATCGGGTTCTCTGCCGGTACAGAAGGCGCTTTTACGACCTCTTCTCCAATTGCCTGATCAGATAGCTTTTCATCGTCAGGTAGCCGTTCAGTTACAGGGCGAGGTTCAACGCGTGGAGAAGCATCGTCGGGAGATGGCTGGAATTCCCACAACAACAAAGCGATAAGCAGCGCAGTGACCAACCCCGCTAGCACTGCATGTTGCCACGGAAATGCTGTTTTCTTCACACCGCCTCCCTTAATTTTTGTTGCCAGCGCCATAACGGCGGCAGGTGATTTTGCTAATGCAAGATGACGTTCAATCGCTTCGTTGTTGAGCAGCATAGATGGCTCTGCCGCGAGTAATTCAGATAGAAAATGGCGGCGTTCCTCCATCGGCAAAGGTGGCATAGCCACCTCTACGACGCCATCACCAACCAAACCGGCCAGTGACAGGTTAGCTGAGCTATCTATGGAGCCAATCACCGATAATTGATGCTTTCCATCACGGCGAAAGGTGATAATTAACTCAGCAATTTCCTGCCAAACTTCATTGCTGAAAAACTGGCAATCGTCCAACACCACTAACATTCTTTGCGGTTCATCAGGCAACATCCGCAATAAACTATCAGACAGGGGATCGGCTTCATCAAACAAGGGATTAGTGATCAGCTGCGTCAGTATTTGGTGGCGATAGTGACAAACATCAGCGTCCGATTGGCACTGAACGAAAGCATGATTAGTTGTGGTGTCGTGATTGGTGACATAACTGAGCAGTGTCGTACTTCGACCACTACCGGTGCTACCTTTTAGTAGCACAATATTTGAATCGAATTCGACGAGAAAGCCTAACCGCTCGTGCAGCTGCTGTTGTGAGACAAACAATTCGCCTTCACTGTGTTGAACGTTTTGCAAACACACCCCTCCAATAGGGTATAGGCGTCATTACGCCAGCACTGAACGCAACACGGCCTCTTCGACATCGTCAAACATCGCACAGCGACCTATTCTCTCTGGCAAAATAAGCCGGAGTTTACCTTGCAATACCTTCTTATCACGCTGCATATGCGTCATAAAAGAATCGAAGTCCATCTCAGCAGGAGGAACGACAGGAAGGTCATAAAGTCGAATGAGTGCGACTTGCCGTTGATACATAGCTTCATCAATCAAACCGAGCGCTAATGATGTTTTTGCGGCTAACACCATGCCCACTGCCACTGCCTCACCGTGTAGCCATTGACCATACCCTTGTTCAGCTTCTATCGCGTGACCAAATGTATGTCCCAGATTAAGTAGCGCGCGAACACCTTTTTCTGTTTCATCAGCGGCAACGATATCCGCTTTTATCTGACAACAACGTTCGATCGCATAACGCAAAGCCTCTGGCTGTAACGCCTGCAACTCGTCCGCATGTTGCTCTAACCATTCAAAGAAGGGCTCATCGGCAATGATACCGTACTTAATCACCTCGGCCATCCCTGCTGCGAACTCCCTTGCAGGCAATGTCCCTAAACAGAGGGTATCGATAAAAACTGCTTGAGGCTGATAGAACGCCCCAATCATATTCTTTCCTAAAGCGTGATTAACGGCTGTTTTACCACCAACAGAAGAATCGACCTGTGAAAGCAAGGTCGTTGGTATTTGAATGAACGGCACCCCGCGCTGATAGCACGCGGCGGCAAAGCCCGCCATATCGCCAATAACTCCTCCACCTAGTGCAATAACCGTGGTGTCACGCCCGTGGTTTCCTTCAAGCAACGCGGTAAACACCTGATTCAAGGTATCAAGGGTTTTATACGATTCACCGTCAGGTAGAACCACAGAAGCAACTTTCTTGCTGGTCAGAGCGGCTTCGAGTTGCGCCAGATAAAGCGGCGCTACAGTCTCATTGGTGACAATCATGACACGATCACCACGCACATATTTGACCACAGCACCAGCGGCTCGAAAAGCCTCTGGAGCAATAGTAATGGGATAACTTCTCTCACCCAATACAACTTGAAGGACGCTCATATCCTGCACCACTATCTTAAAAACCGAGTTCCTTGATAATTTGATTTGCTACGACACGAGCACTTTGCTCATCAGTCTTCACAGTCAAATCGGCGATCTCGCTATAAAGAGGGTTTCTGACATCGGTCAGATCTTCTAACGTCTTACGTGGGTCGTCGGTCTGTAATAAAGGCCGACGCTTATCACGCTGCGTACGCGCATACTGCTTATCAATTGAAGTCTCGAGATAGACAACGATACCGCGAGCAGATAACTTATTTCGGTTCTCTTTACTCATGATCGATCCACCACCCGTTGCAAGCACAATGCCTTGCAACTCTGTTAGATCATTAATCACTGTCTCTTCTCGAGCGCGAAAGCCTTCTTCACCCTCAATATCGAACACCCAAGCGATATCAGCGCCTGTGCGACTCTCAATCTCGCTATCAGAATCATAAAATTCTAGGTGAAGTTCTTGCGCCAAATGACGCCCAATCGTACTTTTACCAGCCCCCATGGGGCCTACTAGGAATATATTTCTTTTTTCTGCCATTGCCGTCTACAGCCGATTAAACAGAGTGAAACCTTGGTCTCTCCTTAAAGAGTTAAGGACCCGCGAACAATCTACCATTATCTCAGGAACAGTACCCCTTTGGCAATTAAGATCAAAAAAGGGGAGCAAGCTCCCCTTTTTAAGCTAACTACCAGTTAGAAAGTTTCAGTCACAATCCTTGGTGTTACAAAGATCAGGATCTCTTTCTTCTCATTGGTATCGCTGGTGTTTCTGAACATCCAGCCTACGCCAGGCAAGTCACCAAGCAGCGGCACTTTACTGACCGCACGCTTAATTTCCTGCTGATAGATACCACCAAGAACAATGGTTTCCCCGTTATTGACCAAAACTTGCGTGCCAATTTCCTGGGTATTAATTGCCGTCGCTAGACCAGTACCAGTAGGTACAGTATCGCCTTTGGTATCCTGAGTAATAACCAAATCGAGAATAATACGGTCATCAGGCGTAATGTGTGGTGTAACACGTAGCGCTAATACCGCTTTTTTAAAGGTCACAGATGTCGCACCAGAAGAAGACGCTTCCACGAATGGGATCTCTGTACCCTGTTCGATATACGCAGGTTTCTGGTTAGCCGTCGTGATACGTGGACTCGCAATCACCTCACCCTTATTTTCGCGCTCTAAAGCTGAGAGCTCTAAGTCAAGGATGGTACCATCCGCCAGTTTTGCTACCTGGAATGCGATACTACCGGCTGGTGACGCGACAGGAAGATTTACATTCAAGCGGTCAGCTAAGTCAGGAACAATACCTGCTGCTGCTGCATCAGCCCCCTCAAGGGTGCCGGACGTTGCGCCATCATCGAATGTATCTGTGATACCCCAGCGAATACCTAAGTCTTCCTGAACACCATCGCTAATGGTTACCATTCGCGCTTCAATCATCACCTGCTTAACCGGCACATCCAGTACATCAATCATACGACGGATATCTTCCAAACGTTCCGCGGTATCACGAACCAACAAAGTATTGGTTCGTTCATCCATTGAAACAGCGCCACGCTTCGATAACAGCGAAGAATCAGAAGAGGTAATAATCGCAGTCAATTCCGCCGCTTTAGCATAGTTAACCTGAATATATTCAGAGTACAGAGGCGCCAAGTCCTTAACTTCACGCTCCGCTTTTAATTCGTTAGCTTCACGTACCGCCAGCTCCTCCGAAGGTGCAATCATCAGAATGCGTCCCTCTACTCGCTTACCAAGGCCTTTAACCTTCAAAATAATATCAAGCGCTTGGTCCCAAGGCACACCGTCTAAACGAAGTGTAATATTGCCATCCACAGAATCAGTGGTTACAAGGTTGAATCCGTTGTAATCAGCAATAATCTGTAAAACAGTACGCACAGGAATATCCTGGAAGTTAAGCGAGATAGGCTGACCTGCGTATTGGTCTGACACATCATCTTCGTCTTCCGAGATGGGGGAAACAGTCAAGGTAAAGAGATTATCTAATTGATAGTAGTTGTAGGTATAGTCAGTTAATGGTTCGACCATAAACTGAGTATAGTTTTCCCCTTTAAATGTCTCGATGGTTTTCACTGGCGTATTAAAATCAATAACATCCATCATGTAGATCAGTTCTTTCATGATGTCAGTGTTATGGAATTCAACGATCAGCTTCTCACCCTTTTGAGTCACATCCACCGCAGCAGATTGGCCTTCAAGGTAAACAAGAAACTGACCTTCGCCTTCCGCCCCACGTCGAAAATCGAGAGCATTAATTCGATTAAGGAAAACGTCATCAGGCGTCGGCCCAGCAACGACTTCATTACCAATGCTGATAATAAAGGAGTTACCTTTCCGCTGGGTACGATAAGGACGCAGGGATTTTAGCCCCACCACCATTTTCATACCACGGAAACCTTCCTGAATACTCAAGCCACGAACATCGGCCTTATCAATTGGGATACTACGCAGATCCAGATCTGACGTGACGTCAGGAAATCTAAACTCAATCTCTGTCGGGCGATGGTTCACCCGACTCTCTGGATCTTCAACCGGCGCATCGAATACAAGTTCGATCTCCAGAAGATCTTCCACGACCGCGTTATAGCGGATGTCCTTGAGTTGCGCTGCATTCACTGCACTTGGCGTCAGCAGCAGGCATAAGAACAGTGTTACTAGCCTATTAGAAATCACGGCTCTCAACTCTCCCGAAGTTATCGACCCAACAACTTGGCCTAAATGCCTCACCGTCCGTTCACTAAACATATCCGTTCCTGAATTCTACTTATTATTCCGCAAGTGCCACATCGGTGTAGCGCTCTACCCAACAGCCTGAGCCGTCAGGGATTAACTCGATAAGATCTAAACCATCACGGCGCACTTGCGTCACCAATCCGAAATAGAGCCCCATATGATAACCGGCTCTCACACGGAACAAGCCTCCGTCATCAGTCTGCATCAACGCCCAAAGACCTTCGGCATCACCAACGGTGCCCTTCATTGTCAGATTATCAATCGCATAAGCTTCCAAAGGCTCTTTAATACGATTGACATCAGGTGTTAAGCAATCTTTTACTACTTCAACCGCTTCTACGATAAGCTCAGGCTGAGGCGCCACAAACGGGCTTCTCAATTCACTCGCCACGTAATCTTCATGCTGAAACGGCGCAACTTCAGGCATAGGTTCCACGTAACCTGACTGCGTCGCTTTAACGGAGGAAACAAACTCCTGTAGATCGCTAATATCGTCTCCGCAACCATAAAGTCCCGCACTAACCAAGGCGAGCAATGCTAACTTCTTCATTACTGAGCCTCCTTGTAGCGGTATGTTTTAGCCAAAATACTCAGCTGCAACTTCGACTCATCTATACGCTTAATAGAAAAGTCATGGAGACTAACAATTCGTGGTAATGCAGAGACATCTGACACGAAGTCACCAAATTGGTGATAGTCACCCTCAACAACGATCGCGATAGGCAGCTCGATATAAAATTCCTGTGGCCGCTCGGGTTCCCAGTTAATGTTAACGAACTCGAGGCCATGGGTAGTGCCGACATAGGTAATATCGTCCAACAGACCCGGTGTTTCATGGCTTAGCGGCAAGATACGCAGCAAGTTTTCAAACGTTTCTTCCATCGCTTTCATCTGCTCACGGTAGGTTTTCACCCGGGCAGCTAAATGATATTTAGAGCGAAACTGTTCCCGTAATTCAATTTCACGAGCCTGCTCTCGCGACAAATCGTCGAGCTGATCACCGATCATGAAGTAATAAAACAGGAAGCAAGTAAGAACACCAACAATCCCTATGAATATGGCCTTAACCGTAGAAGGCCATTCGCCCATATTGTTAAGGTCCAACTCATTGAAATCGATTTCATTCAGCTCTTTCAAGTCAAATTTCATCGTTTAGCTCCCCTCTGCTTAGCGTCTTCAGCAACAGGTGCTGCAGCTTCTTTGATACGAAGACGCATTGAGAAGCTCTTCAACTTCGGTTCTTTCGGATCTGCCTGAATCGATTGCAAGGTAGGATCAGTCAACCAACTTGAATTCACGACACGGCGCATCAAATTAGAAAGGTGGTTATTAGACTCGGAGCGCCCAACAATCTGGATATTGCCAGACTTGCGGTCAAGTTCCGTCATATACACACCACCAGGCACCGATGATGCTAATTCATTAAATACCCGCGTCACCATATTCCGGTTCTTCTGCAGGTCGCTAATCAACTTCATACGTTGTGCCAGTTCAGATTTTTTCTTGCGCAGCTCTTTAATCTCTGCAATCTGACGATCCAGAACTTGAATTTCCTGCTGTAGATAAGCATTTCGATGACGTTGGCTGTCAATGACACCATCAACAATTGAGTAAACGCCATACATCAACAAAACACCCGCAAAGACAGTCGCTCCGAGCATCGCCGTGAAGGCACTTTGACGACGCTTGCGCGCCTCTTCGCGCCAAGGAAGGAGGTTTATATGTGCCATTGGCTAAAGCTCCTTAATGCTAGGCCGCAGGCAACAGCATATTTTGCTGCATCCGTTGTAATCGCTTCAGGGGCAATTTCTTCAGCCAATGTCATACCGCTAAAAGGGTTAGCCACGATGGTTTCCACACCTAACTCATCTGAAAGCAGTTGCACAATACCTTCAAGCTGTGCGGTACCACCGGCAAGAACTAAATTATCGACTTTATCGTAACCACTTGAGGTCGAAAAAATCTGAATAGTTCGTCGCAGCTGTTGAATTAACGATGTTTGAAACGGCGCCAACACTTCAAAAGTGTAGTTACGTGGAAGTTCGCCTGTTAGTTTCGCCGTTTCCGCTTCGGCATGTTCCATCCCGTAATAAGACATCAACGACTGAGTAAATTGCTCACCACCAAAGGCTTGCTCTCGGGTATACACAACCTGCCCATCTACGACAAAACTAAAGGTTGTCATATTTGAACCGATATCGACCACCGCAGTAACACTTTTCTCAGAGTAGCCTTCGAGCTGCCCCACCATCAATTCGACGCTGCGGCCCAGCGCGTAAGCCTCAACATCGATCACTTTAGCGCTGAAATTACCCTCTTCAAGAGCACTAACACGCGCTTCAACATTCTCTGTGCGAGAAGCGGTCAACAATACGTCTGCTTTGGTTGGATCTGCACGATTGGGACCAATGGTCTCGAAGTCTAAGCTCACTTCATCCAATGCGTACGGAATTAAGTTATCTGCTTCAATCCGGATCTGTTCTTCCATCTCATTGTCAGACAGAGCCGCATCCATGAAAATCACTTTAGTCATGACGGACGAGCCACTGACAGCAGCTGCCGCCAGGCGCACTTTTCTGTCAAAACGTTTGCGAAGTGTTTTAATCACTCCGCCAACAGCCTCGATGTCCTGAATCTCGTGATCTACAACCGCCCCTTTTGGTACCGGCATCTGAGCCACGCCATCCAATCTAAATCCGTCTGTTGTTTTAGATAACAACACGGCTTTGATTGAATTCGAGCCAATATCTATGCCGACCATCGGGGGGGTTTGCTGTTCTAAAAAGCCCTTCAGCATGACCCCTCGCCAAACTCCCTGAAAATAGAAAGATTGCTATTATGTTAATTTTTTGGTTCTGGCTGTTAGCATAGAACAGTTCGAGTCGCCATCCAACAGTAGAGTTCTCAAAACTATTCGTTATTTATGAGCGAGATCCCTATACTAGCCTTCTCTGATCACAGAAATGAAAATTAGTCCCCCTGGAGTCTGCCACCGTGAAGTGGATTAAATGGCTATCTATAGCATTCATCAGCTGCTTTTTGACCGGTACATTGGCTGTCATCGGCCTTTATTTTTATATAGCGCCTGAATTACCCAATGTAGATACGTTAAAAACTATGCGCTTACAAACGCCAATGAAGGTTTATAGCGCTGACGGTCAATTACTATCCCAGTTTGGCGAAAAAAGACGAATTCCATTGGAAATGGAACAGATCCCGGAGACCATGGTTAATGCGTTTCTTGCGACGGAAGATTGGCGGTTTTATGACCATCCAGGCATCGATGTCATTGGTATAGCCCGCGCATTTACCTCTTTATTAATGACAGGTGAAAAGCGTCAAGGGGCAAGCACAATTACCATGCAGGTAGCACGTAACTTTTTCCTCTCTCGGGAAAAAACATACATGCGAAAAATTAAAGAGATATTTCTCGCTTGGCATATTGAAGAACTTTTAACCAAAGACGAAATTCTCCAACTTTATTTAAATAAAATCCCTTTGGGTTATCGTGCCCATGGTGTCGGCGCTGCTGCAGAAGTTTATTATGGCAAATCAGTTGATGAATTATCTCTAGCTCAGATTGCGGTTATTGCAGGCTTACCCAAAGCCCCCTCTTTACTAAACCCAATCCGTTCTCCTGAACGCGCCAAAGACAGAAGACATCACGTACTAAGGCGAATGCTAGAGGTCGGCGCAATTGATCAGGCTAGTTTCGCAGAAGCGGATGCGGCCCCCATCACTGGAAAATATCACGGCCCTCAAGTGGGTATTTACGCCCCCTATCTGTCAGAGATGGTTCGTCAGGAAATCATTAACCTGCTCGGCGAAGATGAGGCTTATACCGGCGGCTACAACGTTTATACAACAGTACAAAGCAAAGCACAGATAGCGGCTGAAAAGGCGGTTGTCGGGAATCTATTTGCTTATGATATTCGCCACGGCTACCGCGGTGCAGTGAAGCAGCTATGGCAGGACGGTTCAAATGCCCTTATCAGCTCAGACGAAGCGCAGCAAAACGACAGCGAGATAGCACCGATAAGCGAAGGCTGGACGACCGAGAAGATTTTCGATTATTTGGATGATGTCTCACCCGTCGGCGATCTGCTACCAGCGGTGGTTATTTCCGTATCGGAAACAACTGCGGAAGTCGCTGTTCGCGGCGGCTTGCTGAGTACCATGCCATGGGAAGGGATGAACTGGGCACGCCCCTATATCTCTGATGAGCGCCAGGGAAAAGCACCGAAGACAGCAGCCGAAATAGTTAATCCTGGCGACCAGATCTGGATACGCACTCACGAAGAGGGAGAGTTGTCACTGGCTCAAGTACCAGAAGCCAACGCCGCACTTGTTGCACTCAATCCAAAAAACGGTGGCATCGAAGCTTTGGTCGGTGGCTTTAACTACCAGTTCAGCCAGTACAATCGGGTGACCCAGGCCAAGCGCCAGGTCGGCTCAAACATTAAGCCTTTTATCTACTCAGCCGCTCTTGAAGATAACTTCAGCTTAGCAAGCATCATTAATGACGCGCCCATCAACCAATGGGACTCCCGTCAGGGCACAGCATGGCGACCAAAGAATTCACCGCCAGTCTACGAAGGGCCAACTCGACTGCGCGTCGCCTTGGCTAAATCGAAAAACGTTATCTCGGTGCGCTTGTTACGGGCGGTTGGACTTCAAGATCTACGCCGTTACCTGACGCGATTCGGCTTCGATATCAATGAATTACCCAGAAATGAATCTCTAGCCCTTGGTTCTGCGTCTCTGACGCCGATGGAGGTCGCCACAGCTTTTGCCGTCTTTGCCAACGGTGGCTTTCTCGTAGAGCCCTACCTGATCGATAAGATTGAAGACCCTCAGGGCAATATCATTTTTCAAAGTACCCCCAAAGTAGCCTGTAGCGATTGCGTGCCAATACCAAAACAGAACGCTGATGACGAGTTTCCAATTAGTCCTGCCACTCCGGTAGAGCCTGCGCAGCTAGCACCACGTGTTATCTCAGCCCAAAACGCATTCCTTGTCACCCAAGCACTAAACAGCGCGGTATGGGGAGGAGGCAGCTGGCGAGATGGTACGGGTTGGAACGGTACAGCCTGGCGCGCGGCCAGACAGCTGAAGCGCCGGGATATTGCAGGTAAAACAGGTACCACCAACGAAGCGAAAGACGCTTGGTTTTCCGGCTACAACAGTAACCTGGTTGCCACCTCATGGATCGGCTTTGACGATCATCAACGCAACCTAGGCGCTGCTTCACGTAATGCCAACATGGGCAAGGAGCAGATCACGGGCAAGGAGTTTGGAGCAAAAACCGCGCTGCCCGCTTGGATTACTTTCATGCAAGCTAGCCTCAAAGGCCAAAAAGAGGCCAGAATGGCAACACCGGAAGGGATCGTCAGTGTTCGTATCGATCGTGAAACAGGTAAGCTAGCGAGAAGAGCAGACCACACATCCAGATTCGAGTATTTCATCCAAGGCAGTGAACCCACCACGTTTGCCGAAGCCACCCAAGACAATCCATTCGACAGTGATGATAGCTCTGACCAACAACGCTCTGAGGAACTGTTCTAAACAGATAAACGGAGTGTGATCCCCTTAGTATCACACTCCCGTTTCATAGGTTAGACTGCAGCCATGATTAAGCCTTGTTATTACTGCGCAGTTTAAATGCTGAAGACAATTTCAATCGATCAGCTCAGAGCTGGTATGTATGTAGACGGTATTGCCAAACAAGCTGGCGGTAAGCATCACAACATAAAAAAAGCGGGCAAGGTGCCTAGCCAAAGTGTTGTTGATTTGATGCGTAAAAAAGGCGTGGTTGAAGTCGTTATCGATACCGATCGAGGCGACGATCTCCCTCAATCCCCAGTTCCTGCAAAACAACCCAAAACAACACCAGATAAAGCGGAACAACATGGCAGTGCCAGTTTCGCTGACGAAATGGTAAAAGCAGAGAAACTCTATACCGAAGCCAGAGGACTACAACAAAAAGCACTGGATGATATCGCAGCCGGTAAGACCCTTGAAATTAAGCCGATGGCAGAACTAACAGGATCATTCATCGATTCTGTGTTCCGCAATCAAGATGCATTGCTCTGCTTAACCCGCATCCGCGAAAAAGATTCTTATCTACTCGAACATTCCATCAATGTATCTATTCTGATGGCCGTGTTTGCTAAGCATCTAAAATTAGATCGAAAAATAACCGATCAAATCTGCTTAGGTGCACTGCTCCATGATTTAGGCAAAATTAAAATCGCCGAAGAGGTGCTACATAAGCCGGGTAAATTAACTGCCGAAGAGTTTCAGTTAATGAAAAATCACGTGGTATATAGCCGGGATGTGGTCATTGAAAGCGGCGTTGAAGTTCCACGTTTAACCATGGAAGTCATTATTCAACACCATGAGAAACTCAACGGCGGCGGCTACCCATATAAATTAACGGCCAATAAAATTTCAAAGTATGGTCGCATGGTGTCTATCGTCGACATATATGACGCACTAACGGCGGACCGTTGTTATAAGCGTGGCATGGTACCGAACGCAGCATTAGGGATCTTAAAAGGCTTATGTCCGGATCAATTAGATGCCGACTTGGTACTAGAGTTTATTCGCTGCATGAGTATCTATCCGGTTGGCACTCTGGTGAAACTGGAAAGTGAAAAATTAGGCATTGTCACCAAAACTAATGAAAAAGAGCTCACTAAACCGCAAGTAAAAGTGTTTTACAGCGTCAAGTATCAGCATCATATTGACGTAGAATTTATCGATCTTGCAGACCCTAAATGCAATGAAAAGATCGCCTCCTGCGAAAAACCTGAGACCCATAAATTAGACATCCAAAAGTATTTCTAATCACCAATCTTCGCGTTTCCCATACCTCCTTTTTGTTATGGCACACATCCTGCTTTAGTTATTGAACTGTTCAGGTGCAAACCATAGCAGCCCAACAATCACAAACATAAGTGATTGATAAAAATAATTAAATTTATAAAAGCGAAGCTAAGTTTCACTCCTTGCTCAACAAGGTGTGAAATTTTTGCACTTAATTGGCGCATTTTGCACCAATTGAATGCGCTCGATTTAAACTGGAGGAATTGTGGAAGACATCAATAGCGCGGTGGAAACACTGCTTCAAAGTGCCGACACCCTATTTGTACTGGGCGGTGCCATCATGGTGCTGGCCATGCACGCCGGCTTTGCCTTTTTGGAAGTGGGTACCGTACGCGAAAAAAACCAGGTCAACGCCTTAGTGAAAATCATCACTGACTTCGGCGTTTCGACATTAGGTTACTTTTTTGTTGGTTATTGGCTGGCTTATGGCGAGCACTTTTTCGCCAGTGCAGACACTTTAGCTGCAGACAACGGTTATCAGCTGGTCAAATTTTTCTTCCTGCTGACTTTCGCTGCTGCCATCCCAGCCATTGTCAGTGGTGGCGTTGCCGAGCGTGCGCGCTTCTACCCCATGCTATTAGCTTCTCTGCTGTGTGTTTCTCTGCTCTATCCCACCTTTGAAGGTATGATCTGGAATGGTAATTATGGCTTCCAGACTTGGTTGGAACAGAGTTTTGGCGCCCAATTCCACGATTTCGCAGGCTCCGTTGTGGTTCATGGTGTCGGCGGTTGGATCGCACTTGCTGCCATCATGTTGCTCGGTACTCGTCAAGGGCGTGTTAAAGGTGGCACCGTCGTTGGTTTCGCTCCCTCCAATATCCCTATGCTAGCGCTAGGTGCATGGGTTCTGACCGTAGGATGGTTTGGTTTTAATGTCATGTCTGCTCAGCAACTGACAGGTATATCAGGCCTCGTGGCATTGAACTCGCTGATGGCCATGGTTGGCGGTATTGTCGTTGCCATGCTGATGGGTAAAAACGACCCAGGCTTTATCCATAACGGTCCTTTAGCCGGCCTTGTGGCTGTTTGTGCAGGCTCGGACTTGATGCATCCTATCGGTGCACTGATCGTTGGCTCTGTTGCTGGCGGCTTATTCATCGTCGTCTTTACCTACCTGCAGAATCGCCGCCCGGATATCGATGACGTATTGGGTGTTTGGCCTTTGCACGGTTTATGCGGCGTTTGGGGCGGTATCGCTGCGGGCATCTTCGGTCTGGAAGCGCTTGGCGGCCTTGGCGGTGTAACCTTTATGAGCCAACTGATCGGCTCTATTACGGGGCTGGTTATTGCGCTGGTTGGCGGCTTCGTTATCTACGGGCTAGTTAAAACCATCATAGGTATTCGTCTGAGCCAAGAGGATGAATTCCAAGGCGCTGATTTAGCGATTCACAAGATTAAAGCAATCAACTCCGAAGTGCCTTAACCTCTGCACTTAACATGAAAAAGGGCATTCCGCGGAATGCCCTTTTTCGTGCTTACAATCTAATCAATCAACCTAATGAGATGATGGATAGAGTGAAGCTTTTCGTTAGTCGTCAGTAATCACGAAGTTGCGACCCGCTTCTTTGGCCCGATAAAGATACTCATCCACCCCTTGGTACATATTATCCAAACAACTGGATAGCTGGTTGGTAACTCCCGCGCTAAAGGTCACCTGAAGCTCTGTATCACCATACATAAAGGGTTGCTGCGCCACCATCAAACGAAAGCCTTCTAAAAGCTGATTGGCTTGATCGTTATTTAGGCCGGGCATCATGATACAAAACTCTTCACCGCCCATACGCGCGCAAATAAAACGAGGAAAGGCCTGCGTCATCTTAGATGCCAGTTGTCGTAACACCTCATCGCCAGCCTCATGGCCGTAGTTATCATTCAGTTGCTTGAAGTGATCAATATCCAGCATCGCCAACGCCAATTGCTGACCTTTGGCAACCGCTTGCTCATGGTGCTTCCCACCTGTGGTGAAAAAGTAGCGGCGGTTATAGAGCTGAGTTAGATAATCCCTATTGGCTGCGTCCTGGATCGCCTGGATCAACTCCATCTCTTCCAGGTTATGCATTAAACGGCAGTGAAACTCTTCATGAAAGAAAGGCTTACGCAAGAAGTCATTGGCGCCATTTTTAATAAACTTGGCGGACAACGCACCGCTTTCAGTGGATGACAGGCCGATAATCACCAGTTCATGCTTATCTTTTTCGGTGCGCACCTGCTTGACCAATTCGAACCCATCCATTTCAGGCATCGCATAGTCGGTGATCAGGATGCTGACATCGGGATGTTGAGCTAAGACTTTCAGGGCTTCCTTACCATCTTTCGCTTCTAACACTTGGTATAAATGCTGCTGTAGCAAGCCTTTAATGAAACGGCGGGTAGTGCCGGAATCATCAGCGACCAGTACTTTAATATGACGATTTTTTTGCAAGCGACGCAGCAGCTTTACGACATAGTCGTAACTATGACGACTCTCTTTAACGACGTAATCCACTACTCCCATACTCAGCAAGCGCTCTCGCCGCTCATCATCATAACTACCGGTTAACACCACGGTAGGTATTTGACGATCAAGCACGAGTTCAACCACTTCACCATTGGGCGCGTCAGGAAGATTCAGATCGACAACAGCGGCAAAAAACTCACCATCGCTATCAAGCTGTTCACGACAACTTGCTAAATCGGTTTGGGTTACAACATCAACATCCAGCCCCTGTAAGATCAAATGACGAATAATCTTCAGCACCATAGGGCTGTCTTCTACAACCAGGATCCGCTCCATATCCGTTATCTTCTCCAGATAAGTGAGAATACTTAAAACAGAATCAGTATGTGGTGCCTGTACCTGGCTAAACTACATCGAGGATCTCAAGCCCTAGCATGTAGCTCCCGTCCCCTTGGGGCGTACACCGAATCACTTTGGTCTTCGCATTGAGTGCAGGAACCATTTGGTCAGCGGCTTCAAGCCGTGCTTCCAGTTCCATATCTGCATCAATCATTTCATCTACCGACACTGCCATCCCAGTTGCACTGAGGTTGATACAGGTTCCCTCATAACGAGAGTCCGTCGTCACTTGCGTTAATGTGACTTCAGCATTCACCATCATGCGGTAGAAATTTCTACGATCATCATGCGAGATCATCGCATCCTCCCTGTTTGGTTGCCTAACTTATTGGCTTATCCAGCGCTGTGAATATAACCTCGCATTGCCTCTTTCACCACTTCCGAGCACAGATCTGAGAGCGGCGTACAGGTTCTGCTAATACCAGAGCCTTTTCGCCACAACATAACGATGTCCCGTGTTGGTTGCGGTGCGCTAAAATTAGCGTAGCAAAGGCCGTGGGATTTACCTGTTTCTGAACAGGCCAATAACGGCATTAATGTGATCCCCCTCCCCAAAGCCACCATATGACGTAAGGTTTCCAAGCTAGTCGCGCGAAAACTGGGATCCTCTTCCGCGCCAGCAGCAAAACAGACACCGAGCGCTTGATCCCGCAAACAGTGGCCATCTTCCAGCATCAGCACAGATTCACCCTGCAATTGCGCCAGCTGCAAGGAGGGCTGCTGCAACAGAGGGTGATCAAATGCGGCGGCGAGCAGCATTGGCTCCTGATAAAGCAGCCGGTCATCATATTTTTCCATCCCCGGCAATTTAGCCAGAATAAGCGCATCCAATTTGCCTTGTCCCAGTTGCTCCAACAACACCTCGGTTTGCAACTCATGCAATTCGACTCTTAGCGCTGGAAACTCTCTTTGCACCGCGGGTAGCAGGTGAGGCAAAAGATAAGGCGCCACCGTCGGTATCAGCCCCAGTCGCAATGTCGTCGCCATCGGATCACGCCAACGTTCGGCCTCATGTTTAACTTCGTCCACAGCTAACAATACCTGCCTTGCTTGAGCCACAATGGCCTCTCCAGCCGGCGTAAACATCATGCTGCGACGGCTGCGTTCCACCAGCTGCAGACCCAACTCATCTTCCAACTTACTTAGCTGGCCACTGAGCGTGGGCTGACTGACATAGCAACTCGCGGCAGCGCGGCCGAAGTGGCCAGTATCATGTAATGCGATTAAGTACTGAAAATCTCTAATGTTCATCTTTAATAGCCAAAACCTATCACTTAAATAAATATAAACGATTTCACCAATATAACAATCCCACCTATAGTTACTCCCGAAGCAAGCAATGACCCGGGCAAAACGCCCCACAGATAATCAATTGGAGCACGACATGGCTTTTGAAAACAAAGAAGGACAACGCGTCCCTAACGTTACTTTCCACACTCGCAAAGACGATCAGTGGGTTGATATCAGCACAAACGAGTTGTTCGCAGGTAAAACCGTCGCTGTATTCGCCTTACCGGGTGCATTTACGCCAACGTGTTCAAGCACACACCTGCCACGCTACAACGAGTTGGCGCCCGTGTTGTTTGAAAACGGCGTCGATGAGATCGTTTGCTTAAGTGTTAACGACACCTTTGTAATGAATGCATGGTTAGCCGACCAAGAAGCAGAAAACATCACCGTTATTCCAGACGGCAATGGTGAGTTCAGTGAAGGTATGGGTCTGCTGGTTGATAAAGATGACCTCGGCTTTGGCAAGCGTTCATGGCGCTACAGCATGTTGGTGAAAGATGGCGTGATTGCAAAAATGTTCATCGAGCCAGAAAAGCCAGGCGACCCGTTTGAAGTATCTGACGCTGACACCATGCTGGAATATATCAATCCGCAGGCAAAAGCACCGTCGTCAATCAGCATCATCACTAAGCCGGGATGCCCGTTCTGTGCCCGCGCTAAGCAAGCCCTGCTCGACAAAGGCTTGCGTTACGAAGAAGTGATTCTGGGCACCGACGCCACTAGCGTCAGCCTCAAAGCCATTTCTGGCCGCAGCACTGTGCCGCAAGTCTTCATCGACGGTAAGCACATCGGCGGTAGCGAAGAGTTAGACGCCCATTTGGCCGGCTAATTAAGTCATCGCCATGTCAGCGGCGGGTCACACCGCCGCCCCATATTTTTAACGCGATGGATGGCTAAGCCATCGATCGTGACAGTATAAGAGGTTCGATATGCAACAACTGAACGTAGATGTCGCTGTGATCGGCGCAGGCACCGCTGGCCTTGGCGCTTATCGCGCAGCAAAAGAACACACCGCCAGCGTCGTCATGATCGAAGGTGGCCCTTACGGTACGACATGCGCACGCGTCGGTTGTATGCCATCGAAACTACTGATTGCCGCCGCCGAAGCCGCCCACGATATCGGCAAGGCGGACAAGTTTGGTATTGAAGTGCCCGCCAAGCCAATCATTCATGGCAAGCAGGTGATGCAGCGGGTAAAAAGCGAGCGTGACCGCTTTGCCGGCTTCGTAGTTGAAGCGGTCGATGGTATTCCGGCTGAAGACAAGATCCGTGGTTATGCCAAGTTTATCGATGCCACAACGCTGCAGATCGATGATCACACCCAGATCACAGCCAAGCGCATTGTTATCGCCACCGGCTCTCGCCCCACTTATCCCGCGCCATGGGCAGAACTGGGTGACCGTTTACTAATTAACGATGATGTCTTCGAATGGGACGACCTGCCAGAATCTGTGGCCGTATTTGGACCCGGCGTTATTGGCCTGGAGCTAGGGCAAGCACTGCACCGGCTTGGTGTACGTGTGTTGATGTTTGGTGTCGGTAACCAAGTCGGTCCACTGAGCGATCCCGATGTCGCCGAATACGCCCGCAACGCCTTTGCCGAAGAGTTCTATCTTGATGCGGATGCCAAAGTTGAAACCATCAAGCGTGATGGCGACCGTGTGTTCCTCGCCTATAACGATAAGCAGGGCGAATATATCGAAACCCATGTTGATTACGTGATAGCCGCCACAGGGCGCCGTCCTAACGTTGATAAGCTGGGACTGGAAAATATCAATATCGAGCTGGATGAACGGGGTGTACCCACGGCAGATCACTATACACTGCAAACCTCAGTGCCGAATCTGTTTATTGCGGGTGATGCCAGCAATCAGATCCCGCTATTGCACGAAGCGGCTGATCAAGGGCGTATTGCCGGGGACAATGCTGGACGCTTTCCCGATATCCGTGCCGGTCTGCGCCGCAGCGCCATCGCTGCCGTATTTTCTGACCCACAAATTGCTATGGTCGGTCAAAGCCATCGTGAGCTGGAAAAACAGTATGGTAGCTGTGGCTGTTTCGCTACCGGCGAGGTGAGCTTTGAAAATCAGGGCCGTAGTCGAGTGATGCTGAAAAACAAAGGGATGTTGCACGTCTACGGTGAGCAGGGCACCGGACGCTTTTTAGGCGCTGAAATGATCGGCCCCAGTGCGGAGCACATCGCCCACCTGCTGGCTTGGGCCCATCAACAAAAGATGACCATCGCCCAGATGTTGGATATGCCGTTCTATCACCCAGTGATCGAAGAGGGCTTGCGCACCGCGTTACGTGACCTTAACGCCAAACTGCATTTGGGTCCGGCAATGATCGAACAGTGCATGGAGTGTGGCCCCGGCGCATAGTGACGGTTCACAATCACCCATATGTGATTTTGTGCTGCAAGTAAAAATAAGGCGCCCCATGGCGCCTTACCTGTTTAATTGATATCTCTCCACGGTTAAATGAGAGCGCACTGCCGCCTAGCTTAAGTCCCACACAGCAAATCCTGTTGCTGGCAGAGTGATAACGCCATCCTTGTTGATACCTTCCCCAACCAGCAGTGACCACTGACCCGCTTTGCTCAATGCCGCCATAAAATCTGCCGTAAGCGCCATGGTTAACGGCCTGTCGGCGCTGCGGTTAATCGCGATAACGCAGCACTGCTCAGCATCAAATCGAGCAAACACAAATCCATCCCCTTCAGCATATAGCGTGTGATAGGCACCCGCCTGCAGTGCGGGAGTTTGCTGACGCAATGCGATCATCTGCTGATAATGCCGCCACAGAGAATGATTCCAGTGCGCTTCATCCCAATCAAAACAAGCACGGTTGTAGGGATCATTGCCCCCAACCATGCCCGTTTCATCGCCGTAATAGATACACGGCACACCGGGGTAAGTCATCAGTAACACCACGGCCAGCTTCATCAGCCCTTCATCTTCATTCAACAGGGTAAAAAAGCGTGCCGTGTCATGGGTGTCCAGCAAGTTAAGCTGGCAAAGCTGAGTGGCATAAGGGGTACGGGAACGGGTTTGACGCAACCAAGCATCGAACTGCGCAGCGCTGAGCTGATGGGGGTGATAATTCACATCCTGCTTTGCCAGAAACGCCCGCAGTGGCAATGCAAAGCCGTAGTAGTTCATCGCTCCATCTTCGAGCTCGCCTTGGGTCCAGCGGGTATTTTCAAAGAAATGTTCACCGAGGAAGTATCCCTCAGGGTTGGTCTCCTTAATTGCTTGGCGCATCTGTCCAAGCACTTTGGCATTATTATCGGCGTGGGGGCCTTCTCCCATCATATGGATCACATCCACTCGCCAACCATCGACATTATAAGGGGGCTGCATCCAGCGACGGGTGATCGCATCTGGCGCATCAAAGAAATAAGCCTTCAGCTCAGGGTGACCCAGATTTAAAACAGGGATCGCCTTACTTCCCTGCCAACAAAATTCACTGTCAGGATTATTAGGATCCATAAAGGTGAAGTAGTCGTAATAGGGCGAATGCTTACCTTGGTGTGCCCCAATGGAGTCTTGCGTTCCCCAGCGGTTAAACCAAGGGTGGGTATCCGAGCAATGATTAAATACTGCATCCAGTAAGATCTTCATACCACGCTGATGCATATCATCGGTCAGCGCAGCGAGGGCTTGATTGCCGCCAAAGTTCAGGTCGACATTTTCATAATCTTCTATGTCGTACTTATGCACACTGGGCGAAGTAAACACCGGATTCAGATAAAGCGCGGTGACGCCAAGCGACTGCAGATAATCCAGTTTATTTTTAACACCGACCAGATCCCCCCCGTAAAACTCTGTATTTGGATTATCCCCATCTATCGGTTCCCCCCAGGGCTTGGCTTTAACCGGTCCCTGATGACGCACTTGATACGCACCTTTCGCCATATCACAGGCGGGATCACCATTATTAAACCGCTCAACAAACACCTGATAAAACACCTGTTGTGGCACCCATGCAGGCGGCGCAACACCCACCACTATCTTAAAGCTCTGCTCTCGCATCGGCATATGTGGCGATTCACCGGCGGCATCCAGCCACAACTGGTTATCCTCAGTCACCACCTTGAAGCAATACACTGTGGTAGGTTCCGCTGGATTTAATGGCAATTCAGCTTGATAGCTGAGCCAATCGCCAGCACCTGCAGAGGTGAGAGTCATCGGCAGCAGATACTCTTCGTTATCCGGCTCCGCACGCAGAAACACCTGCTTTGCATTGAGACTTGAATGCAATAACAGAGTGACCAGGTAAGAGTGATCAGACGGAACCAGATAAGGGGCGATCTGCCAATGTAATAAACGCTGGCCGGAAGCGGCAGCAGAAGACAAGTCAGTAATAGGCGAGGCGGTAATAGGCGACATAAGATCACTCCATGGAAAAATACCTCCTCAGAGACTAGATCTAACCGTTAAAAAGTAACAGCGACAGTCACGACAAAACGAGTAACAACTTCGCACTCAGGTATGTTTTAGCAGTGCAGCAGAGCAAATAAAGCAGATGTCTTACCGCCTATCAAAGCTGCTTCACTTCAGGATGCCGCTCGCTGGCATATTCGTGATAAATATCGTCTAAGTACAGACATATTTCCTCGGCCGTTAACTCCGCAGGGATCACTACATCATAAACGCGGACGGCGATACCGCAATCGGGCGCGGTGAACAATAGCCACTCACCCTTGCTCCGTTGCACGCTCATCGACTTACCAAACACGTCAAATTTCAACTTCACGTTGACTCATCCCATCACAACACAACACAGTTATATATATGTAGTACTAACTAAAATCTTAGCTAAAGTTAAATTTTAACAAGATTGAGTCATAGTCAAATCAAGGCACTGCTCGTTCAACTCATTACCACCATCGCACCTCAAACACCCCCCACTAAGTGTATTGAATGCCATGCACCCGCAATAAAGCTCATCTCCTGCGGCGCAGTTGGCATACAACCGCCATGGGTGGTGGAAATGTCGAAAGTGCAGGGAGCATTTTTCGACCGTACTTCCTGAACACAGCGTGCCCCGCGCAGCGCAGTGGGTATCGTCGCTCTTGTGCATTAGCACACCCCACGAAGTGTATTGGGTGCCATGCACCCGCGACAAAGCTCACCCCGCGCAGCGCTTTGGGTGTACGACCGCCATGGATGGCGGGAATGTCGAAAACGCAGGGAGCATTTTTCGACCATACTTCCTGTAACTTACCACTCCTATACATTGGTACACCCCACGAAGTGTATTGGTTGCCATTTATCCGTGGCATACCGTACTTCCTGTACATCGTCGCTCTTATGCATCCATGCACCCGCGACAAAGCTCACCCCGCGCAGCGCTTTGGGTGTACCGTACTTCCTGTACATCGTCGCTCTTGTGCATCCATGCACCCGCGACATACCGTACTTCCTGTACATAAAAAAGGTAAGAATTTGCCATCCCAAATAAAACAAAAGTGGACGCAGGTTTAAACAACTGCCAGGAACCAGTGAGCGTGAAAAGTTTGGTATGGTAACACTTCACCGATGGTGATAAATTGTTCGAAAGACAGGACGTCACTCTATTTGGACAAGGACACCATGACCACTCGCAGCGATATCATCCACGGGAGTCAAGCATCCCACCGTAAATATGGACTTATTTATACACTTAAGTGTGGTTGGGTAGACCTTGGTCACGCTCATCCAAGCGGTGCTCTGAAACTCTGGCAAAGTATTATCAACGAACCTCAAGGTTCCAGTAGCCATTATCAAATCAGTTACAACCAAGTGATGGGAAATAGACATCTAAAGATAGGTATATCCAAAACATTTAATATCAAACGGGGTCTTACCATCGCAGACAAGCAATCAGTCGCATTGGGCATATTTTTAAACGTTTCCCATGATTTTGAGCAAATGCAGGGCAACTGGATATTTCGTCATTTTACTAACAGTGGATATAGTGCCGAAGATCTAGTTTCTAATCTGGTTGGCTTTTACCGAGCAATAGACCCTACGACAGATTACATAAAAATATGTGAACCAGTCCAAAAGGAACTTGCTTTGCAACTATGGGATACCTACGGCGCAGTAGGAGAACAAAAAAACAACTCTATACTGCCATATCTATACCCTCTCCCGCCAAAACCAACCAATAAACCCTACAGGGGGCAATTACCAATTGAGTTAACAACTATAACCCCAGCAAAGCCTGGAGCTCTCTATCATCTGGCGGATTGAGAAACATGAAAAAAATAGTGCTTAGCCTGATCCTCACTTTGACTATATGCACACTTGGGTTCTCTATTTGGGTCGTAAAGTTAAGCTTATCGGAAGATCTCACATATAAACCCCGTAGCTTAATCCACTTTGTATTAACGGATCCTTTACTTAAAGATTTACCGACAGCAGCGGGAGCTGAAATCATTAACTACCGCTACAGCGCTGCTGACGGCACAAAACCGCAATTAAGTAAGGTTATTTGGCATACGCCTCAAGGCACAAGCACACAGCAAGCACTCCTTAACGATTACTTGCAACAGAACGGTTTTGCCCAGCACTCCAAATTCATCTACCGCAAGGCGGATATAGAGCTAACACTGGAAATTAATGAGATGGCAAACAACATCATTGCCGTTCTCATTCAGCCAATTTAAAGAAATTAGTCAGTATCATTTATTGCCGCCAGTCAGAGCTCTTTCTATTTACGACGGCGGGCATATAGAAAATCCAGGGAGCGTTTTTCGACCGTACTTCCTGTAACTTACCACTCCTATACATTGGCACACCCCACGAAGTATATTGGGTTCCATGTATCTGCGACAAAGCTCACCCCGCGCAGCGCTTTGGGTATACGACCGCCATGGATGGCGGGAATGTCGAAAACGCAGGGAGCATTTTTCGACCGTACTTCCTGTAACTTACCACTCCTATACATTGGCACACCCCACGAAGTATATTGGGTTCCATGTATCTGCGACAAAGCTCACCCCGCGCAGCGCTTTGGGTATACGACCGCCATGGATGGCGGGAATGTCGAAAACGCAGGGAGCATTTTTCGACCGTACTTCCTGAACACAACGTGCCCCGCGCAGCGCTTTGGGCATACGACCGCCATGCATGGCGGGAATGTCGAAAACGCAGGGAGCATTTTTCGACCGTACTTCCTGTAACTTACCACTCCTATACATCCATGTATCCGTGGCATACCGTACATCCTGTACGTAAAAAAAAGCCCCCAATCACCGAGGTGTTGGGGGCAAACAAGGGTGGTAATAAGAGGACTAACTCTCTCACCCTATCTCCAGAGAGACGGTTACAGTACGTATTCCATTGCAACTTCATCGCAAGCGTGTTTCTTCGGACAGATATCGCAATCTTTCATCACTTTTTCCGGCAATTGGTCTTTGCTGGTGTATGTGAAGCCCAGTTTCTCAAAGAACATGGGGACCCGAGTCAACACGACTAAACGTTTGAGCTCTAATTCCTTTCCGCGTTGAAGCATGTACTGCACCAGTGCTTTCCCCTGGCCTTGACCATGCTGCGTACGCTCCACTCCTAACGAGCGGATTTCTGCTAACCCCGTGCCGTAGATGTACAAAGATGCACAACCGATAACCTGATTTTCCTGTTCAGCAACAGCAAAATCGAGAATGCTGCGCACCAGGTCATCGCGACTCCGAGGCAATGTTTCGCCCACTTCAGCCCAGTGACTGACGATCTCATCGATGGCATCGAGATCACTTAACTTGGCACTACGCACTTTCAGCACTTCGGCTTTCTGTGCATTCAAGCGCGTCTGCGCTTGCGCTAAAGCGTGTTTTACCTGCTGGTAGGTCGTGCCACCCAGCGCCTGTCCCTGCTGCACATCCACCGGCGCCTTGGCCTGTTGTGCCTTGCCTAATGCTTCTGACACGCTGATCCGTGCGGTACCACCCAACACTTCACGCTTAGCCAAACAGGCATCAATGGTCAGATGCTGATAGACATCTTCTTCAATCTTGTCAGAGAAAGCTTTTAGCTCTGACAGGGCAAAATCTTCCAGAGGTTGCTTCTTAGCGATTGCCGCAACCACCACCTCACCAACAATGTGGTGGGCTTCGCGGAACGGCACATCACGGGCAACCAGATAGTCAGCCAGCTCTGTAGCATTAGCATACCCTTGCTGGGCCGCTTCCATGGTCCGATCACGGTTAACTTTTAACCCTTCCAGGCACAATGCCGCCATATCCAGGCACATCACCCAGCTGTCGATAGCATCGAACAGTCCCTCTTTGTCCTCTTGCATATCTTTGTTATAGGCAAGTGGTAGGGCTTTCACTGTCATCATCATGGCGGCCAGCGAGCCATATACTCGGCCGGTTTTGCCGCGGATCAACTCCAGCGCATCGGGGTTTTTCTTCTGTGGCATCAGGGACGATCCCGATGTCACGTTATCACTCAGTTCGATGAAGTTGGCTTCACCCGTGTTGTAGAAGATCAGATCTTCTGACATCCGTGACAGGTGCAGCATGCTGATGCTGGCGCTCGACATCAATTCCATTACATGGTCGCGATCAGATACCGCGTCCAGGCTGTTGTATGTTGGACGAGTAAAACCAAGGCTGTGAGCCAGCTTTTCACGGTCGATAGGATACGCCGTGCCCGCCAGAGCACCTGAGCCCAGTGGGCAGGTATCAAGCCGCTGCATGGCGTCTTTCAGACGGTCGATATCACGATGGAACATCTCGACATAAGCCAGACACCAGTGACCAAAAGTGATCGGCTGCGCGCGTTGCAGGTGGGTATATCCCGGTAACACGGTTTCAGATTCGCGATTAGCCAGGTCCACTAAGGCTTGCTGCAGGCGAACCAGCGCTTCAAGCACCAGATCGCCGTAGTCTTTACACCATAACTTCAGGTCGGTAGCGACCTGATCGTTACGGCTACGACCAGTGTGGAGCTTCTTACCCAAGTCACCGACCTTATCGATCAGCTTGCCTTCAACCCAGCTATGGATATCTTCGGCATCGCTCTGCAGGATCTGCTTAGGATCGGCCTGAACTTCAGCGCGTAGTTGCAACAGCGCCGTTTCCAGCGCTTTCACCTCTTCATCACTGAGCACGCCGACGCTATTCAGCGCACCCGCCCAAGCGATCGAGCCCATGATATCCTGCTCGGCCAGCTGGTAATCAAACTTCAACGAGTCGTTGAACTCTTTAAACCGGCTGTCTGCCGCCTGGGAAAAACGTCCACCCCACAACGCCATCTTATTTCTCCTGCTTCAGCGCTTTAATGCGGCTGGAAAGCGAGAACAGACGGATAAAGCCTTCTGCATGGCTTTGGTCGTAAACGTCATCTTCCCCAAAGGTCGCAAACTCTTCTGAGTACAGTGAGTTTGGTGACTTCTTCTTCACTGCAGTGGCTGTGCCCTTGTACAGCTTAACGACGACTTCACCGTTAGCATCTTCAGCGAAGCTTTCTGCCGCCGCCAGCAGTGACTTGTTCAGTGGCGTGAACCAACGACCGTCATACATGACGTGAGAAAACTCCACCGCAAGTTGGTCACGGAACTTACGTGAGTTCTTATCCAGAATCAGTTCGTCGATACCACGCAGCGCCGCCATGATCACGGTGCCGCCTGGGGTCTCATAACAACCACGCGACTTCATGCCGACTAAACGGTTTTCCAAAATATCGACACGACCCACACCATGGGGTGCCGCGAGTTCGTTCAATTTCACCAGCGTGTCGTAAGGGCTAAGCGCTTCACCATCAACAGCAACAACGCGGCCTTTTTCAACGGTCAGGGAAACATACGCTGGGGTATCAGGGGCTTGCTCAGGCGCCGTTGTCCATGCCCAACAGTTTTCTGTCGGCTCGTTCCACGGATCTTCCAGCTCGCCACCTTCGGTGGAGATGTGCCATGCGTTCGCATCACGGCTATAGATCTTGGTCAGGCTGGCAGTACAAGGGATGTCGCGCTCAGCTAAGTAGTTCAACAACTCTTCACGGCTGGACATAGTCCACTCACGCCAAGGGGCGATCACAGCCAGTTGCGGTGCCAATGCGGCGTAGGTGCTTTCAAAACGAACTTGATCATTACCTTTACCGGTACAACCGTGGCACAAGGCGTCTGCGCCTACTTTCAAAGCCACTTCTACCTGAGCTTTGGCGATGATAGGACGCGCCATCGAGGTACCCAGCAAGTAGCTACCTTCGTAAACCGCACCCGTAGTCAGGCTTGGATACACGTAGTCCGCTACGAACTCATCTTTCAGATCGACGATATGACATTCACTGGCGCCGGATGCCAGTGCTTTTTCTTCCAGACCTTCAAGCTCTTCATCACCCTGACCTACATCAGCAGCGAATGCGACCACTTCACAGCCATCATAGTTTTCTTTCAGCCAAGGAATAATGGCTGAGGTATCGAGACCACCGGAATAGGCCAGTACGACTTTTTTAACTTGTTGCTTACTCATGTTTGCCATCACCCTTACTTTAATAATTCCAGCATTACTGAATTTTGTGCCCACATGCGGTTCTCCGCCTGCGGTAATATTAATGATTGTTCGCCATCCAACACCTCAGAGGTCACTTCGTACTCGCGATGTGCCGGTTGGCAATGCATAAAGAATTTCGCGCCAGTATTCGCCATCAACTCAGCATTGATCTGATATGAAGAGAACACGGCTTTAATCTGATCCAATGGCGTGCTGTCACCCATCGACACCCAAGTATCGGCATAAATGGCGTCAACACCGTTGAGCGCACTCAACTCACTGGAGATAGTCAGCTTACCGCCAGTACGCGCATTGATTGCCTGACAATCAACCACAACCTGACCATCCACGTTATAACCTGGAGGACAGACCACCACCATTTCAGCACCGATCTGCGCCGCCAACAACATCAGTGAATGGGTCACATTGTTGCCATCACCGACATAGGCCAGTTTCACTTTTGACGGATCGCCAAGCTTTTCCTGTAACGCGAGAAAATCGGCCAATGCCTGACAAGGGTGATAGAGATCGCTCAGTGCATTGATCACCGGAATAGAGCCACCCGTCGCAAGCTGCTCCAACGTACTCTGCTTAAACACACGCGCTACGATGCCATCGGCCCAGCAGGAGATATTCGCGCCGAAGTCTTTTACGGTTTCCCGTGCACCTAGCTCACCATTTTGCTGATCCAGATAGACCGCGTGGCCACCCATTTTATTTAAACCGATGTCGAAACTCACCCGCGTCCGCAGCGATGGCTTCTCAAATAACATCACCACACTTTTGCCTCGCAAGGCATTGGCGTAATCCTGAGGAGCAGCCTTAATTTTTGCGGCTTGATCCAGCAAATGAAGGATCTGCTCTTTATCGAGATCCTTCAGTGTTAACAGGTGATTTAATGGTTTCATCTAACACTCCATCATGTCTGCGGCTTCTCGCCTCTTCTTGCAGACATCTGTTTCGTTCTTTCTCGTATGCCATCAAGATGGTATACGCATTAATTCTTTTGCTGTGTTTTGCTGCTTAACGCGATGCAGCCTAGCCCAGCACCTTAGTGCCTACCGGCTTACCAGCCAACAGGTCGGTCAATTTTTCTGGCTCACGCCAGCTGGCCACAGCAATACTGCGACCGAGCGTTCGTGCGGCTTGCAGTGCAGCCTGCACCTTAACAGCCATACCATCGGTGATCACACCCTCAGCAACCAGTTGATCGGCTTTTTGCTGATCAATTTCTGGGATCAACTGACGCTCACCATCGAGAATGCCTTCGACATCGGATAACAGCACCAGTTCCGCTTGCAGTAATTGACACAACGCCAGCGCAGCCTGATCGGCGTTAACATTCAACAACTGACCTTCGCGAGATACGGCGATAGAACTAATAATGGGTGTATAGCCATTATCGACCAACAACTTCAACAAGGCCGGATCACCCGCTGAGCCATCTTCGCTGCACTGCCCGACACACCCTAATGCAGGATCGAGTACGCTGGCTTCGACAGTGAACGCATCGCCGATACAAACACCCACCGCTTTCATGCCCGCATTCAGGCCATAAGCTAATAACTGTTTATTGCTGGTGCCCGCTAAAGCGCCGGTGATCACAGCCATCTGCTCCGGTGGCGTGATCCGCAGGCCATCTTTCTTTTCACTGACCATGCCCATGGCAGCCAACTGCTGTTCAACGATACAGCCGCCACCGTGAATGATCATCACTGGCCGCAAACGCTGAACGTCCGCCAAGGCTGCAAACAGTGCTTGCAATGCCTGAGCATTTTCCAGCAAGGCACCGCCAACTTTAATCAGTACCGGAGCACTCATAGCGCAGCCTTCTTACTTATCGGATAATTGGTTAAACCAAAACGAATATTGGCGCACTGGATCGCTTGTGACGCGGCGCCTTTTAGTAGATTGTCGATAGCCGAACCAATCACGATATGACCGCTTTCCAAATCGGCTTTCCAGCCGATATCGCAATAGGGCGTATTGGCCACACCACCGATGCTTGGCCAATGACCTGGCGACAGCTGATTATACAAACGCACCGCTGGCTTACCGGCATAGGCGTGGTCATAGGCTTGGTCAATTGCTGCTGCCGTCACCCCATCCGCCAGTTGAGCGGTGATAGTAGCCACGATACCGCGAGGGAAGTTGCCAAGATGTGGCGTAAAGATAACTGAATTTCCCAAATGCAGAGCGATCTCAGGCTGATGCCGATGATTAAGGACGCCATAAGGGTTGTAGCTGACTTCACAGAAACTATTCACCATGCTGGCTTTACGCCCAGCGCCAGATACACCGCTAACAGCGTTAATCACCGGCGTAGTCTCTGCTTTAAGCAAGCCCGCTTCCTGCAAAGGCTTTAACGCCAACAGGCTAGCAGTAGGGTAGCACCCCGGCACAGCAACCAATTGAGCGTGACTGATCTCAGCCGCATTCCATTCTGCTAAGCCATAAACGGCCTGCTCAAGCCATTCGGGGGAGTCATGGGTAAAGCCATAAAACTGGTCATAAGGCGCGGCCGTATCAAAACGGAAACCACCAGACAGATCCATGACCGTGACGCCAGTTTCCAGCAAGCCGGGCGCCAGAGCCACTGAGACCTTATGATCCGTGGCGAGAAAAACCAGATCCACGCCTTCAGCGGCTTTGGCTACATCGGCTGTGGCCAAGGGTGTCAAAGGCAGGTTTAGCTGGCCGAGATAGCGTCGATGAAGGGTTCCTAATTCGGTGTCGGCATCAGCACTACGCTCTGATACATAGATAGCCTTAAGCGTCATCTGTGGATGCTGCTCAACCAAATTTGCTAATTCGGCGCCGGTATAACCACTGGCACCGATAATGGAACATTTCACCATCTGTTTTTGCCCCTCCGCAAGGAACCCTAACTATAGTTGTTCTAACCTTACTCACTCTTCGATTGCTTATCGTATTCGCCTTTCCAGTCATTGGAACTGCCATACTGGCTGATAAAGAATGAGCCTTATGTTGGCAAAGCTAAATCAAAATGACTTCTTATGCAAGATATCTGCATTTTTATTGGGTTTATTCATTTTTCGCAGCAGCCATTGAACTGGAATGTAAACTTTACGTATATATAACGAAAAATAGGCACCATCGCGCGACTATTAACCATTCGCTAAGTTGCATAATTATTAAAATCGGGAGTTAACATATGCACTAGTGCACATTGCACGCAGTTTCCTTTATTATTTGAACCTCTAAAGTTTGTTTTGTGGCAAAAAGCTATCCAGCTTTGCGCGATAGCCTTGCCGGTTTTTTGCTAGCACACATGCACATAAGGTATTACCAGTATGGATAAATACGCGGCGCTAAGAAGCAATGTCAGCTTCCTCGGCACCCTACTGGGTCGAGCGATCCAGCATGACATGGGTGACGCCTTTCTCGAAAAAATTGAGTCGATTCGACAATTGTCTAAAGGCGCCCAGTCTGGTTCGGAGCAAGACAGAGCAGCCCTTATTGATATTCTGAACTCTCTTGGCGATGAAGAGCTGCTGCCCGTTGCCAAAGCGTTCCAACAGTTTCTTGCCCAAGCCAATATGGCAGAGCAGTTTCACACCATCTCTCGTGATGGGCGGCAACAGGTAGACAAGCCAGATCCTTTCGGCGAACTGTTTGACCGTTTGCACGCACAAGAGGTGTCTGCAGATGAGATCATTGATGCGCTGACCACGCTCAATATTGAATTGGTATTAACCGCGCATCCAACTGAAGTGAATCGTCGAACCCAGATCAACAAGTATGTGCAAGCGGCGCACTGCTTGGGAGATTTGGAAAGTCCACTGAACACAGAGCGGGAAAAAGGCTTGGTTGAAAACCGCCTAGAGCAGTTGATCACCCAGGTGTGGCACACCAACGAGATCCGCGACCAACGCCCGACCCCTGTAGACGAAGCCAAGTGGGGCTTCGCCGTTATCGAACACTCGCTTTGGGAAGCGGTACCGAGCTTTCTACGTGATCTCAACGCGGAACTGGATAGTCGCTTTGGCCGAAAGCTTCCGGTCGATGGCGTGGCACCCATTCGTTTTGCCAGTTGGATGGGCGGCGACCGTGACGGTAACCCGTTTGTTACGGCCAAGGTGACCCGCGAAGTGCTGTTGCTGGCGCGCTGGAAAGTGGCCGATCTCTATATTCGCGATTTAGGGCCACTGATTGGCGAGTTGTCGATGAGCCAATGCGACGACGCCCTTGCTGACTACAGTAACGGTGCCAAAGAACCCTACCGCCATGTACTTAAGCGTTTGCGAGATCACCTGCGCGCCACCCGCGAAGGGATCGAAGCGGTATTGGATGGTCGCTCTGTAGGGGTATGCCCTCTGATCCGTGATGTCAAAGATATCCGTGAGCCCCTGCAACTCTGCTACGAATCATTGCATAACTGTGGCATGGGCGTAGTCGCTGATGGCGCCCTATTAGATACCCTGCGCCGTGTCGCCTGTTTCGGTATCAATCTGGTAAAACTGGATGTTCGTCAAGATGCTGCGCGCCATGCCGATGCGATTGGCGAGATCACCCGTTATTTAGGGTTGGGTGATTACAGCAGCTGGCGTGAAGAGGATAAGCAAGCCTTCCTGTTGCAGGAGCTGGCCAGTAAACGGCCATTACTTCCGAAGCAGTGGCAACCCAGCGCAGATACACAAGAGGTATTAGACACCTGCGAAGTGATCGCTGAACAGCACCCAGATGCCCTCGGCACCTATGTGATCTCGATGGCATCAGATCCTTCCGATGTGTTAGCTGTACAACTGCTACTAAAAGAGTCTGGTGTCAGCTTTAACATGGGCGTCGCGCCACTGTTTGAAACTCTTGATGACCTCAATGGCGGCGCCGACTGTATCAAACGCTTGTTAGAAATCGACTGGTACCGAGGTTATATCAAAGGCCATCAAGAAGTGATGATCGGTTACTCCGATTCAGCCAAAGATGCTGGGATGATGGCCGCCGCTTGGGCACAGTACAGCGCCCAGGAAGATCTGGTGCAAGTTTGTAAAGAAGCCGATGTCTCACTCATGCTGTTCCACGGCCGCGGTGGCACCATTGGACGTGGGGGCGGCCCGGCGCACAATGCGATCCTGTCTCAACCTCCAGGTTCGTTAGATGGCGGTATTCGCGTCACTGAACAGGGCGAAATGATCCGGGTGAAATTTGGTTTACCAGAAGTCGCTCAGCACTCACTGGCGTTATATGGCAGTGCCGTGCTCGAAGGTAAACTGCTACCACCTCCGGTACCGGAGCAAAGCTGGCGCCAGCTAATGGATCAGCTGTCTGCAACCTCCTGTGAAGCCTATCGTGCCGTGGTGCGCGGCGAGCCTCAATTCGTCGAATACTTCCGCGCTGCAACACCGGAAGTTGAGCTGGGCAAACTGCCATTGGGTTCACGCCCACCGAAGCGTAAACCCACTGGCGGAATTGAAAGCTTGCGTGCTATCCCATGGATCTTCGCATGGGCTCAGAACCGGTTAGTGTTGCCGGCCTGGTTAGGCTCACCTGCGGGTCTGAAAGAGGTGATAGCCAATGGCCAACAACCCCTGCTCGAAGAGATGTTCGAACAGTGGCCATTCTTCCGCACCCGCCTCAACATGCTTGAGATGGTGTTCATGAAAGCTGAACCTGAAGTTTCCAAGTATTACGAGCAGGTATTGGTGCCGCAAGAGCTGCACGCTCTGGGTGACAAGCTTCGCGCTCAGCTACAGGAAGGGATCGACATTGTATTATCGCTGACACACGATAACGATCTGATGGAACGGGAAACATGGCAGCAACAGTCTATTAAGCTACGTAACCCTTACATGGACCCATTGCATATGTTGCAAGCAGAGCTACTGCGACGTTCTCGCGCATCAGACGAGGTTTGCAATGCTGTGGATCAGGCATTGATGGTGACCATGACCGGGATCTCTGCGGGTATGCGTAATACCGGGTAATCCCAAAGTAGCAAAAACGAAAAAGCCACCTAATCCAGGTGGCTTTTCTGTCTCTAGGCCTATTCAAAATCTAGGCAGACTCTGCCATCTCCGATGACTTCGGCGTGACGGCGGGCATTTCCCACTCAGGGTGCTGCTGCTTATGTTGCTCGAACAAAAAGCGTCCCAATGCCTGCTCTAAATCGGGTTCATCAAATAACAGGTTGTAAGCCACCGTTTGCTGGTCAATACGCCTAACTTTTGCGCCATAAAGAGGCAGTAGCGAACCACATTCGGGCAATTCCAGCTGCAACTCCAGCTTCTCTGGTGCGGGGCCTTCATGTTCAGGCAGTGTCACAGAGAAACCGCTGAGAGAAATATCATGCACCTTTAGTTCAGCTTCTTTGCCGCATGCTTCCAACAAACGTAGCGGTAACTGCGGCTGCATCCGCCATTGCCTCATAGTGGGGCCGGTTTCGAAGATCTGTGGCGCCTGTAACTCCATGGTTAAACGGTTAAACTCGTCCTGAAATAACTGTAACGGAAAGATAAGACGGCGGTTTTTGAACTGCGCCACCATCTGCATACTGGCAGCCTGTCCGAGACGGCCAAGCATTTCACTGTGCTCTTGATCGCCATCCAACGTAAACGACGGCTGAACCTGATTTCCTTCAGGCAAGCGACTGAACATCACCTCATTGAGAAAACTCAGTTCTTCAGATTCTAAAATTGACGACTCACTCATTTGCGACATCCTTGGGCTGCAAACGTGGAATTTCTGCTGAAAAAACAGTCACTATTCGTGCCAATTATGCACAGTTCACATTTTTTTAACAAGTGTGTGTTAGTGCAAACTGTTATCAAACTTCAACCGGCACAGCTTGTCAGCTGTTCATGAGTAGCCAACGCAACCGGACTGCTTGTTCGAGTCACGGTTACTGATCACTATCAAGGAGTATCGAACAGCAACGAAAGTCACCACTATTCCTAATACTCTCATTGCCGACGAACCAAAATAAAAGCAAGAGAGCTGCTTTGTGATGATCTAAACAACTAACAACGATTCAGCGGTACTACGCGGAACCAAACCCACTCACCAATGCCGCCACCTAGAAAAAATAAATTAATTAAAACAGCCTATTGAGATCTAAAACGGTGATTTTAACTAACGAAGCATTAGTTGATCACCTATCATTAAATAACGCGGGGGAATACGCGATTTAAGACAACAGGACAGCGAATGGCGTTAACATCAGGGTCCAATAAGCAACAGCCTCAACCAGTTATTGATCGAATAAAATCAACCAAACTCGGCCCATTTGTATTAAAGATTTCCCATCACTTCAGCGACGGCTCGGTTTACCACTGGACATCTAGGGCTCACCGTAAAGGTAGTGGCCATGGTGCAATCAACCAAACAAGTCCCACTCTTAGTCAGCGGCTATTGGTTTTTCGGCCGACATTTTTAAGCTGGTGTATGGCGATGCTATTCATGATCGGTGCCGCTTGTTTTGCCGCCCCCTGTATCAACGAGGTCTGGCCTGGGCTAATCAGTCACTGGTTAGAAGATGTCGACACCATCAATATAGTGTTTTTTGTTGGCTCTATCTTCTTCACCAGTGCCGCTTACCTACAGCTTCTCGAGGTGGTCAATGCTGATCGACGGGCAGAATTAGAAGCGGGTGTTACGCCCACTAACCCCTTCACGTGGTTTAGCTGGCAACCTAATCAGATTGGCTGGTTAAGTGCATTTATCCAGCTTGTCGGCACCTTGTTCTTCAATCTAAATACCTTTGATGTGATGTTAAGTGACCTGAACTGGTTGCAACAAGATTTACTGATCTGGACTCCCGACATCATCGGTTGCGTCTGTTTCCTGGTGGCCAGCGGTCTTGCGGTAATTGAAGAGTGCCACAGCTTTTGGGCATGGAAGCCACGATCTATTTCATGGTGGGTCGTCATGGTTAACATGCTCGGATCTATCGCCTTTATGGTCGCAGGCGTATTCACGCTGGTCTTACCCAGTAGCCAGGAGGTTCTCGACTTGTATCAAATCAACCTTTGGACCTTAGTCGGCGCAGCCTGCTTTTTTGTTGGCGCTTATCTGACCCTACCAGAAATGACGCAGTGGAAACGTCCAGCCATGTTAGTTCGGCAACAGGCTCATAACTGACTCTAGATAGTTGGAACAAGCCTAACGTGAGATAAAAAAGAGCCGGCATATGGCCAGCTCTTTTTCTTCTTAAATAATCTGTTGGATTAGTTACTCGGACGTACGCCCAATGAATGGCAGATGGCGTAACTCAGATCAGCCCGATTCAGGGTATAGAAGTGAAAGTCTTTCACGCCCTCTTTCGCCAGCACCTTGACCATATCCATAGCGATCGATGCGCCGAGCAGGTTACGCGTCATGGCGTCATCATCAAGGCCGTCATACATTTTATGCAGCCACTGCGGTAGATGAACGCTGGTCATGCCTGCGAAGCGTTTTAGTTGGTTAAAGTTTGATACCGGCAAAATACCTGGCACGATCTCAACATCGATACCCGCGGTGACACACCGGTCACGAAAACGCAGATAGCTTTCCACATCAAAGAAAAACTGCGTGATGGCACGATTGGCACCAGCATCCACTTTGCGTTTTAGGTTAATCAGATCCGCTTGCGCACTTTTCGCTTCTGGGTGCACTTCTGGGTACGCCGCTACCGAAATATCAAAGTCAGCTTCCGATTTCAGCAAAGCCACCAGATCTGCCGCATACATATCTGGGCGCTCATTGCTGCCTTCCGGCAAATCACCACGTAGTGCGACAATCTCCCGAATACCATTTTGCCAGTAATCACGGGCGATCTGGCGTAACTCATCTCGGCTGGCATCAATACAAGTTAAGTGAGGGGCAGCGGTCAAGCCGGTATCTTTCTTAATCCGCTTAACGATGTCGTGGGTACGATCCCGTTCACCGCTACAGGCACCATAAGTCACTGAGACAAATTTAGGCTTTAGAGGGGCTAAACGCTCAATCGAGTTCCACAGCGTCTGCTCCATCTTTTCATTGCTTGGCGGGAAGAACTCAAAAGAAACATTGATCTTGCCAAGCTCCGACAAGCTTTGGTTCAACAGACCTATCTGCTGTGCGTGACTTAATGCCATTTCACTTAACTCCCTGGCCTTGCCAGTGCTGAATGCAATGTGACTCACAGGGTCACATTTAGATGTTTAGACGTCTATACGGCCTAAATTTGAGGTGATCGGCATTTAATGTCAAGTCATTTTTGTGCCAAAACACCGAGCGCAACAGCACTCAGCTTGCCCGTGCCTTGCCCGTTAGGTAACCAAAAGGCGATAAAAAAGGAGGCAACAGCCTCCTTATTACGCAATCCAAATGACGGTGAGCGACTAATCTTCGGTGTGCAGATCCGGGATCGGTAAGCCTAACTCTTCCATCTGCTTGCGTACCTCTTCAGGCAAGTCATCTGGACTGTCTTTTCGTAGGTCGTCATCAGCGGGCAGCGGTTGCCCTGTGTAGGCATGCAGAAACGCTTCACAAAGCAGCTCACTATTAGTGGCATGGCGTAAATTATTAACCTGACGACGCGTACGTTCGTCGGTCAGGATCTTAAGCACCTTAAGCGGAATAGAAACAGTGATTTTTTTAACCTGCTCATTCTTCTTACCATGCTCTGCATAAGGGCTGATATATTCGCCGTTCCACTCTGCCATGTCAGCGCTGCCTACCTTCGTTTGCTGCAAATAACCCTGCTGATTGTACCGAGTCAGACGAGTCAGTCAAATATAGCAATCCAAATGGCGGGATGTTTAGACGTCCAGATATCTTGACGTCTGAAAGTTCATCCCTTATCGTTGCCTCATGCCCGCCTCTGCCTGCATATTTCGATGTCCAGCAGATGGCCCCTTAGCCAAAGTGAGAGCAACCAGATGAGCAAACGTAACATTGCCACCGTATCGGTGCGTGCCGGTATCGATACTGACCATCAGCACGGTGCTGTGGTGCCGCCAATCTATCTGTCCAGCAACTATACGTTTGCGGACTTCGATCAGCCGCGACAATATGATTACACACGTTCAGGCAACCCTACCCGCGATGCACTAGCCGAAGCGTTAGCTGAACTCGAGCAAGGCGCGAAAGGCGTAATCACCAGCACGGGTATGGCGGCTGTGCATTTGGCTACCATGTTATTAGAAGCCGATGATCTGCTGGTTGTTCCTCACGACTGTTATGGCGGTAGCTATCGCCTGTTCACCAATTTAGAAAAGAAAGGCCATTTCAAATTGTTGGTGGTTGATCAGAATGATCCCACCGCGTTCGCTGCGGCGTTGGCACAGAAGCCAAAAATGGTTTGGGTAGAAACACCAAGTAACCCACTGCTACGTGTGGTTGACGTGGCTGCTATCTGCGAGCAAGCCCACGCTCAAGGTGCTTTAGTCACGGTTGATAACACTTTCCTGTCACCGGTATTGCAACAGCCGTTAACTCTGGGTGCAGATATCGTCGTCCACTCTACAACCAAATACATTAACGGCCATTCCGACGTTGTTGGCGGTGCCGTTGTCGCCAAAGAGCAGGCAATGGGTGATGATTTAGCTTGGTGGGCAAACTGTATCGGGATCACAGGTTCTCCATTTGACAGCTTCCTGACCATGCGGGGTTTGCGCACGCTCAAGCCACGAGTGAAACAACACCAGGATAATGCCGCGGAGATCATCAAATTCTTACAGCAACAAACCAAAGTTGCGGCGATTTATCACCCGAGCCTGCCGGATCATCCAGGCCACGAGATCGCCAAGCGTCAGCAGCATGGTTTTGGTGCCATGTTGAGCTTTGAGCTGAAAGGCGGCGTCGATGAGGTAAAAGCATTTCTCAGTGGTCTGAGTTTGTTCTCATTGGCAGAATCTCTTGGCGGTGTAGAAAGCTTAGTTGCCCACCCGGCAACCATGACCCATGCAGCCATGGATGAAGCAGCGCGCATTGAAGCGGGCATTGGCAACAACCTGCTTCGTTTATCTGTCGGCATCGAAGATGTGGCAGATCTAATTGCAGATCTGCAAGCGGGCTTTGATGCGGTTTAAGTTATAATTGGCCGACTGGCATAACCTAAGGTAATCAGCCGATATGTGGCAGCACGCACAGCGCAGTGAATCCGTGTCATCACGGAGCAGAGTTCATAAGTTTGGTGGCAGTAGTTTGGCCGATGCAGATTGCTATCTGCGGGTCGTAGAACTGCTAAAAGAGCACACCTCTGCAGGGGATCTTGTGGTGGTCTCAGCGGCGGGTAAAACCACCAACGCGCTGGTGTTGTGCAGCAAAAGTGCGGGCAGCAATGACGAGCTGGTAAAACAAACCTTAACTGATCTGGAGCGCTTTCAAGGCAGTCTGATCACCCAGCTGTTAGACGGTGCCGCGGCAAAACAAGCCCTGCAATCGTTAAGCGATGATCTCAACCAGATCCAGACTCTGCTGCAAGCTGGCGATGAGTCGGCGCGCTATAACGAAACTGTCGGATTTGGCGAGCTATGGTCAGCTCGGCTACTGGCGGCATTGCTCAATCAGTCGACAGTGCCCGCAGGCTGGTTGGATGCACGCGAGATTTTCTCGGCACAGCCGGGGCCGCAACCAGAGATCGATGTTGCACTGTCGCAGCCAAAACTGGCCGAACAACTGTTACAGCGCCAAGAGGAGCTCACCATTGTCACTGGCTTTATCAGCCGTGGCCCCGACGGTGAAACCGTGACCCTTGGCCGTAACGGCAGTGACTACAGCGCGACTATGCTGGCCACCTTAGCCGATGCGCAAGCCGCTACTATTTGGACTGATGTTGCCGGTATCTTTAGTGCCGATCCCAATAAGGTCAAAGGGGCGCGTACGCAACCAATTCTATCGCTGGCGGAAGCCGCTGAGCTGGCACGTTTAGGCTCACCGGTACTGCATACTCGCACGCTACAGCCGATGGTCGGCCGCAAGACGCGCTTATCGATCCGTTCAACCTTTGCCGCCACCGGTAGTCATACCCAAATAGCCCCCACTCAGGTGGGTGAAAAGGGTGCCAAGATTGTCACCTCATTAGATAAAGTCTGCCTGATCAGTATGAACACCTCATCCCGACAGGCATTTGAGGAAGCCACGGCCACCATTCGCGCTTATCTCGACCGTTATCAGTTAGTGCCACTGGCAAAACAATATCAACCCGATCAGCGCTTGATCCGGCTCTGTTTTACCGCAGAAGTCGCGGAAACTGCGTTTGCCCGACTGAAAGACTTTCAGCTGCAGGGCGCGTTCTGCAACCTAACACTGAATGACAACTACGCCTTAGCAGCCATGGTTGGCGATGGTGTCACCGAGAATGCCCGCCACTACCACTGCTTCTATCGCCATCTGCAAGATGCGCCAGTTGAGTTTATTCAACCCGGTGAACATGGCCTCAGTTTAGTGGCAGTGCTGCGGGAAACCGACCTAGATACCCTGCTCTCGCATATGCATCACGGTATCTCCAGTCCCGATAAGAAACTGGGCGTGGCATTGTTTGGTACCGGCAATATCGGCTCTGGTTGGTTACGCCTGTATCAAGAACAGCAGCATTATTTGTCCAACTATCACCGCCTTGAAGTACAACTCTGTGCACTGTACAACCAAGACGGCGCGATTATCGACTTCACCGGTATCGAGGTAGATGATTGGCAGGCGCGTTTTCAGCAGCACAAAGAAGATATGGGCTTCGAACAGTTACTCGAACTGCTCGCAGGTCATCCCTATGACGAACTGGTTGTGATCGACGCGACCGATAGTCGAGATCTGGCGTATCAATACCCTGCGCTGATGGAACATGGCATCCATCTGATCAGCGCCAATAAATATCCGGCGTCGGCACCATTATCGCTGTACCGTGAAATTACCCAGCAACGCAAAGAGAAAGCTGTGGTTTGGCTCAACAATGCCACCGTGGGTGCGGGACTGCCGGTGCACTATGTCACGGGCGACCTGCAACACTCCGGCGACGAAGTGGTCAGCATCAGTGGCGTATGGTCAGGCACCATGTCTTGGCTACTACAGCAATATGATGGCAAACAGCCATTCTCTTCTTTGATCCGTGAGGCCATGGATCAGGGGCTCACCGAGCCAGATCCACGGGAAGATCTCACTGGCGAAGATGTTTGCTGTAAGTTGCTGATCCTCGCTCGTCAGCTGGGTATGGAAGAGTTTGAAATGGATGACATCGAGGTGGTTTCTCTGGTCGATGAAGAGGCTCTGGAGGGCTCAATCGAAGAGTTCTTCGCCAATGCCGAGGTATTTGATCGTCAAATTGCTTCCGCATATGGTCGCGCCGAAGCCAGTGGCCGCGTATTGCGCTATATCGCCCGTCTAGAGCGTGGCGGTCAGGCTCACGTTGGTTTGGAATTTCTCGATCCAAGTGACCCCATGGCCAACTGCCATGCAGGGGAAAATATCTATGCTATCCACAGTGAATGGTTTAAAGAGCAGCCGTTGGTGATCCGTGGCCCGGCAGTTGGCCCCGAACTCACGGCAGGCTCGGTACAGTCAGATCTGTTTAAGCTATGCCAGCATATTAAGTCAGCCTAAACGCGTTACAACCAGACAATAAAAAGGGCCGCTATTCGTTAGCGGCCCTTTTTATTTTTGGAGCAACAATATGTTTAATAAGAAGTTTTTACGGCCACCGTCGCCAATGCGGCGGTTAATTTTGCCCGCGCTTCTCGAAACTGTTCAAGCGCTCTTACCAGATAGGTATTCGCCTCTTCCAGATAACCATCTGCCGACGCCGACCAGATACGATTGATATAACGCTCCCCCGCGGCAAATGGCGACATCACATCCGCAAACACCTGCACACCGCAGCTATGGCGAATACTGTACCTGGCCTCGGCAAACTGATTCAGATCGGCACGAAACAGGCGGTCAATCTCAAAACGGTATTCATGCACCGGCAACTCGTGGCGCCTATCCACCAGCTGTTCTGCCTCCATCACAATGCGACCAAGGGCATCATTCAGTTGACCCAAATTTTCCTCAAGCTGTTCCGGGTCATGAGCAACAAGGTGTTGATGACGCTTCACCATCACCAAGCCAACTGCTCCCACCACCATCGCTACAGCATAATAGCCCCACGGCAACGTGGCAGGATCCAGAGAGGTGGTAAACGCCGCAGCCAGCGCACCAATAATCAATAGCATATAACCAAGCAGCAACATTACAGCCCCTCCATCACGTAACTGACGGCGAATCCAACCCCTATTAACGCTTCACCGACGATCAAGCCTGCGGCGATAGGAATACCGACCGACTCACTGTATGCATCACCTTTATAACGGTCGCATAGTTCACGTAGCAGGGTACCTAGGGCATAGGTCAGCACGATATTAAAGGGAAGATAGAAACCCAGCCCCACGGTAATACCTAAGCCACCGGACAACGCCGAGAGCAGAGCACCAATACCGGCACCCGCCAGATACTTTTCTGTCGGGATGTCACCGCCGAGAATACCGCTGATCATGCTAGCCAACGCTTGCCCCTGAGGGGCGGGTAGTTTTTCCGATCCTAAGCCGTAGGCTTCATGCAGCACCATGATCAAACCGATCACCAGCAGCGGCCCTAACCAGGCTCCTAAGAATTGTCCCATCTGTTGCATCTTCGGCGTTGCGCCCACCAGATAGCCGGTTTTCAGATCCAGCATCAGATCAGTGGCCTGACTCATGGCAACACATACCGCCGCGCCCAAGGTCACCGCAGCAATCACTGCTTCGGCGTCACCCAACCCTTTAGCGATAATGATCAGTATGGTCACCGCGATCAGCGTCATACCAGAAAGTGGCGACCAATTAGTACGGCCAATAGCTTCCGATAAGATCACCCCAGCAATCCAGATCCAGAGGGTACCCATCACCGCCATGAGTAGGCCGCGGCCCAAGCCCATATGCTCCGTCGACAAAATAGACATCACTGCCAGTAGGATCGCCGCCGCCACAATGGCGATATACAGCAGCTTAATCGGCATCTCGTCTTTACTTACCACCGACTTACTCACCGCGGCACTCTGCATTGAGCGGATAGCGGAGATGATCAGGGGCAAGGCCAGGGCGATCCCCATCAACGCGCCCCCAATTAACATGCCGATCCCCACCGGCCGAAACAGATCAACCCGTAAAGCATTCGGCAGCGTCACCGGATTGCCAGCCGCATCCAGCGGCAACAAATCAAAGCCACTAAGTAAGGGCGCTAATAACCAGTAACAGACAAAACCACCAAGAATAAAGGCGATACCACCTCGGCCAGCGATAAAACCAACCCCAACCGTGAGTAGCGACAGATACCAGACACCATTCATATACTCGGGCAAGCCAATCAAAGCGCCCAGATCCCAGTTATCGACACCGCCCATTTGCGATCCAAAGTGAACCAGCGCAGCCACTGCCGCGGCCCCTACTAACAGCTTGGCTTTTTGCACGCCAGCACCCGGTGACTTGAGGATCGTGGCCACCGCCACGCCCCCTGGATAGGTCAGGCGCTCATAGTCGATCATCTGTTTACGTAACGGAATAATAAAAGCGATACCAAGAAAGGCACCGGCAATACAGCCAAAGGTCAGCAGCACGGGGTCAAAGTCGGTATACCCCAGAATAAACAGCGCGGGCACCGAGAACATCATCCCCGAAGATGCGCCATTAACCGCACTGGCGACAGTTTGGGTGACGTTGTTTTCAACAATGGAGTGACGCCCAAGCATTCCCCGCAGCACGGCAAATCCCAAAATGGCGGCTAACTCGGAGCCCTCAATAGAAAAACCGAGGATCAGGGCGGCATAACCGATACTGATGGCAATAATGGCGCCAAGAAAGTATCCCACCAGCACGGCAGGTAGCGTCAACTCGGGGTAGGGACCGTGACGCACCACGGTATCTGTCTGTTTCAAAACACAGCCCTCTTATATATTTGGCTTTCCCTAATGCGGATACCGCCACTAAGCGTCGATCCGCTGCTGTTACGACATCACAGCAGTAAGCAATGAAGCCTTGATAACACTCTAACTATGCATGCAGCGCGTCCCAAAGCAAGCCAAATGACTGATCACATTCGATTTCTGTGGGCATACGCCGCTGCGCAATATAATAAAATGCGGTCTGCAGCAGTAATCCATGACAGGTTTCATACAGCAGCTCCACTGGTAAACACTTAAACACGGCTTGCTGCTGACCAACCCGCAACAAGCCATTGATAAAGCCAAACACTTGGGTCTGCGCCGTTTGCTGTGTCTGGTTGTTGATGTATGGAGAGTGATTGTATTGCGCAAAAAAACGCACTTTTTCCGGCATGCTGACACACCAGCACAAAGAGTGCTGCCAAAACTGCTTGGCAACAGTGCGAAGTTGCTGTGACGAAGGCTGTCCAGACAAGGAGAGAGACTGCGCCGCGATACCCTCTGCTAACTCTACTTTAACAGCGAGATAGAGGGCATTAATTAACGCCTCCTTGGAGGCGAAATGATGAAACAGCGTGCCGGTAGCTACGCCAGCGTGCTTGGCTATGGCTGCCGTCGAGGTGCCATGAAACCCCTGTTCTATAAACAGTGTTAGCGCCGCATCTAAAATACGCTGACGCTTATGGATCGATCTCGGGGCAGGTTTCAGATTAGCGGACAAAAATCTTCACCAACAGCTTTTGCAGCCAACGACCATAGGGGGGATGCACCAGCAGTGACGATGCAAATAGTCCCTGCTTCAACACCGTTTTCACTTTCGAGAAAGTGAGAAATCCTTCATGGCCATGATAGTGCCCCATACCCGAGGGGCCAATACCACCAAACGGCGCATCGTCCGCAGCGACATGGAAAATCGTATCGTTTATACAGACACCACCGGAATGAGTTTCTGTTTCTATCCGCTGCTGCAAAGCTTTGTCGAAAGAGAGCAGATACAAGGCCAATGGCCGCGGCCGTTTAGCAATATATTCCAGTGCCTCATCAATATCGGTATATGGGATAACCGGAAGCAGAGGGCCAAAAATCTCCTGCTGCATCAGCGTCATCTCATCACTGACATTAAGGAGCAGCTGGGTGGCCATGCGGCGTTGGTTATCGTCACCGCGACCACCACAAGGGATCACCTGCGCGCCTTTCTCCTCCGCATCCGCTAACCAAGCTTGTAGCCGCTGATACTGCCGCGAGTTAATCACACAGCTGTAATCGTCACCCCCCTCTCCATTCGGATACATCTGCTGAAAGCGGCGCACAAACTGTTCACAGAATTCGCTCAACTTGTCGGCCGGACACAATACATAATCGGGCGACACGCAGATCTGACCAGCATTAAGCGTCTTACCATAGATCATCCGCGCTACAGCGGTATCGATCGCCATATCAGGGGCGATAATCACCGGCGACTTACCACCCAACTCAAGGGTGACAGGGGTTAAGTTTTCCGCTGCCGCACGCATCACATGATGTCCGACAGCGGTCGAACCGGTAAACAGCAGATGATCAAAAGGCAGCGCTGAAAACGCCTGGGCAACATCCGCCTCTCCCTCGACGATAGCCACTTCATCTTCACAAAATTGTTGTGCCAATAAACGTTTCAGCAAAGCATTGGTATGAGGGGTAAATTCTGACATTTTTATCATGGCGCGGTTGCCCGCCGCCAATGCCGATGCCAATGGCCCGATAGATAACATCAACGGAAAGTTCCACGGCACCACAATGCCAACCACACCTAACGGCTGATACACCACTTTTACCTGGGCCGGCGCCAGTAATAGGCCGGCACGACGGCGCTGTGGTTTCATCCAACGCTTAAGATGACGGATCTGATATTTCACCATCTGCACCGACGGCAAAATATCACCAAACATAGAATCATCTTTGGCGCGATGCCCAAAGTCAGCACTCAACGCCTGCGCCAACGCTTGCTGATTATCAACCAGCAGACGTTGCAACCCGGACAATTGAGTTAAACGAGTCTCGGCCGAAGGAAATGGGCAAGCAGAAAAAGCTGCACGTTGATGTTCAAGCCGCTGTTTCAACGTCGGCTCTGCACCGTCCGGTGCCTGCGCGCATTCAGTATTGACCATCGCAGCAGGATCACGGACCTCAACATCCTCCGCAACGGGTTGGCTACTCTCCAGCATGGCGCTACTCCGAACTATCTCTAGGCATTAAAGGTGGCAGTATAAACAAAACCGACTAATCAGTCGGTTTGAGCATAGTTGCTATCCTCCATCCACACAAACCCAACCTGTAGTAACTAAAAGTGATAACAAAATAGTAAATATTCTAAGTCAACCCAGAGCCTCGCCAGCGGCTGTTCTAGGCTTTATTAGATAACCTTGGCAGGGACGACTCATGATTATTTCACACCGACACAAGTTCATTTTTCTAAAAACCAACAAGACGGCGGGAACCAGCATCGAACTGGCTCTCAGGCAACATTGTGGTGGTGAAGATGTGATCACCCGAGTCACCCCGACGGACGAATCAAAAAGCCAGCAGCTCGGGGGCTGTGGGGCGCAACACTATTTAGTACCGTTGAAACATTACAGCAAAGGTGACTGGATCAACCTATTAAAAGGTAAACCGCGACGCTTCTACAATCATATTCGTGCGGCAGAGGTGAGAGAGCTAGTTGGCGCAGAGATATGGGATAGCTACTACAAATTTTGCTTCGAGCGTAATCCTTGGGACAAAGTCGTCTCGCTCTATTTTTGGCGCTGTCGCCAAGAACCCAGACCTAGCTTGGAAAAATTTGTCGAAGAGGAAGCGTCCAAAGCGATCAATTTGCGCGGCTGGCAGGTTTACACCATCAATAACCAAATCGCTGTCGATAAAGTATATCGCTTTGAACAGATGGATCAGGCGATGAAGGAGCTAGCAGAACGTTTTGCTCTACCTTCGCTATGCCTACCTAATGCCAAAAGCTCTTTCCGCGAGAGCAAAAATTATCGAGAGTTATTCTCCGAGCCTTTACGTCAGCGGGTCGGTGAACTGTTCAGCAAACAGGTGTCATTGTTTGACTATCAGTTTTGACGCGGTGGCAGATTGCTGATCAGCGCCAGCTGCCAAGGATGCTCCAAACGCATACGCAGCCTGTCATAAGCATCGTAAACCCGGCCGGTGATGCGAACAGTCTCTAATAGCTGAGTACGTAGGTTAAACTCAGAAAAGAGTTCAAGATGCTGTTTATCCAGCTCGACATAGATCCGGTTATCTAACACCAGATGTAAAGATTTCGGCGAGTCTTCAATCCGCGTGATCTTTCCTACCACATCCACTTGGCGCCGCGATTCAGGTTGCACTGAAACTGCACTGCGAGGCTGATTTTCTGCCAGCGCCCATAAGCCGACTCGAGCGGCACGAGCCCGCCGTTCATGGAGTTGATAGCAAAACCAGCCGTAATAATTTGGTGGTATCCAGTATTGCCGCGCGAGTCCAGCTTTCAACAAAGCTTCAGATACATTCTGCCGCTGCTGATTAACAACCACCGCCAAGGTACGCCCATATTTATCCTTAACTCTCACATCATGGCGCAAAGAGACACTACTCCCCTCAGGCAACAGGCTTTTTAATAGATCGGTGGCGGGCAGCGCTAACGCTTCAGATTTTTCAGGGTAGAGGTGTTCCACTTCTGGCGCGTCGATCCCCAACAGCCGTATCTTTCTACCATCATGCAGGGTAAAGGTATCACCATCATTCACATACTTGACCACACCACTGTCATTGTATTCCGGCGGGATACACTCAACGGCAAAACTCACACTCGCCACAGGCAAAAGTGCGATCAACAGGGAGCGGACAAATTTGACGATAAATGTATTGGGCATAGATAACTAACGGCTAGGATTTACAACAGTATGCACTGGATAAAACAAAGGCGCCATTGCGGCGCCTTTGTAAAATTCTTTTCGCTTAAGCGAAGCTTACTTCTTGCTGCTAAGTGCACCAAAACGCTTCTTGAAGCGATCAACACGACCACCTGAAGCAGCTTCTTTCTGCTTACCAGTGTAGAAAGGGTGGCAAGCTGAACATACGTCCAGGTGCAGATCCTTACCAACTGTTGAACGGATAGTCAGTACGTTGCCGCAAGAACAAGTCGCAGTCACTTCTGCGTAATCAGGATGGATACCATCTTTCATGGGATAACCTCATTGGGCCGTGTCGCCATCCGGTCACCCCTTGTGCCGGACACCACACGTATTGTGGATAAATTTGGGTCGCGAATGTTACCGGATCAGGGTCTGATCGATCAAGCGTTATTGGTAATAAATTGACCAACTTTATAAATACCGAACCAACTAACCCGTCAGCGGCTTGTGATCTGCAGATGCCATCGGTATGTTGCTGCAGAGAGTTATCAACTGTTGTGGCGAATGTCTTCAACCAATTTCACACCCCGTTATCTTAAAGTGGCTCTATCTGTGCCAATGCGCAGACTGTTTGACTACCGATTACCGGAAGGCGAATCGGTCAGTGACTGGCCTGCAGGTATTCGCGTCAAAGTACCGTTTGGCAAGTCCCATCGCATCGGCTTGCTGGTTGAACATGCCAGCAGCACAGAATGGCAGCCAGAACAGGTCAAGCCTGCGCAACAGCGACTAGATGATCAACCACTGCTTCCAGAATCGCTATGGCAACTGAGCTTGTGGAGCGCAAAATACTACCAACACGCCTTAGGCGATGCTCTGCTCAGCACCTTACCCACTAAACTGCGCGAAGGCGGCGCGCTGTCGGCGGGTAACATTCGCCAATGGCGCTTAACCGCTGCCGGACAACAAACCACCCCTGCCAGCTTATCCAGAGCCAAAGCACAACAGCACCTGTTATCCCTATTTCAGCAGGAGCAGGCACTGACGGACAACGCCATCGCAGAACAAGCCGGCAGCCGTAGTGCGCTATTGGCGATGGAGAAGAAAGCGCTGATTGAAGCGTTCAGCATTGCCAGCGGCGATGCCAAGTGGGGAGAAAAGCTCCAGATCAGTAGTGACACGCCTGTGCTGAACAAAGAGCAGGCCGCCGCTGTGGCAGCCATCAGAGGATCACAACAACAGTTCCAACCCTTTCTCTTAGAGGGCGTCACCGGCAGTGGCAAAACCGAGGTTTATCTACAAGCGATGGCACCCGTGCTAGAAGCGGGCAAGCAGGTGTTGATGCTGGTTCCCGAAATCGGCCTGACACCACAGACCCTCAGCCGCTTTCAAAAACGTTTTAATTGCCCCATCGCCATGCTTCACTCTGGCCTCAACGACACCGAACGCCTGGATGCCTGGCTACAAGCCCGCGATAATCGGGCTGGGATCGTCATCGGTACCCGTTCAGCCATTTTCACCCCTTGCCATCAATTAGGGATGATCATCGTCGATGAAGAGCATGATATGAGCCTGAAGCAGCAGGAGGGCTATCGCTATCATGCACGGGATCTGGCGGTAGCCAGAGCGCAGAAAGAGCAACTTCCGCTGTTGCTAGGATCTGCAACACCATCACTGGAAACATTACAGAATGCACTGCATGGTCGTTACCAGCACCTGCAGTTACGCAGCCGCGCGGGTAATGCCCAAGCGGTGAAACATCAGTTACTCGACATCAAAGGCCGACCATTAGATCAAGGTTTTAGTCCAGAACTATTAGGGCTGATTAAACAACACCTGCACAACGACGGACAGGTGTTAGTGTTTCTCAACCGCCGAGGTTATGCACCGTCGCTGATATGTCACGAATGTGGTTATCTAGAAGAGTGTCGTCGTTGTGATGCTTACTACACCTTGCATCAACGTACGGGCCTGCTGCAGTGTCATCACTGTGGCAGCCAAAAGCCAGTGCCCCACCAATGCCCGGAATGCGGCTCCACCCGCCTGCTTGGGCGGGGTGTCGGCACTGAGCAGTTAGAACAGGCGCTACAACGCCACTTCCCTGAGCATCCCTGTATCCGTATCGACCGCGACAGCACCCGACGGAAAGGCGCACTGGATGCATTTCTTGGTCAGATAAAGCGCGGCGAAGCAAAACTATTACTCGGCACCCAGATGTTAGCCAAAGGGCATCACTTTCCGGAGGTGACACTGGTGGTCATTATGGATGTGGATGGGGCCTTATTTAGTGCAGATTTTCGTGCACCAGAGCGTCTGGGGCAGTTGATCACCCAGGTGGCAGGACGCGCAGGACGCGCTGGCAAGCAAGGTACTTTAGTAATGCAAACCCATCACCCCGAGCATATTCTGTTACAGGATCTGCTGCAGAATGGTTATGGTCACTTTGCTCGTACCGCACTGAGTGAACGAAAACAGGCGCAACTGCCACCATTTCGCCATTTGGCGCTGTTTCGGGCGGAAAGCCATCGCTCAGAAGATGCTGAAGCATTTTTAATGCAACTCTCAGCATTGTTGCAACAGAAGCTCATAGAATCGGCCATCGAACTCGGTGCGGTGCTCGGCCCGATGCCGGCACCGATGGAGCGAAAAGCAGGGCGGTTTCGTTGGCAACTGCTACTGGAGTCTGCCGAACGTAAGACTCTGCACCAGTGGCTGCACGGGATCTTAGTTCAGGCCGAAAAACTACCGATCAGTCGCAAGATCCGCTGGTCATTAGATATTGACCCACAAGATCTTAGCTAAGTACTACAGCACACTCTGGATAAGCAGGTGTGCCGTATCGGTGCTGGTATAATGGCGGATGGCCTGCTGATATTCAGCCGCACCCATCTCTTCCTGAGTCAGTTTTGCACCGTGAGTGATGAGTGTTTTCGCAACCTCCTCTTTAACCCCAAGCTGTAGCGCCTGTGCCAACACACTGTCACCGGCTTGATTAACCAAGTTCAAGTCAGCGCCGTGGCGGATTAAGATCGCCAACGACGCGGCACTGGGATTATGTTCTAACAGATACATTACGGGAGTTGCACCATAAGCATCGCGGTGATTAATCGCACAGTGACTGGCCAATAGATTCAACAGTGGCCGAGATTGGCTACCGATAGCATGAAACAGGGCAGTTTGCCGCTGATTGTCAATCACATCAGGTGAAGCTCCGCTGCGCAGCAAAATACCAACTAAGCTAACATCGTCCGCCTCTGTGGCGTACATCAATACCGTATAGCCATAACGATCTTTACGATCTAAAGAGACGCCATGTAGGCGTAATCGCTGCAGATCCCACTCAAACAGGCGGCCTTCATGATAAGCATGAAAAATCGCATCATCACCATAATAGTGGTCAACACGCTGACTGATTAGCGTCAATATGCAGCTCCAGACCAGTAGCGATAACACAATGAAACTGCCGGTACGAAACGGTTGCCACCAGCGCCGTTGTATTTTCCATATGCGAGTGCCCATCGGTTGCGCAAGGTTTAGCCGCAGCGTCACCAGCGATAACATGACAGCTAAGGCCACTAACATCAGTGTCGGCCAAAACAGTGGCACAATCACCTGATAACCAGCCAAAACAGAAACAATGATTGCTAACACAGGGTTTAACGCCGCATGCCACCATGCTCTGGGTTTGCTGGAGTTAACCAAAGTGCCGCCGAGGTATTGCTGCAGCAGCGCAAACAGCTGCTCGTGTTGTTCCTGGGTGAAGGTTTCCAAACGCGTTTGCTTGAGGTGATTGCTGCTGCCATGGGATATCTCGATGCCCAGATCTCCCTCGCGCTCTTTTAACTGCGCAATTTGTCGATAGCGCACCATACACGCACTATCGCCCAACCAGCGGAAAGCATCAGAAGAGGAGTAGAGTCGGTCAGGTTTGGAGCTGTTCTCAGGTTGAGCGCCATATACCAGCTCATTGGCAAAAAACAGACAGATCAAGCGACCGCTTGATCCTGATATTTCTATTTGTTGGCACGTCATCCCTACGTTTCGCCCCTAGGGCATCCCTTTTACATCCTTCAGAGGCAGGTATATTAGCATGAAATATAGCCAGGGCGAAAAATGCCCTGGCTAGTTGGTCCTTGTCGTAGAGAGGCCTCGGAACAAACTACTGCATAAAACGTGCAAACGGGTTCAGGAGGCGACTTAAACCGGAAGTAAAATGCAATGGTGCTTCAACCACCGCAAAACAGAGACAATCTTCGCCCATAGCGGTGCGTGGCGTGTGCTTATGCTGACCATCACAACGAATAAAATCACCCGCTTGATAATGCCCCTCTTCATCACTAAACGAACCATCCAACACCAGTGTCCACTCCACGCCCTTGTGGGTATGTTCAGGTATCTGACCATCGGCATCAATATGGATAAAGCTGGCACTGACATTCTCTTCCAGCGCCAATGACGAGCGCGATAATTTACCCATCTGTCGCCAACGTCCGGCCTGTGCGCTAAACCGTTGTAACGCCCGTGGCAAGTAAAATTCTTTGTCACCTAACAGTAATGGTGTCGGCGCGCTTTCCCAATTGGTCTCAATAGCAGCGGGGTCAGCACGGGTTATCTGGTCAAACATGGCGGCAAATTCAGGCATGGTCGTCAAATCTTGCTCTGCTACGGTCTCGTCGCTGACCTCTTTGAATTGCCATTGCTGCGCCAGTTCAGCTTCCGCCACATCAAGGGCACGCTGACAGTGAGGGCACATATCCACATGAGCGGAGACAGCCAAGGAGAGCGCTGGCGACAGATCGCCATCAGCAAATTGCTGCAACAACTGACTTGTTGGATGGTGATTAATTGGTTTCATTTGTCATGCACTCCCGTAACTTCTGTACAGCTAACCGCAGTCTTGATTTCACTGTGCCGAGGGGTATTTCTAACTCTTCGGCCACTTGCTGCTGCGGCTTGTCTTCAAGATATACCTTGCGCACCACCTCCATTTGGGTCTCGCTAAGTACATCATAAAATTTATCTATCTGTTTCTGCATCAGCAGGTGTTCAGGCAATAACCTATCGTCATCGGGCTCACGATCCGATAACACAGGCCAAAGATCTTCTGCACACACTTCATCGCCACGACTGCCTTTTTTACGCATCATGTCGTAACTCAAATTTCGCGCTATGGTAAATATCCAGGTGCTAGGTGCACCTTTTTCTGGATGATACAGGTGGGCTTTTTGCCATACATTGAGCAGGGTTTCCTGTACCAGCTCCATCGCTTGCGCTTCCTGGCCAAACTGCTTCATACCAAAGGCTTTCAAGCGTGGTGCAAAATAGGCGAATAAGCTGGCATAAGCACGCTTATCACGGTCGGTTGCCACACTAACTAACACCGGCCGCCAATCTGTTTTCTCTACCGCTTGTTTATTCAACGAGCCACTTCCAGCTTTAGCTACATAAGTGCTGTTAGTATAACGGCTGTTTTCACTGGGTCTAAGCGCGCTCATCTTAACTCCTATTTGTGACAGTTAAGCCAGTCATCAGAACCGGCTCAACTGCCACTGATAACGCTTTATCTATTCGGGAACAGCGATGCCATCGACATCAATCACGGTAAACCCGCTCATTCCGTCATCTATCGCTACTACCGTATATACGCCACCAAGGTCAGCTTGGATCATTACTGGGCCAATTGCCGCAGTTAACGTGTCTGCAACCGCGACAAACACATAACCACCAGTGTCCGCATTAACGCTCAGACTGGCTGTTTCCATGTAATCAAGATCTTCCACTAACAACGCATCACCGGCATCTAACGTCGCATCCGCACTGAGGTAGATATCTACCACGGGTGCCGCGGTCGCCGCATGGGCAAAGCGGATCATCGCTTCAGTCGCGATACTGCGTGGCATATCAACCAGCGGCCACAATGCCAACGGCTTCTCGTCAGAGCCATCACCGATTGCCAGTACCGAATAGCTATAACTGGCCATCAGGTCTACGTCAGCGGTTATCACTGGCATACTGTTGTCCGCGGCATCGCTCGCAGTCACATCGAGGGTATGCATGCCAGCAGCTAATGGTACGTAACCTGTGGTTGCCTGAAAGGCGAAATCATCCACCGCCAGCGCATCATCCACATACACATCCACCAACGGTGCTGCCGCAACGGTATGGATCACATTGACATCCGCACCTGTGTCTTTGTCATACACAATCGCCGCATCATTGCCCTCTTCATCGACGGTGCCATCCAACACTTCCAGTGCAACCAGTTTATCGCCAGCATCGGTGTTCTGAATTGCCGTGATAAACAGATCACTACCACCGGCCAAAGCCAAGGTTCCCGAGTCGTAGACCACCGTCAGATCATCTGCAGGGGTAATACGAATTTGGTAATCACCGGTTGGCACTGTCACTGGCGACATGGTGTACTCAGCAAAAGCCAAGGTAGTCAGTACCGTGTCAGCCGATAACGTGGCGTCAGGGGCGGTGACATGGATATCGACTTGCGGTGCATTGGGCGCGCCGTGCAGGATCTGCACCCGCACCTTATCGGCCGCTAACGCACGGGTAGGTGAAGCAACAATACTTGGCGCAAACGCCGTCGCTGTTTCCATACCCAGCTCAGCGGCATAACCGATAGCAGACACGTTGTAGGTGTAACCAGCCATCAGATCCAGCGAGGTTTCAGGCAATACCGTGGCGAGGAAATCGCCATCGGCATCTAGCGCGTCAATTTGCACGGTATGGGCACCGGCAGGCAGTTCAATCAAACCAGAAGCGACTTTGTAATCAACCCCTTCCAGCGCGACGGCACCATCCACTAATACATTGACGGCTGGCGCATCCGGTGACGCGTGGGATACGCGAACTAACGGATCGCCGGGGGCGATCATCAGGTCATCAAGACCAATCAAACCCACATCGATACCTTCGATAGCCACACCGGTTTCATTCATCGGATCAGTCACGGCCGCGGCGGTATAAACCTTGCCCGCCATCAGATCCAGCGCCAAAGGTCCTAATGCAATGGTGTCCATGTCACCGGTAGGGGTCACCATCAGGTAATACATGCCCGGTACCACTGAGATATTGCCAGAATCACCCAAGTAAGGGATGTCTGCCAGAACCGTGTCCTCAGCATCAATCATATCGTCGGCACTGAGATAGATATCGACATTACCGGCTTCTGGGCTGATATGCAGGACACGCAGTTTCGACTCAGTCGCTACGGCTCGATCATCAATCACGATGGGCCAAAGCGCCGGATTCACATCACCAGGGCCTTGCGGTATAGCAAAGACGTTATAACGGGAGCCGCCTGCCAGCATCACCCCTTCAGCAGAGATCGCCACATCCATGGTGCCGGTTAATGCAACATCAAAATCATAACTGGCGGCAGGCAGTTCAAGGTAGCCTTCCATCGGTGTGGTGCTAGGGAACATCAGGTTATAAAGCGGGCTACCCATCTCAGGTGCGGTACCGTTAACCCAAACATCAACCCCACCGACATTATTGATCGCATGGGTAATCCGGACTTCTGCCGCCAAATTGGCATCGGCAACCACGCCAGCATCATTGCCGTTTTCATCCGCAGTGCCATCCATCACCAGTAAATTGACGGGAGCAGCACCAGCACCGGTGTTCGAAGTGGCAGTGATAAACAGGTCACCTCCAGCAGACAGATCTAACGGGCCGGAGTCGTAAGCGACGACACTGGCATCATCAGGGTCGGTAAGACGCACGCGATAAACTGCAGGCGCCACCATCACCGGATCCATAGTGAAGTCACCGTAATCGAGCTCAGTCAGTTCGGTCGCATCGGACAATTCATCATCAGGTCCAGTCACATGCACACCCACCAAGCCAACATCCGGCGCACCATGCAGCACTTGCAAACGCAGCATGGTTTCATCGTAGATGCCGTCTCTGGGCACAATCACTGGTTGGAAGGTGGTGCTATCAAGCGCTGTCGGCTCTAGCAGACCCGCCGCGTAACCCACTGCGACGATGTTGTATTGCAGCAACGCGTCAACGCTGACATCACCTTGAAATACATCGACATTGCCGCCAGGGACAATTGCTTCAACACGAATGTCGTAAGTGCCTTCTGGTAAAGCTAAGAATGCGGAAGCCTGCTGGTAGCTGACATCTGCCAACACCTGAGCATCATCCACATATACGTTTACGTTAGGGGCGTCTGGAGAGGCATGTACGACTCGAACAAATGCTTCTCCATCTGGAACAATAATTTCTTCGTCATCATCGTCATCACTACAGCCGGAAATCAATGCTGACGAAATAAGTAGGGCTAATACAGATTTAGTAAGTTTCATTATATTTTTCTCCATCCTCACGCCGAGGTGAGAATGGTTACGGCGGCAAATTAAAATAAGATCAAAAAATATGCAGTTTACGAAGCGTTTTAACTCGTTGATGTGAAGGGTGTAATAGCGCCAAGCCAGACAGGATAAAGGGTTAAGCAGTTTTTAGTTGCACCGTATCGGTGAGAAACTTTAACGCTGACTGACAGTCACTCTGTTCCACCAATAACAATTTATCTTCTGCGGATAACGGCAATAGTTCCAGCCAGCGCTGGCAGATCCAACTGGCATCGTTAGCCATTGGTTGAGGATAGAGTTCCGCCAAATGATCATAGCGTCGATAAAGCTCACATAGGCCATCAAAGAGATGTTGGGAGGCGTTCGGCAGTTCGCAAGGACGCCAATTAGGCAAGCAGGTGACTTCACCACGTTTTAAACCGTCATCTTCCATAAACACCCGCTCCAAGCGAAAGCGTTCAACCCCCTCCACTGTGATCCCCAGCAGCCCATCAGCAGTTTGTTCAAAATCAACCACCTGCACCCGAGTACCGATCGGCAACATATTCACTAGGCTATTTGCGCTGCGTTTCTTCAACATGCAGACACCAAAACCAACATCACTCTGGCATGCCTCTTTTACCAGCCGAATGTAACGGGACTCAAATATCCGCAACTGCATCTTTCCGCCAGGCAACACATGCGCACTAAGGGGAAAGAGCGGGAGAGTGTCTTTAACGACAGTCATAACGCCTCATCTGGATGCCGTTGATTAGGCATCATCTACCACTATTACTTGTTGCTTATACGGTAGGAAACAGCGATCTGATCGGCATACGCAAAGAATGTTTTAATCTAACGAGTCTCGGTAAGCAGTCCTATCCGTCACGGGAGCGGACAAATTCATCTAGCGGTTGCACGGTAAGCCGCTTACCGCCGCCCAACAGATAACTGCTAAGTAACTTATATCGGTCCAGTTCAAATTCAGTACTGCCAGCATCCAAGCACGCCTGCAGATCAGTGGGTTGCAACGCTTCTGCTGAATCACAGCTTTGCAGTAACACCCAATGATCAATCAGATGAAAGCTACGCAGATCACTGAAGCTGTCTTCCTCAATCAGCACCATCGGCTGCTGCCACGGCCATTGAGTCAGTTTCATGCTGTTTAATGCCAAGCCCAGGCGCAGGTTCCACAACTCGGCGGACTCTTGGCCGCAACAGGGGCCTTGGCACTCGCCCAGTTGATAGCCAAAACAGGCACCGTCTCCAGCTTCTAGCTGCAGCAGCCGCAAACAGAGACGATGGGATGTGGCAAGTCCGGTCAGCGCTTTATTCGCCTGATTTTTACTGCGAAAAGTGCCGAAGTAGTCAGCTAAGCAGAGTGGGTCTATCTGCTCGGTGAAGACGATCCTGTGGTAACCACGTTCATCACTCTGTAATTGCAGACTGACCACTTTTTTAACCGGCTTTAGCTGTCGATTAAAAAAGGGGCGATGTTGTTTTATTTCGTGCAGCTCCTGCAGTAGCGCCGTTAACTCGCCCGCCGTTTGTGTCCATTCGATATGCCGCACCCGATCTGTCATCTGGTGTCCTTTACTGGTGCTGTGATGGCCGCTGAAATGGCTACTCACCCGCTGGTAGAGATTAACGCTCTTACCAACGTAGATAAGTGCCCCGTCATCATCAAAAAAGCGATAGACACCCGGGGCGGCAGGCAGTTGGTCAAACAGATCCGGCGCTAACCCCGGTGGTAGGCTTGGTCTTTGGGTAAGAATAGCCACCTGCTGCGCCACTTTGTCACAGCCAAGTTCGCTCTGCGCATGACGATAAAAAGCCAACATGGCATCGACATCGCCCATCGCCCGATGGCGAGTCACCTGCGGCAACTGATGGCGCTGGATAATAATATCCAGATTGTGCTTGTTGTGTTGTGGATAGAGGGCTCGGGACAATTTAACCGTACACAGTGCGGTAGCTTGCCAAGGCCGCTTTAAGCGGCGAAATTCATTTTTCAGAAAGCCATAATCAAATCTGGAATTGTGGGCAACAAACAGCGCGTCATCAGTCAGCTCCGCGACTTTATCTGCCACGGTGGCAAACAGCGGTGCATCCCGCAGCATCTGGTCACTAATGCCGGTATAGCGAACGATAAACGGGGACAATGGCTGCTCAGGATCGACCAGGCTAGACCAGCGCTCAACCTCCTGACCATCTTCCGTCACCACAATGGCCACTTCGATAATCCGATCACGGGTGGCAACACCGCCAGTAGTTTCCAAATCAACAAACGCCATGCGCATTGAATTTATTTCCCCGTAGTGCCGCAATATCATGGTTTTTTGCAAAGATAATCGACATTATACGTCGAGAAGATCAGATGCGGTTTGTCTGTCACCCATACAAACCATTACAATGCCCTCTTTGCTCGCTACCAGTCTCAGTCAACAGGTCCAGAATGAAAGCCCATATCGAACAGTTGCTATCGCAAACCGTTGAAATCCTTAAGTCTGAACAGGTCATCCCTGCAGAGGTCACTCCCAGGATCCAGGTTGACCGTGCCCGCGATAAAAGCCACGGCGATCTGGCAACCAACTTAGCAATGATGCTGGCAAAGCCTGCCAAGATGAATCCTCGGCAATTAGCAGAACAAATAATTGCCAAGCTGCCCGCCTCTGAGCGGGTTGCCAAAGTGGAGATCGCCGGCCCGGGCTTTATCAATTTCTTCCTCGATAGTGGTTTCCTTGGCAAGCAGATCACTGAAATTGTTGCTGACCCGCGGGCGAACGTCGCCACAGTCGACTCACCACAGACAATTGTGGTGGATTACTCTGCCCCCAATGTCGCGAAAGAGATGCATGTCGGCCATATCCGCTCGACCATTATTGGTGACGCGTTGGTGCGGACATTGGAGTTTCTTGGACACAAGGTGATCCGCGCCAACCATATTGGCGACTGGGGCACCCAGTTCGGCATGTTAATCACCCACCTGGAATCATTGCAGAGCGAGCAGCCCGACGCCGTCAACTCGGAACTCAGTGATCTGGAGAAGTTCTACCGTGAGTCCAAGCAGCGTTATGACGCTGATGAAGTGTTTGCCGAGAAAGCCCGTAATTACGTGGTCAAACTGCAAAGCGGTGACGCTTGGTGCCGTGAGATGTGGCAGAAACTGGTGGACATCACCCTCGAGCAAAACCAAAAAAATTACGACCGTTTGAATGTCTCACTCAACAGCAGCCACACCATGGGCGAAAGCCTGTACAACCCGATGCTGAAAGAGATCGTTGATGATCTAAAAGCCAAAGGGCTGGCGGTTGAGGATGACGGTGCCGTCGTGGTGTTCCTCGACGAGTATAAGAACAAAGATGGTGACCCGATGGGGGTGATCATTCAAAAGCGCGATGGCGGCTACCTTTACACCACCACAGATATCGCTTGCGCCAAGTATCGTCATGAACAGTTACATGCTGATCGCGTGCTCTACTTCATCGATTCGCGACAAGCAATGCATCTGCAGCAAGCTTGGACTATCGTCCGCAAAGCCGGCTATATCCCCGCCGAGATGAGCCTAGAGCACCACGCTTTCGGCATGATGCTGGGCAAAGATGGTAAGCCATTTAAAACCCGCTCAGGTGGCACAGTTAAGCTTTCTGATCTTCTGGACGAAGCACAGCAACGCGCCATCGATCTGGTACGCAGTAAAAACCCGGACTTGGCCGCAGATGAACTGGCAAGTATTGCCGACGCAGTGGGTATTGGCGCGGTGAAATATGCTGATCTGTCAAAGAATCGTACCACTGATTACATCTTTGATTGGGACAACATGCTGGCGTTTGAAGGCAATACTGCGCCTTATCTGCAGTACGCATATACGCGTATTCAGTCAATTTTCCGGAAAGCTGGAGTCGACCCGACCCAGCTCAGCGGTGAAGTCTCTCTAGCGCAAGCTGCGGAAGAGAACCTGGCGCAAAAGCTGGTGCAGTTTAATGACATCATTCAAAGCGTCGCGACAAAAGGCACACCACATCTGTTATGCGGCTACCTGTTCGAACTGGCAGGCAACTTCATGACGTTCTACGAAGCTTGTCCGGTAAACAAAGATGATGTCGCTGCCGACGTGAAACAAAGTCGCTTACAATTGTGCGCTGCCACAGCCAAAACACTTAAGTTAGGCTTAGACACGCTGGGAATTAAGACACTGGAGAAGATGTAAACCGTGCCAAGGGATTACGCCCACCGCAGTAAGCCAAAGCCCCGCCGCGCTGCAACCAAATCAACGGGGCGCAGCGCTAAAAAGGCTCCGGCGCCGGTAAAGAAACCACCCTATTTCGCCATGGTGATCGCCGTGGCGCTGGTAGGTGCGTTTGGCTACCTGCTGATGCAGCTCAATGGGACAGCGGAAACGCAACCCGCACCGGTGGCAGAAACCACCAAACCCAAGGTCACCACACGTCCGCAAAGCCAGCTGAAGGAAACGCCACTGCCACCGCCGCCAGCGGAGGATTGGCAGTACATCGAAGAGCTGGAAAACAAAGAGGTGGTGGTTGATGTACCACCGCCAGAGCCCAGCCAAGGGCCCTATCAGATGCAGTGCGCTTCGTTCCGTAGTTCAGCACAAGCGGAATCGATGAAGGCAAAAATTGCCTTTCAGGGCAAAGAAGCAATGGTACGAAGGGCGGAAGGCAAAAGTGGCACCTGGTACAAGGTGGTGCTCGGCCCCTACGAGCAGAAACGTAGCGCCGAAAAAGATCGCCATATCCTCGCCCGTAGCGGTATCAAGACCTGCAAGATCTGGAAATGGCAGGGTTGAGTTCCTGAGCTTGCGTCCCCACATCCTTTTCTATGTGTGAAAGGTGGCTGCTTCCAGCCACCTAAACCAAAGGAAAGATTTGTGACCACTATTGTTTCAGTTCGCCGTAATGGCAAAGTCGTCATCGCCGGTGACGGTCAGGTTTCCCTCGGTAATACCGTGATGAAAGGTAACGCCCGTAAAGTGCGTCGCCTGTATAACAATCGTGTGATCGGTGGCTTCGCTGGCGGTACCGCCGACGCATTTACTCTGTTCGAACGCTTTGAAGCCAAGCTAGAGATGCATCAAGGCCACCTGCAAAAAGCCGCCGTAGAGCTCGCCAAAGACTGGCGCTCCGATCGAGCGCTACGCCGCTTAGAAGCGCTGTTAGCCGTTGCAGATCATGAGAGCTCACTGATCATTACCGGTAATGGTGATGTCGTGCAGCCAGAACATGATCTGATCGCCATCGGCTCTGGTGGACCATTCGCCCAAGCCGCCGCATTAGCTCTGTTGGAAAATACCGAGCTGGAAGCAAAAGAGATCGCAGAAAAAGCCCTGACGATTGCAGGCGACATCTGCGTCTTTACCAACAGCTTCCATACCATCGAAGAAATTGACAGTAACAACGCATAAGCAAGTACCCGCGTTGCAGACAGGATCAGAACATGTCCCAAATGACCCCGAGAGAAATTGTCCACGAATTAGACCGGCATATTATCGGTCAGGACGACGCTAAACGCGCCGTCGCCATTGCCCTGCGTAATCGCTGGCGCCGGATGCAGTTGGAGCCAGAGTTACGCCAGGAAGTCACGCCCAAAAATATCCTGATGATCGGCCCGACCGGTGTCGGCAAAACCGAGATCGCCCGTCGTTTAGCTAAATTGGCTAATGCCCCATTTATTAAGATCGAAGCCACCAAATTCACCGAGGTGGGTTATGTAGGTAAAGAGGTTGATAGCATTATCCGTGACCTCACCGACATGGCAATGAAGATGGTGCGCGAGCAGGAGACCGAACGCTTCAAGTACCGGGCAGAAGAGTTGGCAGAAGAGCGCATTTTGGATGCCTTGCTGCCACCACCACGCAACCAGTTTGGTGAGCCAGAAGCAACCTCAGATAGCAATACCCGTCAGGTGTTTCGGAAAAAGTTACGGGAAGGTCAACTCAACGATAAAGAGATCGAGATTGAGATCGCACAGCCACAAGTCGGCGTAGAGATCATGGCACCACCCGGCATGGAAGAGATGACCAACCAGCTACAAGGGATGTTTCAAAATATCGCTGGACGCGGCACCGAAGGTAAATCACGTAAACTAAAAGTATCAGAAGCACTAAAATTGGCGACCGAAGAGGAAGCAGCCAAGCTGATTAACCCTGAAGAGCTTAAAGAAAAAGCGCTGGAATCAGTAGAACAGCATGGCATCGTGTTCATTGATGAGATCGACAAGGTCTGCAAACGTGCCGACACATCAGGCCCCGATGTCAGCCGAGAAGGCGTACAGCGTGATCTCCTGCCATTGGTGGAAGGCTGCACGGTCAATACCAAGCATGGCATGGTGAAGACTGACCATATCCTGTTTGTTGCCTCCGGCGCATTCCAGATGGCTAAGCCATCAGATCTGATCCCAGAACTGCAGGGGCGCCTACCGATCCGTGTTGAGCTAGGTGCACTTAGCAGCGACGATTTTGTACGCATCTTAACTGAGCCCAAAGCATCACTGACAGAGCAATATCGAGCACTGATGGCTACCGAAGGTGTATCAGTTGAGTTCACTGACGATGGCATCAAAAAGATCGCCGACGCCGCCTGGCAGGTCAACGAAACAACAGAAAACATCGGTGCCCGACGTCTGCATACCGTGATGGAACGCTTAATGGAGGAGGTCTCTTTTGACGCCTCCGATAAACAAGGCGAGTCACTACTGATCGATGGCCAATATGTCACCGACCATCTGGATGCACTGGTCGAAGATGAAGATTTAAGTCGCTTCATCCTCTAATGGCCGGACCGCAACTCACAGGCATTACGCTAAATCGCGCTGAACGGCTCCTGACAGTGCGTTTTGATGACGGGGAAGCCTATGCCATTCCCTGTGAGTTGCTGCGCGTCTCCAGCCCCTCTGCTGAAGTTCACGGTCATGGTAAACCGGTCTTAGTCAGCCATAAGCGCGAGGTCAATATCAAGGCAATTGAAAGGGTAGGCAACTACGCCGTCAAACTGATATTTGACGATGGCCATGATACCGGCATCTACCCCTGGCAACTGCTGTATATTCTCGGGCGGGATCAAAGCAAAATCTGGCAAGATTATCTGCAACGCTTAGCTGCGCAGAAAGGCAGTAGAGAGCCGCTAATACCGGTGCAAGTGAAGTTTTCAGACTAAACAACACCCTTCAACCAGCCGGAACTCAGGCATTAAAAAAGGCAGCGAACGCTGCCTTTTTTATTTCCCGCAAGGGGAATTAGCCGTTTACGCTGTCTTTCAGTGCTTTACCAGCAGTGAATGCAGGAACGTTAGCCGCAGCGATCTGGATCTCTGCACCCGTCTGAGGGTTACGACCAGTGCGCGCAGCACGGTGAGAGATCTTAAATGTGCCGAAGCCTACCAGCTGTACTGGGTCGCCTTCTTTCAGGCTTTGCGTCACTGATGCCAGCAGCACATCCAGTGCATCTTTTGCTTTAGCTTTGCTCAGATCTGCGCCTTCGGCAATCTTGTCGATCAGCTCGGTTTTGTTCATTGGAAAGTATCCTCGTTGTTATTAGTAATCTGACGTTTTCGCCAACTCTCTGGGAATTAATGAAGCAAAAGCGGCTTGGAAGCAAGCCGCATTGTATTTATTTACCTGATATTGGAAAAAAGATCACGAAAATTCCCCGCATCACGGGGCTTTCAGCGCATTTTTTAGACTTTGAACTCAGAAATAGCCGAGCTTAAATGAGCAGCCTGCTCTGCCACCTGTCCGGTTGCTTTTGCGTTGTGTTCACTGGCTTCCGCTGATTGAGCAGCAATATCACGAATGTTGGTCACATTGCGGTTCACTTCCGCCGCCACATGGCTCTGCTCTTCAATTGCTGTCGCTATCTGCGTACTCATATCCATAATATGAGTCACATCAGAAGTGATCTGACTCAACAGATCACCAGCGGCTGCCGCCTGCTCTGCACTGCCCATCCCCTCTTCTCGACACGTCGTCATCAATTGCACGATATCAACGGTACGAGCCTGCAGGTTATCAATGATATTAGCGATCTCTTGGGTCGACTCCTGGGTACGCATGGCCAAATTGCGCACTTCATCTGCAACAACCGCAAAACCACGTCCCTGTTCACCGGCACGAGCGGCTTCAATCGCGGCATTCAACGCCAATAAATTGGTTTGTTCTGCGATACCACGGATCACATCAAGCACTGAACCGATAGTCACGCTGTCATTCTCTAACTGTGAAACCACTTCGGAGCTTTGCACCAAACGCTCTGACAAACTACGGATGCGATCCACCGTCATGTCCACTTCCGACTTACCCGCTTCAGCATTACGGTTAGTCTCTTCGGCATTATTGGCGGCCATTTCAGTGTTCTTGGCAATCTCCTCAATGGTGGCTCCCATCTCGGTCGCTGCGGTAGCCACCATGTCAGTTTCAGACAGCTGGCTTTGCATACCATCAAGCGTATGTTCTGAGTTGGACGACAGTTCTTCAGTGGCACTATTAAGCGAATTAACCGCATCCGTGACCTCGACGATCAAAGCGCGGAAGTTATCCATCATATGATTGAAGTTCTCGCTAACCTGCCCCAGTTCATTGTCTTCATTCACTTCCACTCGCAACGTTAAGTCGTTTGTTTCAGCGACCCGTCGCGTCATTACGCGTAACGCCTGAACGGGACGATTAATGGCACGAGAGATCTGAATGTTCAGTACCAACAGTAAGATGATCACCACCACCGCGAAAATAGTTAATATGGTATTGATACTGGCTTCTTTAGTGGTAATTTCTTCGTCAATATGCAGTTCGACAGCGGCAAGCAGCTCTTCACTTTGATGGATCACTGCACGCAACTCACCTCTTATGCCACTGTTTTGATCCAGCCCTATTTTCTGCGCACCAGCAGCAAACAGCTCAAATTGGCTTTGATAATTACCTAACAGCGCTGTTAATTGGGATTTCGTGCCAGAGGCCAATTTACTGCCTTTGACATCGTTCAACAGTGACTGCATATTTTTACTAAATTTATCCAGATATTTAGCATCACTGCGCAACATAAAATCTTTTTCATTGCGGCGTAGCTGCAACATACCGGCCGCCAACTGATAATTCTTTTGAGCGTACAACAGCTTCTCAACATCATGCACCGCGCTTCGCAGAGCACCATTTAGTCCAGACTTATGATCCAAACCAATAACCCGCTGTTCGGCGATCAGCTGCTTGAATAGTTGATGATATTGGTCGATCACCGCTTTCAAGCGGTTTTCCTCTTCGACGATGGTTTCATTGTCCAAACGGGTCTGCAACAAAGCCAACGTCTGCTGAAAAGTAGCGACCTCTTCAGTAAATTTGCCTTCATATTTGTCCAGCTTACGTGCCAGAAAGTCTTTTTCATGGCGCCGTAACATCAACATAGAGCTGTTAAGCTTTTCCGTTTCCAGTGATGCCCGATGTAAGTCTCCAACACTGCTCATCCCCAACGCGCTAGCGACAGCCAACACAACAAGTGCGACAAGGCTTATCACCGTATTCAATTTTAGCTTTTGGCTTATCAACATCGCTCAACAAACTCCATCTATACCAGGGGCTGATCAATTCTATCGGCACCATTGGTTAATGGTTTAGCCGACAAAGAAAGATAAGCCAAAGTCTAGGCAGAAAATCTTGGTCATGCCTCATCTCTCTTTAAAGATCAGCAGCTTTAGTCACAGGATCGATGAGTTATGTCTATAAATAAGAGATAGCTCTCGTTACAAGGCTCTCACTATGGCTGCACCTTCATTGGCAGAAAATTTTGATCGTTACTTTGGCATCCGTTATGCGAAGAACCCGGCGCTGAAAAATTTTGCCTATCGCATCCGCCATCAGGTCTATGCGCAGGAACTGGGCTGGGAAGCCCCCAATCAAGATGAAATAGAGACAGATAGCTGTGATCCCTATGCTCACGTTTGCCTACTGGAGCATAAAACCAGCGGCCAGTATGCAGGAACTATCCGCCTAGTTATTCCCCCGGCCCATGCTGCCAATCAACCGCTACCCTTTGAGCAGCATTGCCTGCAAAGTTGTTGGCGCAGTGTGATCGATCCGGAAAGTTTGGAGCGGGGCACATTCGGCGAAATATCCAGACTGGCTGTGCCTGACACCTTCCGCCGTCGGCAAGATGAAAAGGGTAAGCCGTTTGTCCTCGGTGAGAGCTCCACAGCACGGGCATTTACCGAAGAGGAGCGGCGAAACTTTCCCAACATCGCCATCGGCCTCTACTTGGCCGCCATCGCCATGGTGGATATATGCCATCATCAGCATGTATTTGTGATGATGGAGCCACGTCTGCAGAGGCACCTAATGCGCTTTGGCCTGCCTTTTGAACAATCTGGTGAGGCGATGGAATACCACGGTACCCGTGCGCTTTATATGCTGCCGAAAGCCAAACTCACCCGCTATCTATCAGACGATATCCAAGAACTCTACGATCTGATCAAAGCGCAATTAGACCAGCAGCTCACACTGATCCCATTTTGTCCGACAATGCAATGAGCGAATTTAACTACGCTGAAGCGTTTTCCCGCAATATTGGCTGGCTGACGAACGATGAACAGCAGCGCCTGCGACACAGCCGCATCGCCATTGCCGGGATGGGCGGCGTCGGCGGAGCACATCTACTTACCTTGGTGCGGCTGGGCTGTCAGCATTTTCATATCGCCGACCTCGACCAGTTTGAACAAGCCAATTTCAATCGTCAGGCAGGAGCCAGGTTAGATACCTTGCAGCAACAGAAAGCGGCAACCCTTGCCGACATGGCGAGGCAGATAAACCCTGAGGTGGAGATCCGTCTGTTCGAACAGGGGGTGAACAAAGATAACCTGGAGCCCTTTCTTGCCGACATCGATCTCTATATGGATGGCCTGGACTTCTTCGTGTTACCCGTGCGCCGACTGGTTTTTGCCAGATGCCGAGAGCTCGGCATTCCGGCTGTCACGGCCGCGCCACTAGGCATGGGCGCGGCATTATTAAGCTTTCTGCCAGACAGTATGCCTTTTGATGATTACTTCGGCCTTAATGATCAATCGATGCTCGAGCAATACCTGCGCTTCTATGTTGGTTTAGCACCAAAAGCTGCGCATCGGGATTACTTGGTGCTACCAGAGAAGATTGATTTGGCGAATAAAAAGGGGCCGTCGACCATCATGGGCTGCGAAATGTGTGCAGGCGTAGCTGCGACTCAAGCGCTGAAATTGCTACTGAGACGCGGCGCAGTCAAGCCTGCGCCTTGGAGCTTTCAGTACGATGCCTACTGCAACCGTCTGGCTAGCAGCTGGCGGCCGGGTGGCTATAAGCACCCTTTACAACGGCTATTGCTATGGCTGGCACGCCGCCATTTAAGAAAACAGGGTGCCGACATTTAACTCATAGTTCGCATTGATACAGCTGTAAAACGCCTTCAAGGCGCTCATTTTCAACCACCAACAACACGGTAATATTTAACTCATGCATAGTATCGGCGGCCTCCTGCAGCCTAGCGGATGGCGATATTACCCTTGGCCCCACGGTCATCACATCGGCTGCTGTTTGACGCAAAAAACTGTCTTCATATTTTTCTATCGCCCGACGAATATCACCATCAGTGATGATCCCTCGTAACTCGTCGCCATCCATCACGATCGCGACACCCAAACGCCCCTCTGTCGCCACCTGAATAACCTCTTTGGTGGAGGCAGTAGGCGCCAATATTGGCAGTTGCTCGCCACGCATCACATCTCGCACTCGAGTCAATAAGCGACGCCCCAAACTGCCCCCGGGATGAAAACGCGCGAAGTCAGATGGTTGAAAATCTCTGGCGACCATTAAGGCCATGGCTACCGCATCTCCCATCGCCGCCGTAGCTGTCGTTGAAGAGGTTGGCGCCAAACGCAGCGGACACGCTTCCTCTGCTACTGCAATCGACAGATGAAAATCCGCGTTGCGCGCCAAGGTGGAATCAAGGTTACCCGTCATCGCAATCAGGGTGTTCTTATTCGCTTGCATAAACGGGATCAAGCCGATCAGCTCTTCACTCTCTCCAGAGTTGGAGATCGCCAATAAAATATCGTCTTTACCGACCATTCCGAGGTCGCCATGCCAAGCCTCCGCTGGGTGCAAAAAGAAGCTGGGAGTCCCTGTACTGGCCAGTGTGGCTGCGATCTTCTTCCCTATCAGGCCCGATTTTCCCATGCCAGTGACGACCAACTTACCTTGACTGGCAAGGATAGTGTCTATCGCTAGGTCAAAACTCGCATCCAGTTGTTGCTTTAGATCGGAAATGGCATTGGCTTCCAGTTCAAATACTCGCAATGCCTGTTGGGTATGATTCATATGCTTGTCTTAAAGAGTAAAATGAATAGCTTGGCACAAGCTACGCTGATGCTCCAGCGGTGACAAGCAACCGGATCAAAGCCATTGAGTTTTTTTGTCGCCTGAAATTATATGCTCACTTTCGCCCACAACCGTTCAGCGACCTTCTCTAACGGCTCGGAACGCTGCTGAGCCAACCAACCCGCCAACGCTGCCGCGACACAAGGGTATGACAGAGGCATCTTCGCTGGGGTAGCCAAGAATTCGTTCAACGATGACGCTGACAAGGTATCCATCACCTGAGCCAATTGCAGTTTCGCTAATGTCGCGGCGTTTGATTCCTGCTCAAACTGCCCCACTAACGGCTTTACCAGCAATTTTTTACCGAGAAAAAGCGCTTCCGATGGTAGTTCGAAACCACTGTTACATATCACCCCTTCCGCATCGGCAAGATCGTTGGCAAAGCTTTGCTTGCTCAGGGGTAACCACTGAATATGTTGCTGTAACTTCGCACTTGAGATCGCCGGGTGATAACAATAAAAATTCGTATTGGGCTGAGACAACAGCATGGTTTCAATCTTGGTTAACGCTTCAAACGGCAGATAAACAACCACCTTATTTTTCAACGCCGGTAAGCTGCGATGCTCAATATCGATGATTGGGGGCAAAATGGTCTGGTCAAAATGGTGCCAGTGCAACCCTATATGCTCAGAGGCGGGGGCAAAACCGCTCATTAATATGCGTGCAGCCAAGTTATAACCACGCTTAGGCACATCATAACGAAACGATGCTTGGTGGCTTAAGGCAAGACTGGGTACCCCTTGTAGTTTTGCCGCCCACGCAGTGACAGGCTCAAAATCGGTAATAACAAGGTCGTAGGCACTCAAATCAAGCGAACGAATATCTCGCCATAATTGCCGCAAGCTGGCCTGTTTAAGCGTTTGCCATAGATTAATCGAGCCCGCAGAAACGGCAAAAGTCAGTCCTTGGCGCCAAAAAAAGTCACCAAACGGCTGCATATCAAATAGCTGATCTAACGGCCGGCCACTGACCAAGTAATCGGTTGCAATTCCCGCTTCAGCTAACGCCTTTGCCATAACCCGCGCACGGGTCATATGACCATTACCCGTGCCCTGTACCCCATACAGTATCTTCATCTACGACTTCTCAACATCAGGCTCCCTAGGGGAAATCAAAATCTCTCTATCCAACCAGCGGCGCCCGGCACTTACAGGCTGTACTACACCAGTGAAATAACCGCTGTTGCGACCGTTATACCCAGCAGTGCGCCACAGACGACATCCGCCGGGAAGTGCACTCTTAGCATCACGCGGGAGTAACCCACCAAGCACGCCCAGCCATAGGCCAGCCACTGAATCTCTGCGAAAAATGTACTCAACATGGTCGCCATCACAAACGCCGCGGCCGTATGGCCAGAGGGCAAACTAAACTTATCGGAAGGGGTTACCACGGCAGCGATACCGAGATTGGCTTGGGCAGGACGATTACGTTTAAAGCCATTTTTCAACAGCCAATAGATCGGTCGCTCAATAAGAAAAGCGGTCAAGGTGGCGATCAGAAAGGCGGTACCGCGCTCAGGGAATAAGCACCAAGCCATCAGCCCGACAAGCGGATACCAATAACCATCACCGGTTCTCGATAAGTAACGACAGGCAGTGACCAGACCAGGCCAACGATTAGCGCCAGAAAGGCGAAGAAATAACTGCTCATCAAGTTGCTTCAGACTCAATATGTTCATGAGGCACCTCCAACTAAGTTAGGTGCCAAGCTAAGGTGAATCAATGACAACAACATGACAGAAACAAGAAGGCTATATTTCAACCAATTGACGAGGGCTGGCACTAATCGATGGCTCCGGCATCGAGTCGTTTTTCTGAAACTTATTTTGTGCGTTGATTCATACTCAGGCGGTAACTTCGTTGCCGCCAACAACGGTAAAGCGCATGCTCAACTCAATTCACGACAGGATCGCTGCAGCATGAAAAACATCACTTCACTCTCCTCATTTGGATGCTCAGCGTTATTGGCGCTCAGCCTAACCGCTTGCCAGCAGGCACCGGCAGATCCAGACACCCCAGGCTTAAGTGATGCCCTTGATCTGAGCCCGATAGCCGTTGAGTTAAACGATAGCGGACTGCCTGCCGATTGGCAGAAACACGCGGTGTTTATGGAGATCTACATTCGGGGCTATCAGGACAATGATGGTGATGGTATTGGCGACTTTAATGGCCTGACCTCACGCCTCGATTACCTGCAAGATCTCGGAATAAAAGGGATCTGGTTGATGCCAATGATGCAAAGTCAGGATCGCGATCATGGCTATGCAGTAACAGACTATCGCAAAGTTGAACCCGATTACGGCAGTTTGGACGACTTCAAGCACTTCCTAAACGAGGCCCACCGCCGAGGCATCGGGGTGATCATTGATTACCTAATTAATCATAGCGCTGCACAGAATCCACTATTCCTCGATTCAGATAAACATCTAGCGGGTAAACGTGATTGGTATATTTGGCGTGACGATTTTCAACACTGGCCGAACTGGGGGGGCAACGAAACCTGGCATGCCGGAACTGACGGTTTCTATTACGGTATTTTTTGGGATCAAATGCCCGATTTTAATCTGCGTCATCCCGAGGTAGTCAGCTTCCACCAAAACAACTTACGTTACTGGCTTAATTTAGGGGTCGATGGGTTCCGCTTCGACGCCGTCGGCACGCTGTTCGAAAACGGCAGCAGCGCCATGCTCAATCAGCCAGACAATCACCGCTTCCTCGCCGATAGCATCCGTCCGATCGTGATGGAATATCCCAATCGCTATATGGTTTGCGAAAATCCGGATGGCCCCATGCCCACCGCAGAATCTTGTGGTAGTGCGTTCTATTTCGGTCTACAAGGCGCCATTCTTGCCAGTGCTAAATTTGGCAAAACCAAGCAACGCATGAAGGATCGACTAGAGAATGCACCGATGGCGCAACTGGCCACGCTGTTAGCCAACCACGATTCATTCGCTGGCGGCCGAATCATGGAGCAACTAAAGGGCGACGAGGGTAGCTATCGCATGGCTGCAGCAACGCTGCTGACCCTGCCTGGCACACCTTTTATCTACTACGGTGAAGAGATAGGGATAGGTCATAGCCTCGACATCACCGATCCGGATCCCGACCACAGATTACGAACCCCGATGAGTTGGACTGATGACGCCAACAGTGCAGGCTTCACCACCGGCACACCATTTCGAGCCGTCGCTAATAATGTCGCGACGCATAACGTTGCTGCCGCGCTTGAACAACCGAGCTCATTACTCAAGCACTACCGTCACTGGATCCAGTTACGTAATCTGCAGCCAGCCTTGCAGAGCGGCGACTACCAAGCGGTTGAAGTCACCGATAAACGGATCTTTGCGTTTACCCGAACACTTGATGATGACGTACGTCTAGTATTACTGAACTACAGCTCGCAGCCCGTTGAACTGACACTGACCGATAGCTGCTGGCAGATTATCGACAGCTATCCCAACAGCCTCCTTGCCGGGACTTTACCGACGACGGTGAATTTACCGCCACAAACAGCGACATTAGCGCAGCCCTGCGAGTGAAACAGCAGCTGCGTTAAATCAAATAGTTAGCGAGCATTGCAACACGGAGATCGCTTTGCACTAGAAAGGCGCTTATACTCTTTGTCGTTAAGCAAGCCTCGAGCTAAAAAGCCGTTATCAATCAAGGAGACAGTTATGGAATACAACACCTCGGAACTGTGCGATATCTATCTCGATTCCGTCGATGTGGTAGAACCCATGTTTGCATCCTACGGAGGACGCAGCTCCTTCGGTGGTCAGGTCACCACCATTAAATGTTTTGAAGACAACGGCTTAATCCGCGACGCGGTGCAGGAAGATGGTAGCGGACGCGTGCTGTTAATCGATGGCGGCGGCTCATTACGCCGAGCGCTAGTGGATGCAGAGATTGCCGAAACGGCGACCGATAATGGCTGGGAAGGCTTGGTAGTTTATGGCTGTATTCGCGATGTCGATGCCGTCGGTGAATTTGAGCTAGGCGTACAGGCGCTGGCGTCTATTCCTGTTGGCGCAGACGGCGAGAGCATTGGTGAAGTTGACGTAGCAGTCAATTTTGGCGGTGTGACTTTTCTACCGGAAGATCACCTTTACGCCGACACCACAGGCGTGCTGTTATCTGCCGAGCCTCTCGACATAGAATAACCCTCGTTGAACAACACTCCAGAACTCCGCCCCGGACGGTATCGCCACTTTAAAGGTGGCGAGTATCAGGTAATCGATCTCGCCCGTCACAGTGAAACCGAAGAGTGGATGGTGCTCTACCGACCGCTTTACGGAGAACAGCAGTTATGGGTGAGACCGCTTGCCATGTTCACAGAAAAAGTCAGCCATCAAAATAAAACAGTGGCGCGCTTCACACCCGTCGAATGAGCAACTTGGCGTTGACGCTAATTTCCTTAAAGTGGTCGGTCATCTAACACGGATGCACGTTTAAAGAATGATTTAAGGAGATGCTGTTATGGGTGCAGTATTGGAAGCAACCATCATTGGATGCCTCTATTTTATCCCTATATTTCTCACTGCAAATCTACTCCAAGCTGGCCGCCGCACGGTTTTTCCTTGTATCGTCGCCGCAGGTGTGTGTTGCAGCATGACAGAGTTAGTTAGCCTGATCGCACTGCCAGAGTGGTCCTCTGCTGGGGCGATTTTGGGGGCGTCAGCGTTGCTGTTTACCTTGGTGCTTGATGCTAAATGGTATTTGGCAGCAGGTATCGTCGCAATCAGCTATCTTGTGCAAATGGGAATGACTGAAACCGGCACCATGCTACTGAACGCTGTATAGATTTTTTTGTGAGCTAAATCAGCACACCGGTAACAAGCTGGCACTCAAACTGCAATCAATCACTATAATCATTCGATAGTTGGATAATCGCACCAATATCGAACGTGATGAATCATGAGCCGATCTCGACGCACCTTAGTGGTGCAATGTAAGGAAGATGATGCCAGCATCACCATTGTGGCCAGACACTCCTCTGACTGAGGAACGCAAACAAGCGTTGCTTGATAAGCTCACACAGCCATTTAACGAGTTGTGTGAGCAACTTCAGTTGCCTGATAGCTACAGAGAGCTACTCCCGCAAATCTATCTGCCGTTAGGTGAGTGGATATCTCGTCAACGCCTACTCCAAGGCAAGCTTTGCTATGTTTTCGGTGTCAACGGTGGTCAGGGTAGCGGTAAGTCAACCTTGTGCCATTTCCTCAAGCTGGTGATGGAGCAGGGTTTTGATCTGCGTACCGTTGGCTTCTCCGTTGATGACCTCTACCTCAGTAAGCGTAGCCGTCATGTATTAGCTCGCAATCAGCATCCACTATTGGCAACCCGCGGCGTGCCTGGCACCCATGATGTGGCATCAGGTCTCGAACTGCTCAACCGTTTACGTACGTTACGGGCGAACGAAGCGACCTATCTACCCAGCTTTAACAAAGCGGTTGATGATTGCGATCCCATGGAAGCTTGGCAGACCTGTGAAGGCCCGGTGGACTTGGTTATTTTTGAAGGTTGGTGTGTCGGCACCCCCGCCCAAAGCGAAGCTTCTCTGGCGATCCCAATGAACGCCCTCGAACGTGAAGAGGATGCTGATGGCCAGTGGCGGCGCTATGTTAATCAGCAATTAGCTGGTCCATACCAAACGCTATTCGCCCGTATTGACGCCCTATTAATGCTGAAAGTGCCAGACCTAAACGCTGTTAAACAATGGCGTGGTCAGCAAGAACAACAGCTTCAGGCGAAAGCCGGAAAACAGGCTGGCGTGATGGACGAAGAGAGCTTAGCTCGTTTTCTGATGCATTATCAGCGACTGACTAATCACGCACTGAAAACCTTACCCGATTTGGCTGACATCTGTTTTCACCTCAACGAAAGCCACGGTATCGATAAGGTGCAAATAAACAAAATGCTTTGCTAATGAGGAGGTGATTTATCGTTAGTCCCCAAGCCCAACTGATCGTCTATAGCGATCTAGACGGCACACTGCTAGATCATCACAATTACAGTTTTGCAGCTGCGCAACGCTCTCTGGCACTACTGGCAAGCGCTAATTTCCCCCTGCTCCTTAATACCAGTAAAACGTTTTCGGAAGTGATAAGCCTGCGCCACCAGCTCGATAATCATCATCCATTTATCATCGAAAATGGCAGCGCCATCTGTATACCAGCAAATTATTTTGTCTGGCTTGACGGCATGTTGTCGACCCAGCTTTACGCTGGTGAGCAGCGCTATTTCATCCAAAATCTAGGCCCCAACTACAGCAACATCATTAAGGTGCTGCACCAACTTCGCAAGCAGCACGGCTATCAATTTACCGGCTTTGCCGATATGTCTGATGCCGACGTGGCAGATTGTACTTCACTGCCTCTGGCGGATGCCCAGATGGCGAAACGCCGACAGGCCAGTGAGCCGATGTTATGGCAAGACAGTGACGCCGCATTGACGCAGTTAAAGCTGCAACTCAAGCCCCTTGGCTTAAAAGTACTCAAAGGTGGGCGCTTCTTGCATGTGATGGGGCACGTAGACAAAAGCACTGCACTGGATTGGTTGCAACCCCATTTCGCAAGAAAATATGCACAGTTCAAACAGATCACAGTCGCCTTGGGTGACAGCCAAAATGACCTATGCATGCTTGAACGTGCTGACATTGGCGTGGTTATCCCCGATGCCAAAAATCAACGCTTAAGCCCTGTGGGCAAGCAGATAAAGTTTGCATCCCAGCAAGGCCCTGAAGGCTGGGACGCAGTAATGTACCCACTGATATTAGACATTATAAATTCACTACCTGAGAAGGAATTCATGCATGGCTGATTTTTACCAGAACGGTCTGGTGACCACACTTCATAATCTCACACAGCGGCCACTGGATGAGTTAGAGCAGGAGCTGGCCAGCTTCTCTCGTCAACGCCCTATGTCACTGGTATTGCCGTCTCTTTATTCGGAGCTTCAAGCGCCGGCATTGGACAATATTGTCGAGGAGCTCAAAGGAGCCACCTACCTCAATGAAGTGGTTATTGGTCTCGACCGCGCCTCAAAAGAGGAGTTTGAACATGCCAAGGAGTACTTTTCCCGTCTACCACAACACCATAGGATCCTATGGAACGATGGACCAAGGCTGCGCGCGTTAGATCAGCTACTGGTCGACAAAGGCTTAGCCCCGGAGCAGCCAGGGAAAGGACGTAACGTCTGGTATTGCTTTGGCTATGTACTCGCTTCCGGTCGCGGTAAGGCTGTAGCACTGCACGATTGCGATATCGTCACCTATCAGCGGGAGATGCTCGCACGTTTGATCTATCCAGTGGCCAATCCATCATTCAACTATGAATTTTGTAAGGGCTACTACTCACGCTGGTCCGATGGCAAGCTCAATGGTCGCGTCTGCCGCCTGTTGGTTACCCCACTGATCAAAGCGTTGAAAAAAATCTGTGGTTACGACGACTATCTGGAGTACCTGGATAGCTTCCGTTACGCCCTCGCTGGGGAGTTCTCAATGCAGGCGGATGTGCTACGCGAGCTCCGCATCCCAAGCGATTGGGGACTGGAAATCGGTGTACTCTCAGAAGTCTATCGTAACTACAATACGAACCGATTGTGCCAAGTCGATATCGCCGATGTGTATGATCACAAGCATCAAGATCTCTCCATCGACAACCATGATGCCGGACTGGCAAAAATGGCAACAGATATTGCAAAAGCGATGATGCGCAAGCTGGCCACGCAAGGGCATGTGTTTAATTCTGGCGCGTTTCGTAGCCTGAAGGCCACCTACTTTAGGTCGGCACTCGACTTTATCGAAAACTATTACAACGATGCCAAGATCAATGGCTTGACCTTGGATCGCCATGCAGAAGAGGAAGCGGTGGAGCTATTTGCCAAGTGCATAACTGAAGCGGGCGAAGCATTCCTCGCCAATCCATCAGCAACACCGTTTATCCCCAGCTGGAACCGGATCACCAGTGCTGTTCCTGATTTTCTTGACCGCCTCTACGATGCAGTAGAAGCAGACAACAGCTAAGCGATAAACACTCACAAGGTGCTAAATAGAACGCCCGCATATTGCGGGCGTTTTTTTATGAAGCAATCGTAATCGTTCAGCTATTCCATACTAGGCACCAACCAAGCACATTGGTACGGTGCCAATTCGAATTCATGCAGCGCCACTGTTTTTCCCGTTAACAATTCATCACAGCCCGCGGCAGTGAATTGCTGCGGTATTTTTTCAATGCCATGCACCTCATGGGGGTAGGCTGTTAGGTTATGTATACAAAGGATCTGCTCCCCGGAGTGCGGATCACAGCGGATAATGGCAAACAAGGTATCTGATAACACCAATGCTTCCTGAGAAGCGTCGGGGCTAAACGCATGATGACTGCGCCGGATCTTAATGATCTCAGTGAGTGCTGAAAAAATCCGCGACTGGTCACTGGCCGGATCGCACAACAGCCCGTTTAACTCATCACTTTGCCATTTATGGCGGTTAATTGAACGTGTCCTTCCCGTTAGCTCGACCTGCTCCAAATCGTTAGGTGTTGCAGTCAAACTATGGATATATAGGGCAGGGATCCCTTGCAGCGATAGCATAATGGTTTGCGCACACAAGAATCGCGAGATCTGAAAAGTGTCTGGCCCATTCCGCGTTCCCTGAAGCGCTTCAAATAACGAGATGTTCAGTTCGTACGGACTTTTTGTACCATCACCGTTAGCTTTCATACTGACAAAGCCACCGAACTGATGCACAGATTCAATCAAATCGGTTATTTCATGCTTAGGAATGATCCCTTCGACCGCCCGGACACCAATACCATCATGGGAAGCGGTGAAATTTAGAAAGCAGCAACCGGCAGGAAAAGCAGGTAGTGATCGCGCCCAACGCGTGAGATAGCTGGCATTACCACGGTTCAAGCCGTGTAGGATCAGCGGTGGCAAAGCAAAGTTGTACACCATCTGTGCCTCATCGCCACTGCCAAAATAGCTAATATTCTCTTCGTGAGGCACGTTAGTTTCCGTGATAAGAACCAGCCCTGGATCCAACCAACGGAAGATATCCCGCATCAGCTTCACCACTTCATGGGTTTCGGGTAGGTGAACACATTTACTGCCTAGGGTTTTCCATAAAAAGGCCACGGCATCGAGGCGAATGTAACGAGACCCCTTGACGATATACTCAAGCAAGATATCGATCATCTCGATCAGTACATCTGGATTAGCAAAATTCAGATCGATCTGATCATCACTGAAAGTGGCCCAGACATGCTTCACCCCTTGACGGGTATAAACATCCACTATTAGCGGGCTGGTTCTGGGCCGAATCACCGAGCTGTAATCAGCATCAGGATCCGACTCGACAAAAAACTCCTTGCCTTCCCCCTCACCATTAATGAAATCAATGAACCAAAGGCTCTGACGGGAGGTATGGTTACACACCAGATCCGCCATCAAGTCGAAAGACTGCGCAATCTGAGCAACGTCGTCCCAAGTACCGAGCTTATAGTTCACAGCCCGATAGTCGATCACTGAAAAACCATCATCTGAGCTGTAGGGAAAAAACGGTAAGATATGCACGGCAGAGAAAGTGTCGGCTAAATGCTGACGCAGAAATTGATTCAATACCTGCAGCGGCCGCTTACCCTCTTGCAATAAGCTATCGCCATAGGTGATAAGAATAATATCTGACTCATCCCATCGCCCTTTTCTCGTCCTTTGGTACGCTGCCGTTCGCGCCTCAATCTTAAGCATCAGCTTTGCTAAGCAATCGTCACTGCCATAGATCCGCTGTAAACGTTGGGACAAGATCTCTGACAACGTCGCCAATGTTCGCTGATCTGCCATCGGTTCACCTCCTGAGATTGCTCTATTATGGTGCAAACTTACCCCTTTAGTATCAAATCCTGGTGCAAGTTGGCTTCTATTCTTCACCCTTTAGCGGTCAGAGGTAGATATCCTCAATCCCTGTGAAAACACCGTATAGACATAGCATTCGCTGTGCCAATCATAAAAATATTTTAACTTGGCATCCTGTTTGCTGTGTCTTTATCACAAAGTTTAGTTTCAGGAGTGTCACATATGATACGCAAATGTTTATTTCCGGTGGCGGGCTACGGCACACGCTTTTTACCGGTAACCAAATCAATGCCAAAAGAGATGCTCCCCGTCGTGAACAAGCCGTTGGTGCAATACGGTGTTGAGGAAGCCGTTGACGCTGGTCTGGATCAAATAGGCTTCGTCACCGGACGAGGTAAGCGCGCTATCGCTGATCATTTCGATATTAGTTATGAGCTCGAAAATGAGATCGCCGGTACATCGAAGGAAGCATTTCTTACTGATATACGCACGCTGATCGAAACCACCGATTTTTCCTACACCCGCCAGAACCACATGAAAGGGCTTGGCCATGCCATTCTTTCCGGAGAAACCTTGGTAGGTAATGAACCGTTTGCGGTGGTATTGGCCGATGATCTCTGTCTTGGCGAGGACGACGGCGTTTTGAGCCAGATGGTGAAACTGTATCGCCAGTTCCGTTGCTCTATTGTCGCCATCGAAGAAGTACCGATGGATGAAACCTACAAGTACGGTGTCATCAAAGGTACCGAGATGAAAGATGGCTTGTTCCGTGTTGAAGATATGGTAGAGAAGCCAGCACCCGAAGATGCACCGTCCAACTTAGCCATTATTGGTCGCTACATACTAACACCCGATATTTTTGACCTGATTAAAGAGACCCCCCCCGGTAAAAATGGCGAGGTACAATTGACCGACGCCATTCTTAAACAGGCAAAAGATGGTTGTGTACTGGCGTACAAATTCCGCGGCACCCGATTTGACTGCGGCAGTGTAGATGGCTTTATTGAAGCCACAAATCACGTTTACCAACATGTCTACAAAGCGGAAGAGGCGGCAAAGAAAGTCACTCCTCTCACCGCCAGCAAACCAGATAAAGAGGCCGAAAGCGCCTAAAGATTTCTTCGTTAAAGAAACCAGCTCCAGGTTGCCACTTATCTCCGACAGGGCCTAACTAAAGGGGAGATAAGTGGCTTTTTTTATGGCCACAGGCTACCCCCCTCGATGAACAACAGTTTCCAACCTTCCCCCAGCCAACCATAAAGTTTGATCCCTACGTTTGTTTAGCGCAACGGAGAGGATGAAAACGAAGAAACACGCTATGGTTAAAGACCAGACGAAAAACGGAGAAACACGCCATTGAGGCTTTAGACTGCCCAGCAAAGGGCGATTTAATGCACAGTTGCGAACCTTGTGTCGCTGAACATTGTTATTTGTGCCTAGGTTTTACCTTATGACTATTGTTAAATGGTACAAGATGTTGATACTTAACTTATCAGCGTAAAAAAGATTGTCTTCTGAAGTGCAAAGGGTGTCATCAGGCTATATGACCGCAGATAATCAGGAAATGGATAATGATGAGCTACTGTTCTTCGCAGATGATGAAGAGTTAGTTGGTTCAGACGGCCCTGAACTGGAAAAATGGCGTATTCTAATCGTCGATGACGATCATGAGATACATGCCGTCACTCAGCTCGCCCTCAATGGTCTCACCATTTTTGACCGAGACATTGCGTTTCTGCACGCCTATTCCGCCGATGAAGCCAAAGAACTGCTCCAGCATGAACAAGATATCGCTATCGTGCTGCTTGACGTAGTAATGGAAAATGACGATGCCGGCCTGCAGCTTGCTCGCTATATACGCGATGATTTAAAACAAGATGAGGTACGTATCATTCTGCGTACCGGACAACCGGGTTACGCACCGGAAGAGCAAGTGATCAAAGATTATGATATCAATGATTACAAGACCAAAACCGAGCTCACCCGCAATCGCTTAGTCACCTCCATTATCACTGCTGTGCGTTCCTATCATCAGATAAGAATGCTCAACCAAAGTCGTCGCGGCCTGGAGATGATTATCAAATCCAGTGCCAATTTGATGGAACACCATGCAATGAAGGGCTTCGCGGAAGGCGTACTGACCCAACTTGCCTCGGTGCTAGGTGTTGAGCCAGAAGGTGTGTTGTGCGCGCGGCGCGGTCAATTCAGCAGTGAAGAAGATACACCAGATAATAGTATTTATGTCTTAGGTGCTGCTGGCGATTTTGCTCCCTTCGTTAATCAGCCACTGCAAGATCTCCCAAGCCAGCATATCGCCAATTTGGTAGAAAGCTGTTTAAACGAAAAAGCCCATCAATACGAACAAGACGATACCGCATTATTTATCGCCAGTAGCGACTACGAAGCCGCTATTTATATCGATTCCGCACGTCCGCTGGCACAAATCGACCGCAACCTTTTGGAAGTGTTTCTCGGCAACATTGGGGTCGGATATGAAAACGTCAGCCTGTTCCAGCGCCTGCAACATGCAGCCTATACTGACGAGCTGACCCGACTGCCTAATCGTGCCGGCTTTATTCAATGCTTGGACGGCTTTATCACCACCGCGGGTAAAGACCAAGTGGTTGCGCTGGTCGATCTCAACCAATTTTCCGATATTAACGACGGCTTAGGACAAGAAGCGGGCAACCAACTGCTCAAAGCTGTGGCAGAAAGACTATCGCAAACCTTGGGCGAGAGCTGCACTGTCGCTCGCGTCAGCTCAGATGTGTTTGGCATTATCGGTAGTGAACAGATAGTGACACCCGATCGCTTATTGTCAGTGTTCAATCATCCATTCCATGCTGGCGAACATATGCTGCCAATTAAAGCCGCCATGGGCTTTTGCTGCCAGCCACAAGCATCTGGCCGAGGACTTGACCTACTCAAGCAGGTCTATATTGCACTCAACTTAGCGAAAAAGAATCTGAGTGAGAAATATGCCTACTATGAGCAGTCTCTGGAAACATCGACCTCTGATCGCCTGAATATGATCCGCTCACTGCGGCATGATTTTTCTGAACGCCGATTACAGGTCTGGTATCAGCCACAACTTTCCTTAGCTAATCTGAAAGTCTCAGGCATGGAAGCGCTGCTGCGCTGGCCTGATGGCGAAGGCGGCTATATTTCACCCGCTGTGTTTATCCCGTTAGCAGAGTATTCAGGCCTGATTGTTGATATCGGTGCTTGGGTATTGGAGGAATCGCTGCGGCAACTAAAAGAGCTGCAGGAACAGGGATTCGAAGAACTCACTGTTGGCGTTAACGTCTCCATGCAGCAATTCCGTAGCGTTGGTTTTCTCGATTCGGTAATTAATACCTTAGCGCAACTAGAGATGGCGCCGGCATGTCTAGAATTAGAGATCACCGAAAGTGTGGTGATGGATGACCCAGCCGTAGTCATCGACACCCTTGGAAAACTCAGAGCCGCAGGCGTCAAAGTCTCTATTGATGACTTTGGTACAGGCTTTTCTTCGCTCAGTTATCTGCAACAACTGCCATTAGACCGGATTAAAATCGACCGCGCCTTCGTCACTGCTGTCGATGATGCTCAAGGAGCTATCATTGCCGAAACCATCGTTGCACTAGGTAAGAAGTTGAAGCTAACGACGGTGTGTGAAGGCGTAGAAACCGAAGCTCAAGCGGCACATATGCGCCAGATTGGTTGCGATGAAGCACAAGGCTTCCTCTACGCCAGACCAATGCCCTTTGCGGACTTGGTCAACTTCCTTAGCAAACCTTAGCAAGTAGCCGTTAGATTACTTATGCACGCAAACGGCTGGCAATTTTGGATCGATCGCGGCGGCACATTCACGGATATTGTCGCCCTTGATCCCCATGGCAATAATCACCAACACAAGTTGCTGTCAGAAAACCCCACCCAATATGAAGATGCTGCGCTGCAGGGGATCCTAGATCTACTGGGTTTAACAGCGCTGCACCAACTGCAAGGTGTCGCTATTGATGCCGTCAAAATGGGCACCACCGTTGCCACCAATGCACTGTTAGAACGTAAAGGCGAAGCGACCGCACTGCTCATTACTCAAGGGTTCGCTGATGCGCTCAAGATCGGTTACCAGCACCGCGCAGACCTGTTTTCATTACAAATAAAGCGTCCAGCCGCCCTCTATCAGCAGGTGGTCGAAGTTGAAGAACGTGTCGCTGCCAATGGCGAGCTAATTTCTCCACTCAATACAAAAAGAGTGTTAGCGCAATTAACAGCGCTTCACCAACAAGGTATACGAGCAGTCGCCATCGCATTGATGCACGCCTATCGCTACCCAGATCACGAACAGCAGATAGCCGCAATAGCTCAACAGGTAGGCTTCACGCAGATCTCGGTCTCACATCAGGTCAGTCCACTGATAAAATTGATTGGTCGTGGCGACACAACGGTTGTTGATGCATACCTCTCTCCCATTCTTCGCCGCTATGTTGATCGTATCGAAAAAACGTTGGGTCACTGCCCATTGCAGTTCATGCAAAGTAGCGGCGGACTGACCGACGCCCACAGTTTTCAGGGCAAAGACGCGATACTTTCAGGGCCTGCAGGCGGCGTCGTAGGGATGGTGGAGACCGCAAGAAAGGCCGGTTTTAGTCAGATCATCGGCTTTGACATGGGTGGCACAAGTACCGATGTCTCACTGTTTAATGGTGAGTATCAGCGTAGTTTCGAAACTGAAGTAGCCGGGGTGCGAATGCGTGCTCCTATGATGAAGATCCATACGGTTGCGGCTGGTGGCGGCTCTATACTCGCTTTCGATGGGGCACGACTCACCGTTGGTCCGGCATCTGCGGGCGCCTATCCCGGCCCAGCCTGTTATCGTAATGGTGGCCCCCTCACGGTTACAGACATCAATGTCTTGTTGGGAAAAATCCAACCCGACTTCTTTCCTGCTTTATTCGGCAAAGATGGCCAGCAAGCACTAGATATCAACCAGGTAAAAAACGATTTTCAACGCTTGGCAAATCAAGTCTCAGCAGCCAAGGGCTCAGCTTCCCGTCCAGAACAGATAGCGTCAGGCATGTTACGGCTCGCCGTAAACCACATGGCTAACGCCATTAAGAAGATATCCACGCAGCAGGGGCATGATGTAGGGCAGTTTACGCTCGCCTGCTTTGGTGGCGCCGGCGCTCAGCATGCTTGCTTGGTCGCAGATCAACTAGGTATTCGCTCCGTCTTTGTGCATCGCCTATCTGGAGTGTTGTCCGCCTACGGGATGGGTTTGGCAAGCGTCAGCCACATACAACAGCAAACTATCGAACGCCCCTTGGACGACTTCAATCAAGAAGCGCTGCAAGCTTTATTTCATCACCAAGTCGAAGAAGCTATTACCGCGCTCACGCGCCAGCACATTGCCGCTGCAGATATCTCATGTCGCAACAGCGTCAATCTACGCTACCAAGGGTCAGACACCCAGATCGAAATTGAGTTGGCGGATACAGACAGCATGACCGCCGCCTTTCGCCACAAACACCAGCAGCAATTTGGCTTCACCCAGGACTCGCCGTTAATCATTAGCGGGGTGCAAGTGGAAGCCTCAGCCGCAAACCGGCAACACGCCTCGCAGCCTAGTGCTGACGATTCCCCATGCGCATTGACCCGTACCCAGCCTTGCGCTATCACCACGCGTTCAGTGTTTATGGATGGCATATGGCAGCAAGCCCCCTTCTACGAACGAACAGGGCTCAGTTCAGGCGCCACACTTGCCGGTCCTGCGATTATTTTGGAGCCGGCCACTACAGTGGTGATTGAGCCCGGATGGCAAGCCCGCGTCAGCAATGATGATGGTCTGATCCTTGAGCGGGTAGTGCAATTGGCTAAAAATGAGGATATCGATACCAGCGCCAGCCCTGATCCCATCATGCTAGAACTGTTCAACAGCCTGTTCATGCACATCGCTGAACAGATGGGGACAACGCTACAACAAACCGCCAGCTCGGTGAACATTAAGGAACGTCTCGATTTTTCCTGTGCCGTGTTTGATAGTCATGGTGATCTGGTGGCTAATGCCCCGCACATGCCGGTACACCTAGGCTCGATGAGTGAAAGCGTTCGCAGTGTCATTGCGCAGAATCATGGGCGACTTAAGCCAGGTGATAGCATCATGCTTAACAGCCCCTACCACGGTGGCACCCATCTCCCCGATATCACAGTGGTCACGCCGCTGTTTAATCAGCGGGGCGACAAGATCCAATTCTTCGTCGCCAGTCGTGGCCACCATGCTGACATCGGCGGTACCACTCCAGGATCAATGCCAGCCGAAAGCTCTCATATTGAGCAAGAGGGGATCCTATTTGAAAACTTCAAGTTGGTCAGTCAAGGTGTGCTGGCAAGTGATGCCCTCTTAACAGCACTATCGCAAGGAAAATACCCTGCGCGAACCCCACTGCAAAACCTCGCGGATCTCAAGGCACAACTGGCCGCAAATCAGCGCGGAATTATGGAGCTGACCCGAACACTAAACCACTTTGGTGAACCTGCGGTGGCAGCCTATATGAGGCATGTGCAGAACTATGCCGAGCAGTGTGTAAGAAAGGCTATAGGCAAACTGCGCAATGGCACTTACCAAGTGGAAATGGACAATGGCGCAGTTATCTCAGTGGCGATCACGGTTGATCAAAAATTGGGGCAAGCCGTTTTAGATTTCAGCGGTAGCAGCGAACAGCAGCCAGGTAATTTCAACGCACCAACCGCCATCACAAAAGCGGTGGTGCTCTACGTTTTTCGCTCATTAGTCGACGCACCTATTCCGCTCAATGTCGGCTGCCTTAAGCCGCTTAAAATTATCCTTCCTGAACGCTCAGTGTTGTCACCTCGCTGGCCCGCCGCAGTAGTGGCCGGTAACGTCGAAACATCTCAATGTATCACTGATGCTATTTTGGGGGCACTCGGCGTACAGGCGGAAAGCCAGGGCACGATGAATAACCTCACCTTTGGCAATAGTGAGTTTCAATACTATGAGACTTTATGTGGTGGTTCCGGAGCCGGGCTGTCATTCTCCGGCACAGATGCCATACACAGCCATATGACAAACTCGCGATTGACGGATCCTGAAATACTCGAGTCCCGTTACCCTGTCCGTCTTGAAGCGTTTTCAATTAGACAAAACTCCGGCGGCAACGGTATCTATCGCGGCGGGAATGGTGCCACCCGTAAGCTCTGCTTTCTGCAGCCAATGACTCTCTCACTGCTTGGCAACCACAGGCGAGTGGCGCCCAAAGGGCTAAATGGCGGTGAAGAGGGGGCTATTGGACGCAACGAACTCATCACTAACAGTGGCAATCATCGCAGCCTGCCAGGATGCTGCCAGCTACAAGTGAATCAAGGGGACACTTTGATTATCCACACACCAGGCGGTGGCGGCTCCGGCAAAGCGTGCTCTGCTAGCCAGACAAAAAGCCGAAAATAACTGAGTTAATCGGTACTCACTTCAGACATTTCACCGGCGGGTTTAAGCACTGTCACGTTTTCCTCTTCTGGTGGTGAAGAGGGTACCTCTGCACTGGCATTCAGCAGCTCCAATTGCTCTCGCTTAGCAGCAATTTGCTCATCTAATTGCCGCAGCAATGCCACTTTCTCCACCAATTGCTGGTCAAGATAATGTGCCACCGTGGCAATATTCGCCACCTTGTCTACATCCCGCGCCGTTACATAAGGTGAAGCCGCAATTCCAGCGACCGGGTTATTAGCAGAAGAAGCGGCAGCCATAGGCTGATCGGCTACGGGTTCGCTTAACTCCTTCTTCGCGGCAGGCTCTTGATAAAGATCCTTTGCCACGGCTTGCACTGTTTCCAAATCAAAATCGGCCAACTCTTCGAGATAGCCAAATAACAGCAGCCGGTCACAGAACAAGTTCACACGACGCGGAATGCCCGCCGTCGCCTCATGGATTGCCAACATGGCCTGTTCAGAAATTTTGGGACACCCCTGCCAACCGACTCGGCTAAGGCGATGTTCTATGTAGTCAACCAGCTCCGATTCCGATAGAGCCTCCAAGTGACAACTAGCTATCACTCGCTGCCTAAATTGTTCCATTCCCGGCGATTCTATCGTTTGCTTAAGCTCCTCTTGCCCTAACAAGAACGATTGAAATAGCGGCTTATTGTTGCGTTGGAAATTGGACAACATACGCAACTCTTCAACCGTCTCAGCAGGCAGATTCTGAGCCTCATCCACCACCAGCAAGGCACGCTGTCCCCGCCGATATATTCCGGAAAGGAACTGCTCAATCGCTTTCAGCAACCCCGCTTTAGTCGGAAAATCTCCCTGAATACCAAAGGCATCTGCAACGAGTTGTAAGAGATCTCCCGGCGCTAGATTAGTAGAAACCAGCTGCGCTGCAACAACTCGGTTATCACTTAGCTCAGACAGAAGATTACGGACAAGCGTCGATTTCCCAGTACCGATTGGCCCAGTAACAACAATGAAACCTTCGCCCTGCGACAAGCCGTAGCGAAGATATGACATCGCACGTTGATGACTGTCACTGGCAAAGAAAAACCTTGGATCCGGGGTTAGCTGAAACGGTTTCTCGCTGAAGCCATAAAAATGTTCGTACATCTAATCACCTAAAATTGGCTTCGAATGCCCACCAGTAAGCGAACTTCGTCATAATCAGTACCACCATTATAGCTATCACGCGTGTTGTACTCCGCAGCGACATTTGCCGACGTACTCGGCCAAAGCCGACGAACGTAAGCGCTACGTATAGACCATTCGGTGTCGTCACCAGACTCGGCCTCCCGCTCAAAGCGGCGGTAGACAATCCGATTATCCAAACTAGAGCGTTCGTTTAACCGGGTATCAAGGGCTAAACTTGCACCGCCAGTTTTCTCATCTGAACGCGCAGGCTCTTGACCTCCGAATTCTCGCTTAGAGTAGTACGTATTAAACAACAGCGTATTTTTTTGCAGGCGTAATGCTGTTGTCCACACCCACATTTTATTTAAATAGGGCTGATTGTTTACCGAGCTATAGGGTAAAGACTCGCTAACAACTTCCTGTCCTGGGGGAGGCGGTTGATTAGGCTGTGCAAAAGAACAATCATTTAAACTGCCCCCGCCACCAAGCGGGCACCATAAATCAGCATCGATACTGCCGTTGTCTGACTGGCTGAACGTCGTTACAGACTCTGTATATTGGATGGAATTTTGCAGTTTTTTCGTACCATGGGATAAGCTTAAGGCGTAGCTTTCGCCGTAGAATCTACGATCATAATCGGCATAGAATGAGGTAAGTTGCGTCGGATTCCAGTTGACACTGGCATTCCAATAATCCGGTTCATCGCCATCAATCACACTGTTATAACCAAGGTCGACAACAAGTTTCGGACCAGTAGAAAAGCGGATACCACCCCCATAACTTTTTAACGTCTGATCATTATCGGCAACACTAGAATATTGGTTATCGTCATAACTATAGCGGGCATATATGCCGAGGTGTTGCCAAACAAAATACCCCAGCTGCGCTTTTCCAAATCGGGTATGCAACGATGGTTCACTGTCGGAAGATTCTCGCATCTCATCATACTGTCCCACCCAGAAAATCCGATCCCAGCGGTCCCCCTGAGTCACATCAAGGCTAATATTGTGACCCTCTGTACTCTCAAAATTATTAGGTCCGGTATCATCGGCCTTAACCCAGCGATAGCTAACATCACTATCAACAACCATCCAACCTGCATGCTGATTGGAATATCGAGTTCCTACGACAAACTGCTGTCGATCAGAGACATTACCCTGCCTAGAGACAATATCGTCAGACAAACCACGATCCAAGTTAGTTATCGCTTGATCATAGCTTGCCGTAGAATAGAGAGTCACTGGACGCCAAGGGGAATATGCCACGTTACCATTAGCTTTATGGTAAGAGGTTTTAGCATCACTATCGTCGGTGTAATAGATCCCCGTAAGCGCGTAGTTTAATGCTGCGGTGAAATTAGCACCCAATCCCTGTAGCGCAAAACCCGGACTGACTTCAGTAACAAAACTTTCTGTTTCATCTGAGCGTTGTCGCTCAATGTTACTGCTGTACATCTCTTCAACATAGATCTTCGGCACTGCCTGCCACTCGGCGGCATTGAGTGACAGAGAGCTGGCCGTCAACAGTAAGCATAGCGGCCAGTTAGCCGTTGTAATATCCATAGGCATAATACTTTTTATCCTTGGGTTTGGCTCTATTCATTAATAAGCCAACAGCACTATCTGGATTCAGTAGGGGGACGCATGCCTGCACATCTTTCTTCAAAGTGCGACCTTGTGAAACGACCAAGACAGTTTGTCCAGCTAACTGCGCCATCGCATGTGCCTCGGTAACCCCTAGTAAAGGAGGAGAATCAAACAAGACCAAACGATCAGGATAACGAGCACCCAACTCTGATACTAAGGCTCTCATTTTGTCACTCGCGAGCAACTCACTCGTCAGGTGGTGGCTCTGTCCTGCTTGGATAATTTTCAAGCGCGGGATATTGGTATTACAGATAACATCACCAATATCTTCGACCTTGCCTAACAGATAATCAACTAATCCAGGACGAGGCTCTATACCTAACTCTTTGGTTAATGAAGGCTTGACCACATCAGCATCTACCAACAAAACGGTGCGGTCTTGCTCATGGGCAATACTCATCGCCAAATTGATCGCATTAAAGCTTTTGCCTTCAGATGGATTAGCGCTGGTGACCATCACCAAATTAGCATTATCAGCCAAAGGGCCTGCGACATTAAACGCCGTATTTAGCAAGCGACGCTTAATAACTCGATACTCCTCTTTGATCCTGTTTCGCTCGAGATCAGGCACTAACATGCCTTTATCGCGTAAGCGATCCATATCAATCTGTACCGCTTGCTGCTCAAGCTCTCTGTCAGTTTCGGCAACTGGCTGCTGATCTTCTGAGGAGATAGTCGGCAACGCTTGATCTGCTGGGCTTTGCTGTTTTTGCAGCAATGGATCGATGGCAACACCTTCATTAACGGGTTGCTCACCAGAAACAGATTTGTTTTGCTGCTGCGCTTTCTTTTCAAGCGCTCGCTCGATGATCCCCATTACAGCACCCCCTCTGCCATCTGTTTTAATCTCGATGCCACCGGAGATTGTGAAGCTATTTGGGTAAACATAATTGCGCCATAAATAAATAACAGTATCACTGCACTCAAGCCCACACTGGCCACCTGCAAACGCCCGGAAAGAGACTGTGCCGAAGGCTCAAGGTCTGACACCTGGCCTAACAAGGGAATACCTGTCAGCTCTACTATACTGCTCGCGCTGTATACTCTTGGGTTAAGCTCACCCAACACGATGGGTACGCCAATCGCTATTATAAAACCAGCGGCGAGTACCATGGTATAAAGTAATGCCCGCTTCGGACCTACCGGTTTCGGTGATACTTTGGCCTGATCGATCACTCTAAATTTAAGCGCATCCGCTTGTTCGCCGGCTCGCTGCCCTAATGCAGCGGTCTCTTTACGACTTAATAACTCTTCATACTTTTGGCGAGTAATTTCGTAGCCACGTCGCAATGCCAGCAAATTGGCTTCAACTTCTGGAACTTTGTAAACCAGTTGCTCTAGATCTTTCACTCGCGCGTCGTATGTACTGACCTGGATCCGCATCGATACAGCTTCAGACTCCAGAGTGGTCACCAGTAGCTGTAGTTGCTGGTAATACCCCATATCACCACTGCTTTGTGCCGATGGAACCATCGCTGAATTCTGCAACTCTTCGTTACGCTGCCTTTCAAGCTGCTCAAGCAAACGGGTGGTTTCGATAATATCAGGGTGCTGTTCGGTATAACGCAGTGAAAGGTCGTCTAACCGTTGCTGCAATGATTCAATACGCTGATCGTACTTCGAGCTAAACGCTTGACCGGCGCCAGAACCCGCACGCATTTGCGCTTCGTAGTCATGCAAAGTCTGTTTTGCATTAGCCAGCTGACTCTCTTTCTGACGTAAAGCTAACGTTGCATCTTGCAGATCACGTTTTTCGGCCTCTAAACGGTTATAGTAGCCACCCGACTCACCGGGTAGCAGCCCTGAGTTTTGACGTTTAAAATCAGCAAGCTTTCTATCTTCTTCAACCAAACGGCGCTCATACTCTGCCAACTGTTTATCGAGAAATTGCTGCGCCTGTTGCGACTCAATCCGAGTTTCGCCGAGAATATCTTCCATAAAAACATTGATCGTCGACTCGACCACCGACTTAGCCATTCGCGGGTCCTGATTTCGATAAATCAAGGTGTAAAGATTCTGCTTCTTATCCAACTTGATGGTTTTAATATCCCGCTGAAGCTGAGCGATTAACTCATCGAACTCATCTTCGTCGTTCGCCAGTAGATCCATGTCTGACAATCGGGCCACTTTTTCCAAATTGGAACGACTCAGAATATTCTTGAACATCAAACGTACCTGCGTATCAACGTCTGCTTCCACCGTTAACCCTTCTAATAAAGGCTTCAAAACAGTCTCAGTATCAACGTAGATACGCGCACGCGCGTCATAAACATCCGGCATGTTGCTAACATATATCCAGCCACCAATACAGATTGGCCAAACCAGCAGCAAAGCAAACAGCTTTCTTTGCCACACAGCAAACAACTTCTCTTGAATCAGTTCTAATGCATCCTGCATTACTGCATTCCTACCTAATTATGTTGACTAAAACCAAGCTTCGGGAATGATGATCACATCACCTGGCAATACATCAGCATTAGCCGAAATATCGCCATCACGCACCAAGTCATCTAAATGAACAGAGAAGGTCTGCTGAGTCCCTCCCTGCACACGAACCAAGGTGGCACGGTTACCTGCGGCGTAGGTTGTTAGGCCACCCACCTCTATCATCACATCAAGCAGAGTCATATGCTTGCGATAGTTAATTGCACGTGGGTTAGCAGCTTCGCCGATCACACGGATCTGCTCGCTAAATGGGCCAACAAAGCCACCGACAGAAACAGTGACACGCGGCTCACGAATAAAAGTTTTCAACGACTTTTCAATTTCTCGGGCTAATGCGAACGGGGTTTTTCCTGCAGCATCTAAATCTTCAGCCAAAGAGGTGGTGATTTTGCCATCAGGGCGCACGGTGACAGGCCCCGAAATATCTGGGTTGCCCCAAACAAAGATCGACAGTGAATCACCCGCGCCAATCAGATACTGATAGTCACTAGGATCCGTTGTCATCGAGGGTTGGACTGTTGCGTGAGACAGCACCTGGTTATCGTTGGAACTACTGCAACCGAACTGAGTTAAGCCTAAAACGATCAGTAACCACAAACTTCTTTTTAGCATCTCAAAGTCTCCTTACTCTGTTTCATAGACGTCCATCAGCAAGCCCCTGTGGCAATGCTGACTTAACATCGTAAATAACGCATTGAGATTTCCCCAGTGCTTCTATCTGCTCGGCCGACATAGCCATAAACTCTCTATGCCCCACCGCTAAAATAACGGCATCGTAACGATTCGAATCTGGTGCGGTTATCGCTGAGATACCGTACTCTTTGGCTATTTCATCAGCATCTGCCCAAGGGTCATAAACGTCAACTTCCATGTTGAAGTTAAGCAGCTTGTTAACGACATCTATCACCCGAGTATTCCTAATGTCAGGACAATTCTCTTTAAAAGTAAAGCCCATCACTAACACCTTGGCGGACACAATTTCAATGCCTTTGCCAGCCATCAGCGACATCACTTCTTTCGCAACATAGGCACCCATACCATCATTGATACGTCGTCCCGCCAAAATAACTTCTGGGTGATAACCTAACTCCTGAGCTTTATGCGTCAGGTAATAAGGATCTACGCCAATACAGTGCCCACCCACTAATCCAGGCTTAAATGGCAGAAAATTCCATTTTGTCGCGGCGGCGGCCAGCACATCCTGAGTATCGATGCCAACCCGTTTAAAGATCTGAGCCAACTCATTCATCAAGGCAATATTGATATCACGCTGGGTGTTCTCAATAACTTTGGCTGCCTCCGCCACCTTAATAGAGGGCGCTAAATGTGTCCCAGCTGTAATCACTTGACTATAGACTGAGTCGATAAATTCTGCCGCTTCGGGCGTTGAACCTGAGGTGACCTTCAAAATATCAGTGACACCATGCTCTTTATCACCAGGGTTAATCCGCTCTGGCGAATACCCAACATAGAAATCAGTGTTGAACGTGAGGCCCGAGGTTTGTTCTAGGATCGGCACACAGATCTCTTCGGTAGCACCGGGATAGACGGTCGACTCATACACAACAATGTCATCTGGTTTGACTACACTTCCGACCATACTGGAAGCTGAAGCAAGTAAGCTCATATCGGGGTGCTTATGAGTATTCACAGGAGTAGGTACACAGACAATATAGAAATTCGCAGAAGCTAAGTCTTGCACCGATGAGCTAAAAGTAAGATTCGTAGAGGATTTCAGGTCAGCAGACGAAACCTCTTGGGTCACATCCACGCCGTTATCGAGTTGCGCAACACGAGTGCTACTCACATCAAAACCTAAAGTCGGATAATAGCGACTAAACGCAACGGCCAAAGGTAAACCTACATACCCCAGGCCAATAATTGCAACTTTAACATCCTTCTTTACTACTCCCATACTACTAACATCCTTATAACAATTTGATTTAACACAGAATGGCTTTCTCTGGTGACAAGCTTGCCGTAGCGATCGACTTTATATTAACGTGTAATACAACATTTTGACACATTGAATGTGGCAAAATCATACGCAACAACAAGTCGTTATAATATTTTTTTTGCATATTTTTCATGTTGATAACACATTTTTGCAGTATGGAAGATGACAAGATACTGACACTGATTGGTGTCTACCTCATAAACGCTATAAACTATATTGTTCGCGTGGAAACAAAATCTACATTGGATGTAAATAGATGACGCCCGATTTAAAAAGCGGTGGCCATGGCGTGTTCGTTTTGGTCGTAGTAGAGAGCTTTCTGTTATTAGTGGCCCTCCACCTCTGCGTGCTCGCAGAGCCTTGGTTAGTTACTCTTCACTCACAAAACTCTGCCACCATTGGCAATGCGTCGGCTGCAGAGTTTATAACATTCGCTGTTATTGGAATGTTGTCACTCTTCGCTATGGGGCTCTATAACCCTAGACTTCGCGAGCATTCTCGCGGGGTGCTCAGGCGTATCGGTTTGGCGATGATTCTCACGTTTGGCCTACTTGCCGCGCTTAGCACTGTTTTTCCTGCGCTCACCCCAAGTCCCTCGAGGTTCCTTAGCGCCACCTTGTTAGCTATAGGCCTGTTGGGCCTATTTCGCATGTTAAGTCCGAAAATCCCTGGACTAGGAGCATTCCGCCGCAGAATTTTGGTACTTGGCGCCGGCCAGCGTGCGTCAATAATTGAAAAGCGGATGCGTCGGAAGGTAGACCGAAGGAACTTCTTTGTCTGTGGCTATATCCCGATGCAGGGAGATAAAGAAAACGAAATATCTGACCAACTTTATGTCGATTCTAAAACTCCTTTAGTTGAGTATATTGCAAAGCATAATATCGACGAAATAATCGTTGCCTGTGATGAGCGCAGACAGCAACTTCCAGTGAGAGAATTGTTTGAGTGCAAGCTTCGTGGCGTAGAAATCACTGATATTTTGAGTTTTATAGAACGAGAAACAGGCCAAATAGCCGTCAACCTTATTTATCCTTCCTGGATGATCTATTCCAACGGTTTCAAACCCGCAGACAACCTACGCTCTCAATTAGACTGGATCCTTAATACTAGCCTGGCACTACTGTTAGTGTTCTTCTGTTGGCCTCTGATGATAGGAACTGCGTTAGCTATCTGGCTAGAGGATGGTCGCCGCGGCGGCAGCATACTGTATCGCCAAGAGCGCATAGGGTTAGGTGGGCACCCTTTCAATATCATTAAGTTTAGAAGTATGCGTTCCGATGCTGAAACTAACGGTGCTCAATGGGCAAAGAAAGACGATGACCGCGTGACCAAAGTTGGAGAAATTATTCGCAAGTATCGATTAGATGAGTTACCTCAACTCATAAACGTACTGAAGGGAGAAATGGGCTTTGTTGGCCCACGTCCAGAGCGTCCTGAATTCGTAGACAAATTGGCAGAGAAGCTGCCGTATTATTCTGAGCGACACTCGGTCAAACCTGGTCTGACAGGGTGGGCACAATTGTGCTACCCCTACGGAGCCAGCGAAGAAGATGCACTTGAAAAGCTTAAATATGACCTCTACTACGTCAAACATCGCAGTTTTCTATTGGATATCTTCATCTTTATTCAAACCGTCGAAGTTGTATTGTTTAAGAAAGGGGCAAGATAAGATCTAATATAAATCTTATCTTGTTCATGTGAACAATGACGGTTGTCGAGCACTAAAAACCTGGATAAAAGGTAATGTCATTAGGCGGAAACTAATGATATCAGGGAAAGGAAATCGTGGATGAAAGAATCAGTTGCCATATGTGTAGATGATACCGGCTACGGCATTCAAAAAGATGCACTAATCTTAAAAAACGTATTAAAAGATTTAGGTATTGATTCAATCATTTTCTACAAGAAGAACTCTAATATACAAAACTATTTACCATGGCGATTACGTAAATTTTATTTTTTCACTATTGCTTTCATATGTAAGGTATTAGCTTTTTTTTTAAAAGAAAAATATACCATCATGGTACATATACAACGCATAAATCCACTTTTAGCTATGCGTGCAAAGAAAAACTTTTTGATACCCAATCAAGAATGGTTTTCAAAAAGCTCAGTACCGCTAATAAGCTTAGTTGATGAAGTCCTAACAAAAAGCAGGTACGCCGAAGGAATTTTTAAAAAAATAAAATGCAAAACAAGCTATTTAGGTTTCACTTCTGGAGGTCCATCACGAACCTCACTACTTCCTCTAAATCAAAATCCTATTCGTTATTTACACCGTGGCGGAAACAGTGCTAATCGAGGCACAAAAACATTGATAAATCTATGGTCAAAGCACCCTGATTGGCCTCCCCTCACAGTCTTGATTGGTAGCCACCGCCTGCCTGATATAGCCATTCCGGCTAACGTAGAGATTATAACGAAGTTCTTAACCGAGGAAGAATTTGCTGCTCTGATGGCTGCCCACCCCTTTCATATTCATCCAACAATGGTTGAAGGCTATGGTTTAACTATGTCGGAAGGTATTGCAATGGGTTGTGTGCCCATAGTCACCGATGCACCTCCAATGAACGAGATTGCAAAGCGAGATTTTTCAGTTTTAGTCAAAGCCGATAAAGTAGGGCAGCAGGGCTTGTCAGACCTGTTCGCGGTAGACACAAGAGCACTAGAGGATGCCATTGAAAAAACAACGGAAATGAAAGAAAACGAAGTTAGAGAAATGGCACAAAAAGGACTAACATGGCATCAAGAAAACTATAAGCAATTCACACATAATGTGGGCACTCTGTTTAATTGCCAAACCCAAAGCTTATACACTGAATCTAGACGATGATACTGATGAACGGAAAGTGTTAATGGCGACTTTGTGTCCATTTGCTAAACTTCGACTTAGCAATGTAGCCTGGAGAGGAACGATGAAATTTGCTGTCACGAAAACGATAAGACGACTAGTTGTTACATATGTTGGGCTTACATTCCTTGGCTTGAGTTCTCTGGCGAGCGCCGAGCCTGAAGTCAAAAGCGCCGACGCGTCTGATCCCCAGCTCCAGCAAGGAAGTCTGATCACAGTCACGGGCTCTGGCTTTGGAGAGAAAGAGCAGGCCGCACCAAAGCTTTACGATAGAGCAGACGTTGCTTGGGAAAACGGTGTGATCAATGAACACCAACGTAACTTTGAAGAAGGGCAGCCAATTCTTCGACGGGACGAAGACCCAAATACTATCTGGACAAAAGCAAGTAATTACAGCATGGGCGCAGTGCCTCCTATCATTACAAAAGAAAGAGAACATCGAACACCATACCTAAATGCGCATTATTATATGCTTGGACCGAAGTCGTACTTAGGTTGGCCTTCAGTCACTAGCGAGGAAAATACCAAACACTACGTGCAAGAAGATCCGGAAGACCCTTCTAAAACTGTCGTCCTAGAAAATAAATTCTATTTGTCATGGTGGATGAAAATTCTAGTGCATCCGCACAATTATTATCGATATGTTTTAGAGGATAGGCAGGGTGATTTTGAATTAAACGGTGAAGATCTAGTGGGCGAAGAGCTTCGATTGTCAAATGGAAAGTCTGGAAGAATTGTATATATAACATCTGAGGAAGATGGAAGTGAAATTGCTCATATCGAAATTGATGATGCTTATTACAGCAAAGATTTAGGCTCTACAATTACAGGAAACAACAGTGGCGCCACTGCAATACTAAGTGCGCGTGATGAAAACCCTGGGGCCAATAAATTCATCAGAATCTGGGACCATACAAGCGGAAAGTACATGAGATGGTCATGGACTAATTCAGTATTAGCTGGCTTAACTAAAAATTCTGAGCCTAACTATGACGGTGCTGTTGGTCGCTGGGTTCATATGGAATATTACCTGGATTTAGATCACCTTAATCTAAATGTTACTAGAGCCCAAGAAGACTCATTCATTGATCATACAACGGCATTTGGCTGGATCGATAAGAGGCTAATTCATGACGTTACGGTTGATAAAGAAAACATTTCCATTCCCGACCCGAGTTATGTCGACGGCATCGAAGACAACACGCAAAACCACCCATACCTTCGCCCAAATATTGGTTTAATAGGATTTGATGGTAAGGTCCAAACGTATCAGAAGACAGAGATAAGTGAGATATATTTTGATTACACGCCACAGCGAATTATGGTAGGTGATGCACCAGATTGGAATGATGTTACACATACTGAAATACAATTTCCTCAAACTTGGTCTGACAAATCCGTGACATTCAATCTTGATCTGGGGAGCTTTGAAAAAGTTACAGGGTCATTATATTTATACGTCTTTGATAAAGAAAATAGACCTAATCCTAAAGGGATGCGACTTTGTCTCGATTGTAAGGCTAAGCCCAGCCCAGTCGTTATAAACTAGCTTGTTTAATATAATTATTATGATTTTTGGCAGCGCTATCGTTGTTTCACAAGGAGTTGTCCGTGGCAGTTTCGGTTTCAGTAATCATTCCCGCATACAATAGGGAGGCATACATTGAAGAAACAATTAACTCTGTACTGTATCAAACATTTCAAAATTTTGAACTAATTGTTGTTGACGATGGAAGTACTGACAATACGCGCAACATTTTGGAGTCTTTTGATGATGAAAGAATAAGTATTCTTGAACATCCAGGGCGAGCCAATAAAGGTCAATCGGCTGCGATTAACTTAGGATTGAAACATGCAAAGGGTGAGTTTATCGCTATTCTCGATAGTGATGACTATTGGCTCCCAGAAAAGCTAGAAATTCAAGTGGCCTATTTGCAACAGCATAATGATATTGGCTTAGTGTACGCTAACGGAACAGCTGTCGATCCAAACAGAAATCACCTTTACCCGATATATAACGAAGACCATAGAGAGTGTAGCGATCCCGGAAGAGTGCTTAAAGATTGTTATTTCTTCGTACCTACCAACTCTTTGGTGAGGAGTGAGGTAATAAGAAAAGTGGGTGAATTTGATGAATCATTACGTGCAGCTCAAGATCACGACATGGCCATTCGTATTGCCGAAACGACTAAATTAGCATATATAAACACTCCTCTTTTTGCATATCGCCGCCATCCTGAATCGATTAGCAGTACGCGCGCTCATATTCGCTGGCAAAATGGTTTCTATATTTTAGATAAAGCAATTAGGCGCTTCAATTATCCCTCTAACATTATTCGAAGCCGGAAAGCTGTTCTTCATTTTCGTCTTTATCAGTGCCGAAAGAGAAATGGTCAGTTTCTTTCCGCTATTGGTCACCTTTTAACAGCAGGATATTTAGATCCTGCGAGATCTGTTCGCGTCCTCTGCCGCAAGGAACTAATAACTTAGGGAAGAATTTAATAATGGATCAGCTCAATATTGCGTATTTAATAGATACGCTGGGCAACCCAAACGCAGGGACAGAAGGACAGTTTATTCAATTAGTGCAAGGTATGAAAAATCGGGGGCACAAGATCACCGTTTTTTCTTTGCGTAATAGTAGCTACCTTGCCAGCGGAGAGCTAGGGGTCACCATTGAGATTTTGAATATCTCCAAAATGGCATCTCCGATAACAGTCCTAAAGCTACTCAAACTTAGTTATAAGCTGAAAAATGGAAGGTTCCAAATAGCCCAAACATTTTTTAACGATGTCTCGGTTATTTCGCCACTATTTTTGAGTTTATCGGGCTGTAAAGTAGTCATTTCTCGCAGAGACATGGGATTTTGGTATAGTAATAACTTATTAAAAATATTGCGATTTAACAGCCGATTTATCGATGCTGTCGCTGTGAACAGTAAGGCAGTTGGTGACATAACCGCCATTAAAGAGCACGTTTCGTCAACGAAGGTTCGAGTGATCTATAACGGATATTCCTTTAGCCAAAGCTCTATGGTAGATGTCAATATCCCAAAGGGTCCTGTTCTAGGTATTGTGGCTAATATTCGGCCCATCAAGCGTATGCATGATGCGGTTTTAGCATTAGCCAAACTGACACCTTCCATACCCGATTTACAGCTAGTCATTGTTGGAGCAGGGGATCCCTCCTCGCTACTAATACAAGCAGAAAAATTAGGAGTCTCACGCAGATTACACTGCGTTGGTGGGCAAGAATGTCCACAACACTATATCAATCGCTTTGATATTGCGTTGCTATGCAGTGAATCAGAAGGCTTTTCAAATGCAATTATTGAATACCTTCAATTTGCGAAGCCCGTTGTGTGTAGTAATACTGGTGGCAATCCGGAAATTGTCAGTCATGGTGTGAATGGCTATTTATATGAAGTTGGTGATGTAGATGCTTTAGCTGAACATATTGAACGCCTTCTAAATGATACCGCCCTTCGCCAACGTATGAGCGATTCAGCACGCCAAAGCGTATCAGAAAGGTTTTCTATGCATAAGATGTTAGAATCCTATGAAGACCTCTATCATCAGCTGCTAAAAGGGACGTTGCAATAATGCTGGGGCAACTAAAACGTAGCAAATCCAGAATTGTCCGATTCACTGCAGAATTAGGTGGATACCAATTAGCCCGCCTATTGACTAAAAGACAGCCGCGTATTTTGATGTATCATCGCTTTAGTGATACACCAAAACACGGCTTTGTTGATTTAGTAACACTACGCCAGCAATTGAGCATTTTAAAACGCGATTTTAACGTTGTTTCGTTAGGTCAGCTTGTTCAGTCGCTAAACGGTGGAGCCCCTCTTCCTGAGCACGCAATAGTGCTAACCGTTGACGATGGTTATGACGACTTTTATCAGTACGCATATCCAGAATTCAAGGCGCTAGGTATTCCCGTCAGTTTCTTTGTAACCACCGGCTTTGTCGATGGGAAGACTTGGTTATGGCCAGATATGCTCACCGACCTATTGAAGAATATCGATATTGAGACCGCACACTGGCCGCAGCACACCCCTCAAAAGATAACAAAGAATATCGCGCAAACTAAAGATCGGAAAAGTACTAGGAAGATACTTAATAGTTACCTGATGCCGCTAAATCTAAGTACTAAGTTGGCATGGCTACGTGAAGCGGCAGATTTAAATGCATACCACATCGCAGCCTCGGCACCAGATAATTATGCTCCCGTTAGCTGGGATGGTTTAAGGGAAATGGCAGAATCTGGCATTGTAGATATCGGTGCCCATACGGTGATGCATCCTACTTTAAGTGGCGAACTGCCATCGCGGGCTTTAGAAGAGATCAATCAAAGTAAAGCGCGACTGGAAGTAGAGTTAGGAGCATGTGTGCCTCATTTCTGTTATCCCAACGGTCAACCTGAAGATTTCAATAATGAAACCATAAAAATGGTTAAAGCTTCAGAATTTGGCTGCGCTGTATCGGCACATTGTGAATATGTCACGTTGCATGATCTATATGCCCTTCCACGATTTGCAGCTACGACAAACCCTTTCCACTTTAAAAAGATAGTATATGGGGTTCAGTGGTTATCTCGGCGTATTTCCCAGCATCGCTATTTCAAGCAGCTAAAGGCCATTTAGAAAAGATGCTTCCGAATAACTCAAACCTTACTGCGCGTATTCAGCAAAGTATAATTTCGCCTCCAGTACCCACTATTTGCTTTTTTTTGTATATGGTTTTTACCATAGATTTCTTTATTCGAATATCAGCTCGTATACCCGGGGTAAGTTCAATCCGACCAACCTTAATATTAGTTGGCATTATCTCTCTCCTTCTCGTTTTTAATCTTGGCCGACTTAAAGAAAAGTTTCAAACGCCGACAGGGAAAATACTAGGCATTCTATTTGTCTACATAATCATTACAATTCCTTTTGTTAAGTGGCCTGGCAGCGTTCTTAGAGAAAATATTCCTGATTTTATTAGGGCAATTGTTTTCTTCTACTTTACTCTTTTAATCGTTGATACAAATAACCGACTTCGGTGGTTCCTATTTATTTTTATTGGGTGTCAAACCTTTCGCGTTCTAGAACCTCTTTACCTCAATCTTACCGAAGGATACTGGGGCAGTAGCACTTATATGGGCGGCACCGCCCATAATAGACTTGCTGGCGGACCCTATGATGTTATTAATGGCAACGAATTAGGCTTTGTCATTGTTACATTAGTGCCCTTCCTTCATTATTTTATGATTAAAAAAAGCTGGTTCATAAAGCTAATATATTTTTCCCTGCTAGGAATGTTGCTTTGGGCTTTAGTCTTAACCATGAGTCGTGGCGCCTTGATAGCTTTACTTGTTGTTGCTTGGTTCATTTTTAAAAATTCCACTAGGAAGCCATTACTGATAGTAGTTGCCATCTGTATTTCTATCGGAGGGTGGAGTCAGATGAGTGATATACAGAAAGATCGCTATTTGTCGCTTACCGGAGCGGATGTTAGAGGGGCGGGGTCTGCTTCAGGCAGAGTGTCAGGCATTGCGGGCGAACTAGAATTAGCGATGAACTATCCAGCCTTTGGTCATGGCGTTGGTACGACTGCAGAGGCAAAATATCACAAGCTTGGAAGGACACAAGCCTCCCATAGTCTTTATGCTGAGCTTATTATTGAAATAGGAATAATAGGTTTTTTCATTTTTATGCGGTTTTTATATGTCATATACATGAACCTGAAACGTATTAAAGAGCTCATTAAAAAAAGCAGTGAATCTGATGAGTTGGCGGAGAAAATCTCGTTCGAGAAAGACTTAGTACTAGCCATGACGGCATGTTTTTGGATGTATGTTGTTTACAGCATAAATTACTGGGGCCTATCCGTTTACTATTGGTACTTATTTGGCGGCCTATGTGCTGTTACTACATTATTAATTGAGCGTAAGGCGACTTCTATCGACCTTGAGCAGGAAGATAAGGCAAAAGGAACGCTATGAAAAAATCTGTGCTGTTGATAGTCCGTTGGCCAATCAGTGGGATCCGTAATTACCTTCGTTACGTTTATCAAACTCCCTACTTTAATGATTACGAGTTTACGATTGTGGCTCCTGACCTTGATTTTTCACGCTATTTTGGTGAATACCTGTCGAGCTCGAGATTTACCTTAAAGGCCGCTGAAGCAAGCTTAAAAGGCATAGCAAAAGCCACAAGAGCAGTCATGGCGGAAAAGGATTTTGACCTCGTACATTCTCACGGGTTTACATCTTCTGTTGCTACAGTTATTCCAGTAACGCTGGCAAAAAAGAAACATATTCTCACCGTGCATGACGTGTTCCAACCAGGACAATTTCACGCCTGGTATGCTCCAGCCAAAAAGTGGCTCTTAACCCGTATATTCAGGCAAATGGACCATGTAACGACGGTTAGTAAAGATTGTGCCGAAAACTTATATGAATACTTACCGGGCATGAGAGGAGCCCCTGTCACCCCAATATTAAACGGCATCGATACTGAGTATTTTAAGCAATCAACTGCAATCGATTTACAACGCGAATATGAACAGTGCCACGGACGTTTTCTGATTGGCTTTATGGGACGCTTTATGTCTCAAAAAGGTTTCAGATATTTAATTGACGCGATTGCTTCACTTTCAAAAGACAAAACGCTGCCAAGTAAACCTTTGATAGTGGCTTTTGGAAGCGTAAGTGGCTTTGTTAGAGAAGATAGAGCATTAATTGAAGAAAAAGGCCTAAACGAATATTTCACCTTTCTTCCATACACGGATGATGTGGGTGGCTCAATGAAGGGGCTTGATATGATTGCCATGCCCTCGCTTTGGGAAGCGTGCGGACTTCTAGCTATGGAAGCGCTTTGCGCAGGCGTTCCCATTGTTGCAACCAACTGTGTCGGCCTAAGGGAAGTGCTAAAAGACACTCCCGCATGGCAAGTTGAACCAAGAAACGCTGAACAGATTGCCGACGCTATTCGATCGTTGATGCTCAATCCAGAACAACGAACCCGTTTTGAAGCATTCGCTGATATTGCCTGCACGCGCTACAGCGTTGATAGTGCTGCAAAAGCCCTTGCGGATGTTTACCTCAAAGTAGAATCAAGCAAGTGAAGCGCGTTATACAAAACTCCATGTCAAACGTAGGTATTTTGCTGATAAAACTATGCATTACCTTTGTGATGACACCGATCGTAGTTCGTAGCTTAGGCAATTACGACTATGGCATATGGGAAATTATCGGCTCTGTACTGGGATATATGGGGATGCTTGATCTCGGCTTAAAACCGACGATCAGCCGATTTGCTGCCCGATATAATGCCCAAAACGATAAAGAAAACATGGTGACAGTGTATTCGACATCACTTCTCTTTATGCTGAGTGTTGGCGTCTTCTTGTCCGTCATCTTCTTATTTTGGGCACTGTTTTTTCCTGGCAGCATTGCAGCACCTGAAAGTGACCATGCACGTTATGCACTGCTGCTCCTCATATTAGGAGCACAACTACTTGTTGTCTTTCCAGGGTATGTTGCAGTTAGCTTTCTTGAGGGGTTACAGCATTATCATGTCATGAACAAGGTGATGCTTGTTAACTCTTTGATTGGTGCTGCCGTGATCTATTCTGTCATCACACCAGAGAATGGCCTGATAGCACTCGCGCTCATTAATGCTATCGGCACCATGACAAAGTTTTTAATCTACTTTTGGCTTCTGTCTAGGCCTAAATATGGTCAAATCAAGTTTTCACCTAGTCATTGTAAGCTTGAAACGCTGAGAGAACTGCTTGGCTTTGGTATTAAGTCATTTATCCAAGGAGCAGCGACGCGCATTAGCCACAATGCTGACAATTTCGTCATCGCTGCGTTTATGGGGCCGGCAACCATTATTTTCTATGCGTTGCCTGCAAGTTTGATTCGCCATATACGTATGCTCACGATGAGCATAACCCATGCTTTTTTGCCTCTTTTTAGCGACTTACAAGCTAGAGACGACAATGAAAAAAGCCAACAATATTATCTCACCGCGTCCCGTTACGTGGTGGCTATTGTCTTGATGTTAAGCGTATGCAGTGCAGGATTAGGGCCTGACTTTATTTCGGTATGGATTGGACCTGAGTACCGAGAGCCAGCACGATATATACTTTACCTGTTGCTAGCTAACGTGATGTTACAACTACTAAATCCACTAGCAAGTCGCTATCTTACTGCGTTAGGTGAACACGGTATTTTGGCCAAGCTTGCTGTATGGTCTGCATCTATCAGCCTTTGCCTTAGCTTGGTTTTGGTTAATATTTGGGGGTTAGAAGGTGTCGCTCTTGCCGCAGCAATACCAACCGTTTTTATTCAGTGGCGAATTTTAGGTAAAACTTGCGAACAACTTGAGCTGTCCCGCTCCAGCTATGTAAGAATGGTTATTTTACCCCATCTATGGCCCGTGTTAGGTGCAGCCGGAATGATATATTTCATTCACTCCATTTGGGCATTTGATAGCTTCGCAAACATTGTGATAACAGGGGCCATCGGAAGTGTTGCCTACATCGCCATCATGGTGTGTTTTTTGCCCAGCCAAGATCGACAAATGATGGTGAATTTGATTAAACGGAAAGTTGTCAACAAGGGATAGACAATGTGTGGGATAGCAGGTTTTATAGATCCTAGTGCGACAAGAGTATCGGCAGAGTCAACCATTAAGCAAATGGTTGGCCGGTTGCATCATCGAGGACCGGACAGTGCTGGACACTGGTTTTCTGAGCATTCAGGTGTCGTACTTGGTCATGCAAGGTTAGCTGTTGTCGAATTGAGTCCCTTGGGTGCGCAGCCCATGCTTTCTTCATGTGGCCAGTACTCATTGGTGTTTAATGGTGAAATATATAATTTTCAGGAGCTTAGGCAAGAACTAGAGGGGGTGGGGGTCAATTTCATTGGCCACAGCGATACAGAAGTTCTACTCAATGGGTTTATTCGTTGGGGCTTTGAACAGACATTAAAGAAAACTGTCGGCATGTTCGCTCTGGCGCTATACGATCAGATGGAAGGGCGCCTTAAACTAGCTCGAGACCGCTTTGGTGAGAAGCCATTATATTATGGCGTTCAGCAGGGAGTGTTCCTCTTTGCGTCTGAATTGTCATCTATTCGCACGACGCCTTACTTCAACGCCCCTATATGTGAACAAGCCTTGGCTGAATACCTCGTTTACACTCGGGTCAATGCACCACGCTCAATTTTTCGCGATATCTATAAATTGAATCCGGGTCATTGGTTGAGTGTCGATGTGGGTACATCGGATCAGCAACCCACGAAACACTGTTACTGGGATGTGCACCAGGTGGCGCATGAAGCGAGAAAGCGCCCCGCTGCATCACGCCAAGAAGCTATAGCTAATGTTGATAGTTTGTTGCTTCAGTCCGTCAAGCAACAAATGGTGGCAGATGTACCACTTGGTGCGTTCTTATCTGGTGGTATAGATTCTTCATTGGTTGTTGCGGCGATGCAATCCGTTTCCACTAAACCAACAAAAACCTTTTCTATCGGTTTTCATGAACCAGACTTTAACGAAGCCGAACACGCTGCCAAAGTAGCAAATCATCTTGGCTGTGAGCACACTGAGCTATATGTAACAGCAGAAGATGCGCTGGCATTGGTGCCGAGAATGGCTCAAGTGTACGACGAACCTTTTGCAGATTCTTCACAGCTTCCTACTTTTTTGGTCAGTCAAATGGCGAGAAAGCATGTCACTGTTACGTTATCTGGTGATGGTGGTGACGAGCTTTTTGGCGGGTACTCGAGATATGAAACCCTTGCCAATCGCTGGCGGAGTATCAATAAGATCCCTCCATATGCAAGAACTATACTGGCGTCGCTATTAGGAGGCGCGGCCGCAGTAACAGGTTCCAATAAGTTTGACGTGCGCAAACAATGGCTGCAGATGCCTAATCTTATCACTCTGTATGAAGAAAGTGTTTACCCTAAGCAGATGCTATCGTTGATGGAGAATCCTGTTGCGCTGTCACCTGCCCTCACCCACCTTCCGCTAGATGAAAGCGCTATGCTGTTGCACGACATTGACAGTTACATGGTTGAAGACATTTTGGTCAAGGTCGATAGGGCAGCGATGGCTAATAGCTTGGAAGGACGTATTCCGCTTCTGGATCATCGCCTAGCTGAGTATGCATTCAGTATTCCTTATCAAATGAACCAAGCTGACGGTGTCGGTAAACAAGTTCTCCGCCAATTATTATATCGCTACGTGCCACAAGATCTTGTAGATAGGCCAAAACGAGGATTTGCTGTACCAGTCGCTAAATGGCTTCGCGGTCCCCTCAGAGAGTGGGCTGAAGCGCTTATTCACTCACCTGACGCACATTTAAATCAAACACGCGTGATCCAACTTTGGAAGTTACACCTTTCAGGGAAAGATATGAGTCGTGGATTGTGGACTGTGCTGATGTTTAGAGATTGGCTGCGATCTAGTACTGGGAGTGATGAACTTGCAATATCCAATGCCTGACATCATTCAAGTCCCCTATTCAGATGAACATATAGACGGTGTTACTGATCTCCTCGGAAATGCAGACTTTAAAAAGATCATATGGCGTTGGCAGTTTCAAGATAGGTTGAATTTTTCTCCCATCGTTTTGGTAGACCGTGATCGTCAGGTAACCGGATTTAACGGGGTCATGCCCGTTAAAGTCTCAATCGATGGTGAGATCACTGCAGCGGCTTGGAGTTGTGATTTTGTGGTCTCTCCAAAAGCCAGAAGAAAAGGTGTAGGGAAACAAGTTAAACTGGCATTGCAAGCTGAATATTCAAGAGTTATGTCTTTAGGGATCAGTGACTCTGCAGTGAAAGTCCTTAAACGAATGGGCTGGCGCAATGGTGGTCGTGTACTGGCGATGAGGCGTTTATCCCGCAAACGGCATAGCCGTGATCTGGTATGGCTTGCACTGCAAAAAGCGCTACAGTTCCTTTTTAAACGCGTTAGCAAAATAAAAGGTCAGATGGAATGGCTTGCACAACTGCCAGAAAAATCAGAAGTTGATTCGCTTAATGAAAAGATCCTGCCTGACTACCAACGTTGTGTTATTCGAGATTACGAATATTTAAACTGGCGTTATCAGCAGCACCCTTTGGCCTCTTACCAGTTTCTTGCACTTCGAAATGAGCAAGAGCTTGCTGCATTACTTGTCTTAAAAGTAGACAAAGAGCATGTGCGCATTGTGGACTACTTGGGGCCCGGTAATGAGCGCAATATTCGGCGACATTTACTGCGTGAAGTTGATGTGCGTTTTGGCAAAAAACATATGCTTAGTTGTACATCCAGTGATGTAGATTGGCTGATTGTACTTGCGCAGTCAGGCTTCTTACCCACAGGAAAACAACGTTTTTATATCTACAGCGAAACAGATTCTCAATCTAAGGGCTGGTATTTAATGGCGGGTGACTCTGATGGAGAGTTACTACAAGCGGCAAAAGGAGCAATGCGGCAGTGATAGAGTCTAAGTCACCTAAAGTTTCAGTCATTATCCCAACATATAATCGAGCTGAGTTCATTCTTGAAGCGATCCACAGCGTGTTCGCCCAAGACTACACAAACATAGAGATTATCATTATTGATGATGGCTCAACGGATGAAACCGCAGAGCTACTTGCCCCCTATATAGAGCAAGGCAAAGTGCTCTATAGATACCAAGAAAATCAGCGCCAATGTGTCGCTAGAAATAACGCGATGTCTATCGCAACGGGGGAGCTCTGGTGCTTCCTTGATTCAGACAACCGATGGTTGCCCGGAAAGCTTAAAACGCAAGTCACCTATATGCAGACTAATCCCTCTGTCGATATTGTTTATGGCGACAACCAACTTATTGATGACGAAGGCAAGATCACTAGCCAAAAGAATATGCGCCGACATAGTGGACGAATTTATCCCGAAATGCTTCGAGATAACTGCGTATCTATGAATACGGTAATGGCACGGGCTGAGTGCTTTAAACGACATGGTACTTTTGATCCTAGCTTTAAAGTTGCAGATGATTATGAGCTTTGGCTGCGGTTGTCTGCCCATTATGAGTTCATCTACTTGCCGATTTTTTTCGCACAGTACCGAGTCATGGAAGATCAAATTTCATCGGACAAAGAACGCCGTTTTCTTTCTAACGAACGCGCACTGATGAAGTTCCAACAGCAAAACCCTAATTTGTTGCGCCAATCAGAGTGGGATGCAGTATTCGCTTTCTTTTATACTCGCTGGGCGAGAGTACGTTATGTCAAATCTGATGTGTCAGGCATGAAGCAGATGCTAAATAAAGCTCTTCATTATCAGTGGCATAATAAGTACGTTTGGCGTGCCATTTTAAAGTGGCTTCTAAGAAGGTGAATAAATTCAACGACTCCTCCTATTTGTTGGTAGAAACTATAGATGAGCCCAGCTTTCATCAGTTAAGGGATGAGTGGGAGCGCTTGCATCAACGTTCTGATGCAGACCCTCTATTTTTGAGCTGGGCATGGAATTGGAGTTGGTGGGAATCTTGGAACCAAGCTTTAAAGCTCGAGCTCTTATTGATCACTGTTCGGACGATTGAGGGAGAATTAGTTGGTATTGCGCCATTGTATCGGCATAGCGTCAACTATATGGGAGTTTCTGGAGTCACCCGAATTCAAAGTGTTGGCAATGCATGGGGCATTTCTCCAACGGTAAGAAGTGAGTATATGGGGTTAATAGTTGACCCAGCACTTGAATTACAAGTTTACCAGTCAATCTGGCGCTACCTGCTATCAGAAGTGCACTGGGATGAACTGATTCTGTGTGATCTTGACAAAGAAACCCGCGGCTATCGAATTTTTGCCGCATTAGCACGAATGAATGGAATGGTATTTGAACAGGCCTCAGAGGACGTGGGGGTGAAGGTCAATATAAGTGGGACTTTCCGTAATTATTTACAGCAGTTAGGAAGGAATACCCGGCTTAAGCTATATAACCGCCGCAATAGACTCGAAGAAAACAGCATAACCGAGCATATTCGCGTCAAGCCAGAGCAATATCCTCAATTTTTCGAGAAGCTCAACGAGTTGCATGCTACTCGCTGGAAAAAAGGTTGTTACACGGGACTAAGTGAGCAATTTCATCTCAAGCTGCTATCGTTTTTACCTGATAGCAATGTACATTGTATGTTGATGAAACATGATGGTCAGATGATATCGGCACTATATGACCTTGAATGCAGAGGCAAGCGTTACAACCTCCAAGCAGGATATTTTGAAAACTATCACTCTAAGGTTTCACTCGGTACTTTACATTTGGGCTACGGAATTGAAGAGGCTTGGAACACTTCGAGCTGCGTTAGTTATGATCTCTTAGCAGGTTCTGGCAAACACTCTTTTTACAAAAAGCACCTTAGCAAAAAGCTAACCCAATTTGCGACCGTCAGGATAACTCGTCTAAAAAAACGGTTTGCGTTGTACAAATTTTTTGAACGCTTACCAGCGAAATTACGTAAAAAATTGCTCTGGCGCTAGAGTAGATCTGTACTGTTTAAGTCCAATTGAGCAGGATTTTGTAAAAAACCCTGGAGTATCATCCCGCCACACTTGTCATCATGTAGCTGTTCTTGGCTTAGCTGCAGCGCGATTTCAGATAATAAGTGCAACGTTTATGGTTGAACGGCGAGAGGTAGCCAACTGCTAACAGTGGTACGCTTCTCATCGCCAAAATCAAAGCAGTTGTACCATGAACTATCAGCAGTTGACTGAGGGCAAACGATACCAGATTTCAGCCCTCTTGGCGCAAGGTTGCTCACAAGCAGTTATCGCCAGAACAATTAGTGTTTCAGCATCGACCGTGTCTCGAGAACTTCAGCGCAATCGGACGACCGATGATGAGTATCAACCGGCAGAGGCTCAACAGCAGTGTCAGTCCAGACGTACTGGCGCGGCTAAGTATCGGATCCCCGTTGAGACGATCGACTTCGTTGAGTTGATGCTCTCGCAAGAGTGGAGTCCAGAACAGATCAGTGCTGTCAGTTCCCGTGTTGATATGCCAGTCAGTCATGAATGGATATACCAGCATGTGGCTAATGACAAAGCCCATGGCGGTAAGCTTTACAAGTCATTACGTCAGGGACACAAACGTTACCGAAAAGGGAAGAACAGCAAGCGCTGCGTTATCCCGGAGCCAGTATCGATAGATGAACGACCTTCAATTGTGGGTACCAGAGAACGATTCGGTGACTGGGAAATAGACACCGTATTGGGCAGACAAGGAACGGGCGCCATGGTCACTATTGCTGAGCGAAAAAGTCGGTTCTACCTAGTGAAGAAAGTTCAAGCTAAAACAGCCGCAGAGGTTCGTGATGCAACGATCGACATGCTTAAGCCCTATGCTGCTTTTGTTCATACCATTACAGCGGACAACGGCTCTGAGTTTGTTGAACATCAGGCGATCGCCAACGCATTGGATGCTGATATCTACTTTGCTCATCCCTACTCATCTTGGGAGCGGGGACTGAACGAGAGCTTCAATGGCCTGCTACGTCAGTACATTCCGAAAGGAACAGACTTACGGCTAGTGACAGATGAGGATGTGCTGCGAGCGCAGACGCGATTAAACGAGAGACCGAGGAAATGCCTCGACTTCAAGCAGCCCAAAGCAGTGTTTGAATCACTGTGTCAGGCTGCATAGGCGAACGTTGCACTTCGGAGTTGAATTCGCGCAGTACCTAGTTAAATCGCTACGGACAACGGCTTTCATCGCCGCAGTACCCCTGCACAGGACGCTCTGCGCAACAACAAGCTAAGATTGCTCAGGCGAAATATCAGGAGAATAGCCTTTACCAACGTTCATCAACTGCATTTCTCGCGGCGTATCACTTCAAAGCAGATAACGAGAATTAGTGCGCCGGCCTAAGCATTATCGGCAAGAAAATCAATTAGACAAAAAAATAGAAGGTCCCGAATAGGAAATTAGTGAGTTCAGTGTCTAAACTAAAACTTATGTATGAAAGCAAAAGGCCCTATTTAGATGGGAGTGCACATGAAATTTTTTCAACAGATTGGTTTAGTGCTGTTGTTAGCTACGCTAGCTGGGTGTGCTACTACAGATAGTGGAGCTCTACCACCAACGGCTTCAGGCCATGAGCCTACCGGAAAAGCCCAAGCCGAAGTTTGGGAGAATATAAGCGGGGGCCAATTACCTACACTCTATAGTGCACCAGACTACCCCGACGCCCCCACTCGTAATGTCGAAATAAGTCGACTCGAATACAAAGCCGCTATAGCGAATCACGGTGTTAGGGTCCGCGCTTACATTTATCCGCCAGAGGATGGGGAATACCTTTTCAAACTTTATGGAACTAAAACTGCAGAGCTTTGGGTATCAAAAAGTGAACTGAGCAATGACAAAGTCAAACTAGTTCAACTTCCTAGCCCAGAAGGGAGTACGGCTGAAGCAAAATGGAAGGTCAAACTAGAGGCCGAAAAGCGCTATTACATAGAAATTTTGCAATCGGGCACAACTAAGTACGAATCTTTTACTGCACGCTGGATCATACCTAGCAAAGGATATTGGACCAAAATCAACGAAATTTCTCCATATGTTCCCGAGTTAGAGCCCGAACTGGATGAAGAGTTTATTGCCGCATACAAAATGGGATACCAAGAAGGCTATGGCGACTCTGCAGAGGGGCTAGACTTTGATGATGATTATCCACCGATGGATACAGATGGTGATGGCGTTCCTGATAAGTGGGAGCTAATGTTCGGGTATGATCCAAACGACTATTACGATATGGGTTATGACGATGATCAAGATGGCTTGACTGGATATGAAGAATATTCATTCGGCACCTCACCGCTTAACGCAGATAGTAATGGCGATGGAAAGTTAGATGGCCAGCATGTGGCTGACGGAACCGACCCCACAGCCGGTGGTGATAGCCCTATACTCCCCACTGACCCAGTAGATCCCACTGAACCGGTAGATCCCACGGATCCCACCGAACCAGTAGACCCGCCCAGTGAAGAGGAAGCATCAATGCTTGTCTCTTGGGTTACGCCAACGACTAGAATTGATGGCTCGGACCTCCGTCCAGATGAAATAAAAGAATTTGTTATTCGTTACGGTACCTCAGAAGACACACTAACTAACGACGTAACAGTTCCAGATCCAGCAGCAACAAGCCATACAATTAAAGAGTTGACACCTGGAACGTACTATATCTCGATCACTGTCTATGATATCGAAGGTAATTCGAGCGTAGCATCTAATGTTAAAATGCTACAGGCTGAGTAACTGATCACACAGGCGAATAGAAAGGGGAATATTCCCTTTCTATTCTGTCAGTCGAAGCGATAAGGCTGCAGTATTGTTGGCAATGATCAATCTTTAGAACGACCAGAATAGAGAATTATACAGCTTAGTACTCCCCTAAGTTTAGTAGTCAACAGAGCTGAGAATAAAAGGTGTTAATCAATTAAGAGCAAAAGAATTTGGGGATAGGGGCCTTTGAAGTAGCTTGGCTTTCTGACTAGGCCAGCTTGAACCGCAAACAGCATCATCGTAAATAAACGTCGTTGACCCTGCTTTTCCAAACATAAAAATGATCAGCTCAAGCGCTAACCAAAAGAGATTTGATTATGCTCTTAATACAAACGCCACTACAACGAATACCTCTATAGTTCCAAGCTACCGCTGTCTACTTCGCTACTGCCAATATATTAGGCCCCACGTCGTAAGTGTCCTGCACAACTTTAGCACCATAAGGAGACAAGTGCCCCCAGTCCCGATAGACAATATCACCATTAACAAACATTGAGCATATATCGTCGCCGTCGCAAAGCACTTCTCTGAAATCAAAGACTCCCGCTTCCGAGCCCTTTATGACTTTTTCTAGAAATACATCTACTCGATTCTGAGGATGAGTGAAATTACAGTGCGATGTAGTTAAATCTCCATGTGCAGTATCTTCACTGCTAGAAACAAGCACTTTTTTTGCACATCTAAGTGTCTTGCTAGTTGAAGAGGGCATCGGACTAACGATCACAACCTTCTTTCCTGCCGCTCGTAAGCGCCTAACATCTTTCGATATAGCGTCTATATATTCTGAAATAGATACCTGTCGAACCGTTTCTCCATCATAAGTTAACCTCTGATTAAAAGGCCAACTGAATGTTGAAGAGATCACAACATATTCAATACTATCTGTCTCTAATACATATTTATAAGCGTCATTTGAAAATTTGTTACAACTTTCCGCCCATGCCCTATTATAAACTCCTGAGCTTTCAAAAGGAGTATAATTAGTATTAGGGAAACAAGAGGACATCGTTGCTTGAACTAGCCCTTTCTCTCCTTCAGAAAAGAACTGCGTCAAATGTGCTGCGAAAGAGTCTCCCCACAAGAATACTTGTGCATCCGGCTTTGTTCTACAAATAGAAAACTTATTATCAAAAGCATTACAACCTGGATATGGCAAACCGTAATTTGGCTCCAAGGCCCCTTTATTGCTTGAAAACTTAGAATAAAGCGTACCTTGCACTGAAACATTTGGATTAAAATGAAACATTAACCCGATAGCTATACAAGCAAATATACCTGATAAAGACCATGAAAATATTGCTTTTCTTTTTACTTTTTTCTTATCCCGAAAAGGAGCCTCAACATAACGCCAGCTAAGATAAGCCAATAATAGACTCAATCCAATACTTGCCACTTTCAATAAGAATGATTCTTCATTTAAGTCAGAGATTCTAAGAAATGCAAAAATTGGCTGATGCCAAAGATATAAGCTGTAAGAAATTAATCCTATGCTGACAAAAAACCTCGATGATAAGACGCGAGTAGTGATCGAGTTCTTACTTGAGAAACAGATGACTAAGCATGTCCCAACCACAGGGAGAACTGAGTAAAGACTAGGAAACGGCGTATTTTTATCATAAACGAAGACTGAAAGGAGGATAGCTAAAAGTCCAAATAAGGCCAAAATGCTTGACATCATACTGTCACGACAGTGTGATTTTATATTTGGGAAGGCTAACGCAGCACCAAGTAATAGCTCCCATGCCCTAGTAGGCAATAGATAAAAATTTGCTGTCGGATGGTATCGCCATAAATATTCAGAAGATAAAATAGACAAAATTATCATTATAAATATGACTATCAATATTTTGTCTTTAAATAACCGCCAAGCAACAGCTAGAAAAACTGGAAATATAATATAAAACTGTTCTTCTACAGCCAAACTCCAAGTATGAAGCATTGGCAACTCTTCAGCAGAATTAGAGAAATAATTGGTGGTAAGCCAAAAGTATAAATTTGAAGAAAATGTAGCGACAGAGAAAACACTTTGGCCAAACAGCTTAATCTCATCTGGCAACATCAAGTGCCAAGCTAAAGGAATACTAACTAGTATAACAAAGAATAGTGCAGGTAATATTCTGCGAGCTCGTCGTTCATAGAATTTAAGTATCGAGTACGTTCCTTGTTGATGCTCTTTAAGAAGAATCGAAGTTATTAAATAACCAGATATAACAAAAAAGACATCAACACCTATAAATCCACCAGAAAAAATATCAAAACCTGCATGGAATAAAATAACAGGGAGAACAGCAACAGCTCTTAAACCGTCAATCTCCGGCCGATAATCTATCGTATTTTTAGTATGTTCCTTCACTACTCACCTTGCTATCTATAAATACTACATAAGTCAGTCTTATAGTGGGCTTACCTATGCCTGCTTTAGCGAACTACTGATTGGCGCTTTGGAATGATGAGTCGTTTAACTAGATATCAGCACAAATGTCCTTATAAAATAAAGTCATCATTCTTCTTCCCGTACAACTTTCTGAGAACTAAACAAGCGACGAGAATAATTTTTTATCAAACCGATCATACGCCCAACGAAATAAACTTGATAAAGAACATAACGCTGAGTTGTGATTGCGATACCAGAATGGTTACTTTCACTGCGTGTGTTTTTTACCATAGTAGCTAGCGCCGGGATCCCCAAAATAGCGGCAAGTGCAGCGACTACGAAAAACAGCGATGGATAGCCAAATATCAAGCTAATAAGGAGTACTGGCAACACAAAGACAGCAAGACTATATATATGCACTAACCAAAGTAGCTTATCGGTCTTAGTTCTTGCAGATTCTATCTGATAACTACCATGCCAAATCTGACGTTTCATCGTTGCCATTAGCGTTTTAGGATAGCCCAAGTGTACAACTGCGCATTCCTTTAACTTAACAATGGTGTAGCCCGACAGTTTAACCCGATTTGATAGATCGTCGTCTTCACCCGCTGACATCGACTCATTAAATCCACCCAAGTCGTCAAAAATCGACTTTCGAACAATAAAACAGCTACCAGCTAGCGCTTTCACCACTTTACGTGGCACTGATTGGCTTGATGCCCATGCTTTCTCTACCCAACAGGCATCTTGAGCTGCCAAGCAGGCACCACCAACAGCACCAGTAGATTCATTCTCAAACTCTTTTACCGCGCTAAGCAGCCAGTTAGTGCCTACTTCACAATCACTGTCTACAAAGGCCAAAATATCACAGTCGCTCTTTAAAGCGCCGTAGTTTCTAACAGCTCCAACACGCACACCTGATTTCACCTCAACGTCAACGCCAAGCTTGCGACAGACTTTCACCGTATCATCGTCAGAACCATTATCAATCACACGGACATCGAACCTATCTTTCGGATAATCCAATTTTTCCAATGATAATAAGCATCGACCTATATATTCTTCTTCATTGAAAGCTGGAATAACAATAGAAACAAAAGGCAACAAAATGCTTAACTCCCTTTAATTTTTACAAGCTGCAAAGATCATTTTATAGACGCAAAGACTATACTGGCCTTATTGATGCCAATGTCTAAAGCTACGCCGAAAATAGCATTGGTGACTAATTAATTTCCGAAATCACAGTTTTAAACTTCCCATTCGCGTTCTTCGGAATACTATCTAGGTACTCAAATCGAATCAGCATATTTGGTCCAGTACGTTTCGTGATTTCATAACGCAGCGCATCTTCTGTGACCTGGTCGTATTCATCATTTTTCACTAGTCGAAACAGTAACTGGTTAGGTGCCTGCTGCACAATTTGAGTTTCATAGATGCCACGTAGCCCCTTAAATATAGAGCCCATACGTCCTAACGGTCGCCCCTCCGGCGAGACTAGAGCGTCGTCGACCCTCCCTTCGAGCCGCTCCAACTTAGGAAATGCCCGACCACAGTCACATCTACTGTCACTCGGGACCAAGCAGTCGCCTAAACGGTAACGAATTAGCGGCATCGCTCGATTAACTAAACCAGTACAGATGGCCTCACCAGTTTCCCCGGCATTGACCGGTACGTCGTCTGCGCCAAGCACTTCAAGGATCCCATGCTCGGGATGCACGTGCATATTTCCCTGTTCACACTGGGAGACAAATAGAGCCATTTCGGTGCAGCCATATTGATCAATCACTGGTGCGTCAAAACTAGCCTCAATCAAACTACGCTGATGGCATAAGAGAGTTTCCGCGGTCGTAAACACGACCTTTGCCTTAACTCGTGGAAGGTTGTTCTGCGCAATATACTTGGCGATCGGATAGATACTCGACGGATAGCCAATAATTTCATCCGGTTGATAACGGATCAATTGCTCATAATAGGCAGGTAGATTAGCGTCAGCGAGGTGATGTGAGGACATTAACAGGTTGTGCTGGAACCGATCATAGCGCCAAAAAGGTCCTGACGTCGCCGTTGGAGACATGATCACACGGCCAAACAGCGTCGCCCTGCGGCCAAGCGGTCCAACACCGAACCAATGTCTTAAACGACTCCAAAAAGCATAATGTTCAGTCCGGCTATCAATATCAGAATAGATCGTAATCGGCGAACCGCTACTTCCGCTAGTATTTAGAGTAAAGTAACGACCACTAGCCAATATCCGCTCATCCACCAAAGATTGTGGATTTTCCCTCAATACCGATTTTTCCAGTACAGGAAACCAACTAAGTGCTGTGAGATCTTTAATATCATCTGCATGGATCCCTTCAGCTTGGGCCCATTGCCGATAGTGGGGAACATGGGCAATTGCCATCCTTGCTAGTGCGACAAAGCGTTCACTCTGTAACGCTCGAACACCATCAGCATCAAGCTTTTCACTAGTAAGTAAATCCTGAAGGTGCTGTTTTGCGGCGGGACTAAAGCGCTCTTGGCGGAGCTTCAACCCATAAGCAGTGACCAGCAAATTTTGGCACCATACAGGCGCCTGATAATAGAGCTTTTCCATCCAGGGAGACACGTCAGTTACCCCTAACCATGTTTCGATATAAACGGAGATACGCGGTCCCCATGGCGTCAACGCTATAATGACGCTGCTGCCTTTCTCGGCCACACTCACCCAACAACGCAGCTTCTTCTGAATCGGCCAATAATAGCTGCATTGACTTGGTCAGTTCTGATACATTAGCCGCAGGCACTAACTTCCCACATCTGCCCTTATCTAATACCTGCGGTATGGCACCCACTTCAGATGCTATAATCGGCACACCCACCGCCATCGCCTCCAACAGGGCCATTGGCAACCCTTCAGTCAATGAAGGCATAACAAATAATTTTGCCTGTTGCAGTAGTAACGACACCTGCTTGCAGAAACCAGGCAACATCACCACATCCTTTAACCCCTGCTCAGCGATAAGTGACTCAAGCTCGGCCCGTTTTCCGCCTTCCCCTACGATTAGAATACGACAACCCGTATCGTTTCGGTAAACATCGGCAAATGCCTTAAGCAGCGTATCAAAGCCTTTCTCTCGCGATAGGCGCCCAACAGCGACAATTAGCTTATTAGTGGCACCAACAAAATCTTTAATAGCACCACTTTCCAACTCAGTATCTAAAGTGAGACGAGTAGACGTATCTAGGCCATTTGCGATCACCTGCGAGTGCGCCAAACCCAAGTTTTTCACTCTTGGATGAGCCAGAGTTTGCTCACTCACAAATACCACTTGTTCTAATCGAGAAAGCATTTTTCGGTCTAGCCACTCATAACACCACATACGGCTGCCGACAGGAGAGTGCACATAGCCGTGCACCGTCGTTATACAAGGCAAACGCCAACGCGTTGGTATAAGACCCATCAGAATATTGAATTTGTAGCCATGGCTGTGCAGCAAGTCCGCTTGCTCGGACTTGGCTAACTCGATAATTTTTCTTGCACCGGACAAATTAAGTCCGTTCTTCATTCGCAAACAAATCAACGGTAAGCCCGCGTTTTTAGCCGCTAGCTCCAATGCTTTTTCAGGCACACCGGTATCACCAACACTGACTATCGTTGCCTTGGTATCATGTTGATTGCAATAACGAACCAGCCCAAGCAACACCTGCTCGGCACCATACAGTCCGCCACTGTCTATCAGGTGCATTACATGCATCGGCTATCCTACCCTGGGCTTCCAAAGCACCACTTTTTCACCCTTAGCAAAACGCAAAAAAGCATGCGCTGAAGCCACGTTGATCAGTGAAAAATAGTAAGGAATACTAAATAGGGCACCGCTTCCAGGCCGATAATGCCCTAGCAAGGCCAAGCCATAAAAGCCAAGCTGTAACAGCAACATCATGGCAAAGAACCCACCTTGCGATGCTAGCGGTAGATTGACTAGAAGTAACAGTACTTGCGGAATAAACGCTAAATAGCGTAGCAATTTATGGCTAAATAGCTGCCATCTAAACAAACCGTCTTGACTGCCGCTAAAAAGTTGCCGCATGTCCCACAAGCCCCATAATGCGCGTAACCCAACTCTGACACGCATTCTGTACTCTCTTCCACTGTCGTCGAGAGCGTCTTCGCCGAGTAAGGCCCGAGCCTCATACACCACCCGATATCCTTGCTCCACCACTTTGAGCGGCTGCACAAAGTCAGGCAACTGGTCGGCATTCATCGGCAGGTATAATTCTCGACGCATGCAATCAATGCCGCCATCAACACCAACCACAGAGCCGATATCAGTTTCCCACTGGCGCAGCGCATTTTCATATTTCATGTAGGCGCTGCAACCTTCCCCTGTCATACTACTTTCTGGATTACCGTAGATCATCTGACCGGTGACATAGCCGACATCAGGATCGGCAAAATTTCTCACCAAGTGCGCAATCGCATCCTGCTTGTAAACGGAGTTGGCGTCAGAGAAAACAATGATTTCTCCGGTGGCTTCTGGTATGGCCATATTCAATGCCGACGTCTTCCCCGCCCTAGGGGTTTGTACCAATAACTTAACGCGACTATCTTCGGCAGCGAGTTTCAACACCAGCTCATCAGTACCATCATCAGAGCCATCAGAAATCACTATCACTTCCAGCTTTTCAGCCGGGTAGGTTTGCGCAAGCTTGTTAGTAACGGTGGCCTCAATATGCTCCGCTTCATTAAATGCAGCGATGAGGACCGTCACTGTCGGTTCGTTATCGTCTTTAGCTACCGGCCTCTGCTTTAACTGTGCCATCCAAGCAACAACCGTTGGATAACCAAAATAGATATAAAATAACAACGCCAGTAGTAACCAAAATATTAATATCATTCTCTACTTATCTCTCTAATATTCAGGTTGACTGATGACCTGCCAACGCCCTGAATTTTGCTGTTGTAGGCGTGCACCACTTTCTGCCAACAGCTGATCTAATGCTTGCTGAGCTCGTTCACAATCTATCATGCAAGGCAGTTGCACGGAGACCAGAGCTGCATCATAGCGACGCGCCAGCAGAGCCGGAAGTTCAGCTAGCTTAGCCAAATAAGCACTGGTAAACCCTTTTCCCCCAACACTCATCCAATAAGCGACTAACCAGACTTGGCGGCGTCCCGCTCTCGGCTCCACCTCCTGCACCCAAATCTCAGTGCCATCAGGCAACTGGCGCCGTTGACTTTCCAAAGTCACCCAATGCTGACGGGCATACAGCCAGCGGTAAGGCATAAAGTCTTGCTTTACTTCCTGTTGCCAATAGAAAAAGCGTTCAATACGTACTGGTTGTCCTTCAATAGACAACAGTTGCTGATGATGTTCAGCACGCTCAATGTCCCGAAAATAGGCAGGGGTCATCTCGGGCACCAATGTCTCCTCTACATTATCAAAATGACGTAATTCTTCAGGAGGAGAAAACTGAGCCGCCGGCGGAGCCGACAATAGGTAGCCGATGGATGCTGGCGCGGATATAAGCAGCACAGCACCCACTACTAAGGGTCCAAATGTATAACGGTTTTCTGGGGCAAGGCCTTTTGGCGCGACAGGTGCGCTGTTATCTCCCCGCCAACGAACTAAGAAGAACATCGCACTAAAAATGATGCCAAAGAGGACAAAACCATAAAGCTCGTGGTCCGAGAGCAAGCTACTTTGCATTTCTGAGAAATAACCTATCAAGACCAATGAATAGACACGTAGCCAGTTAGTTATCAAACCTAGCGCAACCCCCAATAACAGCAAGGCCAAACGCCATCGCCAATCTCGGAAGAAAAGCTGCCCACTCAGAAATGAAAACGCAACACCGATAATCAGATAGCGCAAACCAGAACAACCATCCGCAACAGTAATAATCCCACTAGGGATATGGATTTCATTTCCTTGAATCAAGATCGGCATCGACAAAAGCGACAGCAGCTCTGTGGTGACATATACCGTCAGCTCAATCAAGTAATCATTAAGATGATCCCAAATCGGAACAGCAAAACAAAACAACAGGGCAGCAAAGAAGGTGTAACGAGCTAGCGCTTTACCTGCAAATAGCGCGACAGAAAGCCACCATATCCAGGCAATCAACACTTGTTGCACAACAAGAATATCCGTAGCTGCTGCTACCCACCACAGACCAAGCATCAAAAGTAAAGGGAACGCTGCGGGCAACCATGGCCCTACTGGCAACGAGCGAAATACAACACGTTGATCATGAAACCACCAGAGGATAACGGCCATTAATAGCAAGCCGTGACCATAACTCTCATCAAACCGCAACCAGCGATGCAGTAGCGTCCCAAATGTCGACCAATACAGGGCGGCTACCAACAATGCTAAGGCGCCCGGTACGAGCAAACCTAAAGGTAATTTTTTTGCCGTCTCCATGACCGCACAACTCCATTTGTCACTTTAATTAAGGCCAATGCCACGCATTGACCTACGAAGCCTGTTTGACGCTGCGCCAATCTACCACCGGATAGGTTTTATCTGGCGTTAGATATAAGTCAGCCATGCTCTGCCACTGCAAACTATTGAGCAGTTTGGATAAGCGGGGCTCCATCCGGTCTAGGTTTAGGTAGTGCCTGAATTTAGATTTTCTAGAGGCGTCAACCATGCGAGGCTGTTCTGTATCCAGCTCCCACGGATGAAAATAAAACACCACTTGCCCATGGCGCTTAGCATGTTGCTTCAGTGCCCATTGCGAAATCATTAACGGCAATAAGCGAAAATAACCGCCACCTGAAATGGGCAGGTTTTTTCCGCCCAAGGGCAAGGTGCTCGCAGGTATCTCAAGCAGCCCATTAGGCAACCGAAATGGTTCAGTCGGCGCGTTTGGCACACCATAGAGATCATGCTTAATCGGGTAGATGCTTGAACTGTATTGATGACCCGTCTCCATGATGATCTCATGGGCCCAATGATTGTCCTGGTCAATAGAGAAGCAGGGCGCGCGGTAGCCTTGTACCGCGCAGCCGCCAATATCCTCTAGGATCCCCTTGGCGCGAACAATATCTTCACGAAATTGCTCGGGCGTTAACCCGCAAACATGTTGATGGGCATAGCCGTGACTGGCCACTTCATGTCCCGCAGCAAGGATATCTCTTACCAGCTCAGGTTCACGTTCAGCCACCCATCCTAAAATGAAGAATGTTGCTTTCGCATCATGCTGCTGAAATAGGCTGAGCGCCTTGCGCGTGCTACCCGCCACCCTGCGCTCATAGCTATCCCACTTGTTACGATCAACGAGCTTAGCAAAGGCTTCAACCTGAAAGTAGTCCTCGACATCGATGGTCATCGCACCCTGTAACTTAGACATCAAGCTATCCTTTGCCACGCACTTTTTCGAGCAGAGCCAACGCATCTTCTCGCTGGGCAAATTGGGCTGCCGCAGGCTTAGCAAGCAGATTATCCAACACTTTTTCCGCATCCGGATTCTGCTTATTCGCTGCTAACGCTTTCGCATAATTAAACTGTATGCCTAAATCGTTCGACGCCGTTGTCGCAGCCTTCGCTAACAACTCGACCGCTTCAGCATTTTTGCCTTGCGCCAATAAAACAGATCCCAAGGTATCCTGTACCATAGGGTTATTCTCGGCCTGGGCTAACGCTTGACGGGCAAACGATTCTGCCTCTTCTAATTGCCCTTGTTCAGAAAGCAGCCAAGCCAAGTTATTCAATGCGATCACATTTGCCGGGTTCTGTTCAACCAAAATTCGATACTGCGCAATCGCTTTGTTTTGATCTTTTGCCAGGTAAATTTGCGCCAACAAACTACGAGGCCCCTGATCTTTTTCGTGCTCTTTCAACCAGGCTTCCAGGTGACTCTGACCCTGCTCACTGTTGCCAGAGCGAACATAAGCGTGACCAAGATAAAGTGCTCTCTGCGTTGACGGGTGCTCCCTTTGCACATTACCTAATAATCTAATGGCAGTGACCCACTGCCCCTGATGCATCGCCAGCCGTCCTTCCAGCTCAGTTAGATAGGGTGTATCAAGACCATCCGCTTTTAATGACGCAATCTCCTGCTCAGCAACCGCGATCTTGCCTGCTTTCAACTGCAAGTTCGCCATCATCATGCCGAGTAACGGTTCATTAGGTGCCTTAGTCATGGCACCACGAGTGACGTTAATCGCTTTATCAAACTGCTGCTGATACTCATAAGTTTCAGCCACAAACAGTGCGGCACGGAAGTCGTCTGGTTTCTCTTCCAGCCACTGCTGATAGAGTGCAAGCGTCTCATCAAGCTTACTGGCTCTGGTTAGCATGCGCCCTTTGGTCATGACCGCATCAGCGTAGTAGGGGCTGTCTGGAGCGTAACCATCAAGTAAAGCTAATGCTTGATCAGTTTTACCTTGTGACAACAAGAACTGTGCTTTAACCAAAGGACCTTGAGTAAGTTCAGGATTAGCGGCGATAGACTCGTCTAGATATTTACCAACCAAAGTTGGGTCGCCACCTTCCCGCTCCACAAGAAACCACTCACGTAATAAGCGCAAGTTCAGTGGCGCATCAACCAACAGCCGCTGATACATATCGCGCGCCTTCAACACATCCTTTTGTTCCGCAGCAATCAACGCCGCTTGGTAATAAGTATTGCGTTTATCCCCTTCCAGCAACAACGCACGATCTAATTCAGCAGTGGCCTTATCAAACTCTGACATACTGCGATACACCGTAGCCAACAGGTTGGCGGCGTCTATCGATTCAGGCTCTTCTTGCACCCACTTTTGGGCGACTTCTAACGCTTCTGCCTTGCGCTCGCGTTTGATCAGATTTAATGCCAGCAGCAGCTTGGCGCTCTTCATATCTGGATTCTCATTGAGCACGGCTTCAAGGTCAGCCAAGCCCCCGGTATCATCCATTGAGAGTTTTGCCATGCCTAACCGCAACATATTGGCCGGATCGCTGCTGTTTCCTAATGCCCGCTCAAACAACTCCTTTGCCTGCGCGTGCTCACCACTTTTCATAAACTCGTCTCCGAGTTGGGAAAGCAAAGCAGCGCCTTTCTCATCGTCAATTTCTAGACCACGCAGGGTGTCAGCGGCTTGCTCGTGGTAACCCAGGCGGAACTGAGTGATAGCCAAAGTTTTGCGCGCTAAATGATTCGCTGGTGTTAACGGCGCGATAGCGCTTAACAGTTGATAAGCTTGCTCATTGTTGCCATCGAGGAAATGACAATAGCCTGCAATCATTCGACTATTAAAATGTTCAGGAAGCGCTTGTAACACCTCGGATGTGCGTTCCAGCGCTGTTTTGCAATCTTTGCCCTCAAACGCGATCACGGCCTGGTAATAGACAGGTACCGGATGATTTGGCAAAACTTTGCGTATTTTAGTCAGTACCTCTGTCGCCTGATCGAACTGCTTCGCCGCAATCAAAGCTTCGCTTTGCAGCAAGCGATAGCCCATAATATTGGGCTCAACCTGCACTAACTGGGTAAAGATATCTGCCGCCGCTTGTGACTGACCATCGGCCAACAACAGACGGCCTTTTAGCAGCAACGCCTCAACAAAGTCAGGTTGCTCCTTTAACAGAGCATCCAGGCTGCCAAGCGCCGCAGACATCTGATTGTCCAGAGTCTTTAGGTAGGCATCACCCAGCTGCCCAAACGGGGCACGCGGATCCATCTCATTCGCCAACTCGAACTCAAGACGAGCATCTTCCGGCTTATTTTGATTAATCAGCGCCTGGCCGCGAAATATATGCAGGAAGAGACGTTTATCTGCGGGAACCTCCGACAGATCTCGGGTTAACTCCAGTAGCTCATCAATTTTTGCGGTTTGATTAAGCACCTTGGCCAGCGGAATTAACACATCATTGCGATCCGCACCCAACTCCAACGCACGCTTTAGCTCTTTCTCTGCACCTTGAGCGTTTCCTTCAGACAGATAAGCGAGTCCTAACGCTAAACGAATATTGGCATTTTTAGGGTTCAGCTTCAGCGCGTTTTTATACTCAATAATGGCCGCTGCAGCTTGGCCTTCATTTAAGTACGTTTCCGCCGATGTCAGATACTCAGCCTCTGTTCTGTTGTCACCACAACCGGCCAACAGCACCGCTGTGGTCAACACACCCACGCGCCATAAATTACTCTTACCCATACCTAACCAAGCCGCCATTATCTTCCCTCGTTATTATTCGTTATCTGCTCTGCCTACTGAGCTCTTTTATTCCGTTCATCAGTGATGTTGTATTTGTCCATCAAGGAGTAAAGCGTTGGACGGGTGACTCCCAGCAATTCAGCCGATCGTGAAATGTTGTAATCGGTGTAACTAAACGCTTTAAAGATAAGTTTCTTTTCTGCCTCTTCACGAACCGCTCGCAGATTAAATGCCATATCTTTCTCAGCTAACAGATCCAAGCCAAGATCTTCGGCGCTAATCAGCTTGCTATCAGCCATGATGGCCGCGGACTTCACCTTATTCTGTAATTCACGGATATTACCCGGCCAGCTGTAACTACAAATCGCTTTAAGCGCGGTTTCATTGAACCCCAGCAAATTGCGTCCCAGCTCGCTGTTGTAATTGTGGAGGAATGAACGGGCAAGCAGGACAACATCGCCTTCACGCTCACGTAGGGCTGGCAATTGGAAAGTAATTTCAGAGATCCGATAGAACAGGTCTTCTCTAAACTCGCCGCTCTCGACCATCTCTTTTAGATCACGGTTGGTGGCACAAACGACCCGAACATCGACGGGGAGTTCTGTCCTGCCGCCGACAGGCTCAATCACCCGCTCCTGCAAGAATCGCAGTAGCTTGGCCTGCAAGGCTCCAGGCATGTCACCTATTTCGTCGAGAAACAGTGTGCCACCCTGAGCACACTCAATTTTTCCCTGCGTCTTCTTGTGAGCGCCAGTGAACGCGCCTTTTTCAAAGCCAAAAAGCTCACTTTCTAATAGATTTTCAGGGATAGATGCACAGTTAATTGCGATAAAAGGCGCATTACGACGAGGGCTCAGCTGATGGATCGCTCGGGCAAAAACTTCTTTGCCGGTACCGCTTTCACCAAGCAGCAATGCCGTCGCTTCGGTCGGAGCGACACGCTCGATTAGGCGCAACACCCGCGTCATTTCAGGGCTATTGCCAATAATTCCTGCTGTTGCAGGAGATTTCGACTCAACCAAACGACGATTTTCATCTTCAAGACGATGAAGTTGGAACGCACGATCGATGATGATCTGCAAAACATCCGGGTCAATTGGTTTGTGATAGTAATCGTAAGCACCATCAGCCACGGCTCTAAGCGCATTGTCTTTATCATCATTACCGGTAACGACAATCACCTTAGTCGACGGTGACAACGCTAGAATCTCTGACAAAGCCATGAGACCTTCAGAGGCGTTTGCGGGATCAGGCGGTAAGCCTAAATCCAAGGTCACAACCGCAGGTTCAAAGCGGCGTAACTGCTTAATTGCAGACGCTCTGTCTTCCGCAAAGACTAAGTTATATTTATCCAGGCTCCATTTAAGCTGCTTCTGGATGCCGGGATCGTCGTCAACGATCAACAGATATTCTTTTTTAACCACCAAAGCCTGTACTCTCCATGTCTACTGGGCAAAGTTAGTATGACAGATCCACACTAGCTGTGAAGGGGCAAACGCAGGGTAAAACAGCTACCTTCCCCAAGCTCACTTTGCACCGTTAAATTACCACCACAGTTCTGCACAAACTGGCGAGCATCGTATACCCCGATACCCATACCAGCGTTACCCTTAGTCGTGTCAAAGGGTTTAAACAATCGCTCGTTTATAAATTGAGCAGACATGCCGGAGCCAGTATCACTGACGCAGATATCCACCCAATCGTTATTAGTTGTAAGGCTCACCGTCACGCTACCGCTTTTGTCGGTAGCGTCTTGCGCATTTTGGATCAAATTACCAATAATGGCGGAAAAACGCTCGCTATCTACTCGAATTGTGGCATCAGTTACACATGATAATTCAGGTTGCGGTTGTTGTGACTGATGCCGTGCGACTTGTTCTTTTAGCAAGGCGCACAAAGCGACCTGTCGCCGAGACTCAGGGGAGGGCGCACTCTGCTTCAATTGATTCATAATGCGCTGCATCTTTGACACCGCATTGGTCAATGTATCCAGGCTGTCATCAATAAACTCGGGATTATGTTTATGCCTGACAGCGTTAACCACAATGAGATTTAGCTGCGCCACAATGTTTTTCAAATCATGCACTAAAAAAGCAGACATGCGGTTAAACGCATCAAACTGTTTGGATTCTGCTAAGGCTTCCGACGCTTCATGCAGACTAAGAAAAGTCGCAAGCTGATGGGTCACCGTGTTGAAGAGATCCCTGTCTTCCCAATTGATTTCAGGTTCCCCCTCTAGCCGACCTAAGGCAAAAAATCCGGTCAGCTCTTCCCCCTCGATCATCGGCACTAAGGTTTTGATTCCGTACTTGTGCAGCAACGGTACATCGAGCGTCAGTTCCGGGTAACGTTCAGGGTGCTCGGAAAATTCATGCAGGTCGATAATCCAGCGACTTTGCAAACAAAACGCTTCCGCACGGATCACCTCGCTAGCAATAAGTTGCGCTTGTTCCGCAGTAATTGTTCCCAAATGGGCCTGAATAGACAACATACGGTCTGAACGACGTAAAAGGATGCCGGCAGGTGCCTTGGCAACCGTGGCCATTGCATCAAGGGCAGTCTGGTAAATACAAGCGTCATCCGCTCGCTCTGCCAATTTCTGGTTAGTTTTCAACCACTCAATTCGATAATCATAACGGTTGGCATAAAAATGTTTGGTTATAAACACTTGCACTTGGCGGCGCAGTGATTCAGACAAGAACAGAGAAGCCAGCAGAAGCAAAGCTAAAGCAAAAAACAGCACTTGCCCGAGTGTTCCCCACTCACCACCAAAAAAGCGAATGTAATAGCCAACAGCAGCCATCAACAGCAGATACAAACCGGCGCCAAACAGCAAGGTGCTGTGATAAACCACCTGACGAGATACGAAGATCCGCAACGATAGCTGCTTGATGCGTCGAGCAGAGATAAGTAGAAACGGCACAGTAAGGGCAAAGACGACACCTCGTCCGACCCACATCATGAGATCGAGATGATTAAACAGTGTCGCTTCCGCAAACATGGCAAAATCAAATGCAAACTGTGCCCCATAGGCCAAACACAGTGGCTTTAATGCCCACTTTTGCTGCCGATCACCAAAGCGAAAGACTTGCTCAACAATCATTAGACCAACCACAGCAAGTGACAGATGTGCACTAAACAGCACGGTCACTGGCGGAAAACCTAGCTCAGGCATAAAGAGATCCATCACCACCAGCAACAAAGCTAATGGCACAAATATCCGCAATAGCCGACTTTGGGCAATCAGTTGATTCAAATTATCAGACGTTTGTAACAGGCTGCCCAAAAATAAAATGCAGGTAATATAGCGAACGGCGTCCAGCGCTAACATCAAGTGATAGGGAGGGCTTGCAGTCAAACTGGCCACCGCGAGCACTAATGACCAAATCCCGCTAACCAGCGTTGCAACCACCAACAATCGTGCTGGCAACCCCTCTCTACGAGCGGTCAGCTGAAGCCCAAAAAAGAGCAGAAATGCCAAGGCGGCAAAGAGATAGCTGGCTAAATTAATATGAGCCATATCCATGCTGTCATCAACCTCCGATGTATCACAGCAAAACAGCAACGTTAAACGACGTCGATACTAACAGTAATTACTTACCAGCAATATGAGAGCATCTTAGAAACGAGAAGCAATCGTAAATAAACCACAAAATACGTGATTCGAGCGCCGAACCAATAGGTTAGCTAATATCCCATAGCGCCGAAGTCTGCACTACACTGGATATATCGACAAAAAACTGCAGGCATTCTGTGTCGCTCCCACTGTCAAATATCGCAAAAATTGCCATTTTTCTATGCGGTTTACTGTTAATCGCATCTTTGCGTTCAGATGACTTCCTACAAATTTTTTCACCAGCACTGTTTACCAAAGTCAGTGAAGATTATGGTGACGAAGCAGCAGCACGGGTGCGAAAGTTAAAGCGTTTGTTAGAAAGAGGGCAAAATTTAGCCGAAAGGGATAAATTGAAGCTGATTAACAAGCATTTTAACAAAATTGAATTTCGCAGCGATCAAAGCCATTGGGGGAAAGTCGACTACTGGGCCACCCCTATTGAGCTGATTGCGACAGGGGCAGGGGATTGTGAAGACTACTCCATCGCCAAATATTTTTCTCTCCGTGCACTTGGTGTCGCCCCGGAAAAACTGCGGCTAATGTATGTAAAAGCCGTGCGTATTAATCAAGCACATATGGTGCTCACCTATTATCCTGAACCCGACTCAATGCCACTGGTTCTGGACAATTTGACCGATAGTATTTTACCCGCCTCAAAGCGTAAAGATCTTATCCCTGTGTACAGCTTTAATGCGGAAGGGTTATGGCAAAGTAAAGCTTTAAACCAAGGTAAACGTGTTATTGAGAACAGTCAGGCTCCCTGGCACGAATTATTAAACCGAATAGAATCAGGTTATTAAGAGGAATACACCATGTCAGCCACTCCATTAATCAAACGGTTGTTCCTCGGCCCGACTTTTCGCGGTCAGGTGATACGCCTGCTTATCGCCACCAGCTTGCTTGGTTCCGTTGCTTACTTTGCTGTACAACTAAACCAAACCCAACAGTACCTAAAAGCACAGCTCAGCACCCATGCTCAGGACACCGCATACTACTTCGGTATGTGGTGCCGTGACTATGTGGCTGCGGGGGATCTGGCGATGGTAGAAACGCAAGTCAGTAGCTTGGTTGATTCGAACTATATCGTTGAGTTCACCCTAACCGACAAAGCTGGCAAAGAGGTATTAAAAAGGGTCGGAAGTAATCAAATAGAGGGCGTCCCCAGTTGGTTTGTGAATTGGTATGTACTTGAACCCGGCGTAGGTACATCAGAGCTTTACGCCTGGGAAAAACTGGGAGCGATTGAAATAAAAAGTAATACTGGTTTGGCTTACGAATACCTATGGAAATCAGCAAAAAAGAGTTTGTTAGTCGCCCTACTCATCGCCGCTGTTGCATCGCTGATTGGCTACGCTTTGTTGTTTTTCATTGTTCGTCCACTGCGTGCAATCGAAGCTCAAGCCAATGCCATTGCGGCACGCGATTTTTCAAAAATTAGTCAGCTCCCTGGCACGGAAGAGCTTAGAAGTGTCGTTGTAGCGATGAACCGCATGGCGAAAGCGATAGAGAAGAACTTCAAAGCAGTCAGCGAACGTGCCGATAAACTACAAGCCGAAGCCTATATTGATGGCTTAACCCAATTAGGTAATCGTCGCGCCTTTCTCGCTCACCTCAAACAACTACTGAATGATCCAGAGCAACCCAGTGGCGCTTTATGGTTCGTTCACTTAACCGGACTTGAAAGCTTGCAGCAAAGAGCTGGAGCCCCTATTGCCAAAGATCAGGTAAAACGAGTCTGCGAACTGTGTCGCGAGCTCGCTGAGCATTTCGAAGGCATGGCATTTCGCACATCAGAAAGCGAGATAGCAATGGTTGTACCCAGACTCCATCAGCTAGACCAAGACGCCAATAGCCTGAGCACTTCATTGGATGCGCTAGCCCACCCAGAACAGACACAGGGCGTCGCCATCCTTGGTATCTGTGAATATCGTCCCGGTATGGAGTTGAAACAACTACTTGCCAACGCCGACCATGCATTAACACTGGCGGGACAACCAGGCGAGCAGCGATTCCATATACTTGCACCGGAAGAGAATCTGGCGACTGACCAACTGGATATTAGTCAACGACGGGCCAAAATGAGCAGGCTCATCACACCGCCGCAGCTAAAGCTAAGCTGTCAGCCAATTCTTGCTAAAGATGGTCAGCAAGTGCAGATGTTCGAATTACTGTCACGATTCTTTGATGACCAAGGGGCGGCGATGAACACGCCAGATCTATTCGCCGAACTAAGTCGACTGGGTTTGATTGAACAACTTGATCGCGCAGTGATCAAGGAAGCTCTGGAAGTGGCGCGTGTGCATCAAGGCGCTCGGCTAGCCATTAACCTGTCAATGCAAACGATACTCAGCACAGAATTTCTAGCTTGGTTGGCCAACCAGCTTCCCAAAGCCAGAGGTCTTCGTAAACGAATCACCTTTGAACTCAGTGAACATAGTATTCAATTACACATGAAAGCTGCACAGAGCTTTATACAAACAGTCAGAGCACTTGGTCTCAAAGTCACCATAGAGAAATTTGGTGTCAGCACCTTACCCTTTTCCTACCTAAAACAGATCCGCCCCGACCATATTAAAGTGGCAGGTAACTACGTCCATGACATCAACAAAGATATTGAAAACAAAGATTTTATAACAACCCTAATACAGCTGGGACACGGTCTTGACATTGCGGTATTTGCCGAGCAAGTTGAGGATGAGGAAGCGGCGAACACCCTCAAAGAGTTAGGTATCGATGGTCTGCAAGGCTATCTGTTTGGGCAACCTTACTCGGTCGATGAAATAGGCAAATAACCTTATCATCTGCCATAAGTGGATGCGTAAGAAGCCTCCACTAGTTTAATGCTGATGTCCCTGCACCGTTGTCGGAAGGTAACAAGTCATCAGGAACTCGCTTATAAACAACTTCAGATTGGTCGCTGGCTAAACTATCACTGTCAACGACGGTGACAGCAAAAAAATAGTAACCATCATCCAACATATCAACCACTAGTTCTGGTCTTTCGTCGCCGCCAGGCACTTCATCGAGTAGCTCAAGTTTATAGCGGCTTTTGCCATACCAAACTTGATACTTAGCGATTTCCCAGCTTTGTAGCGGTATATGATCTGTACGTGTAGTAGGCGCATCCCAACTTAGTACTGGCAGCTCAACAGGTTGGGGATCTTCTGGCGGCGCAGGATCAACAGGAATAACCACGCCGGGTGAGTTCTCTTCCGGAGTATCAGATCCCCCCCCACCACAGCCAACTAAATTCAGACACGAAAAAACTAATACCGCGGGTAACAGCGGTTTCATCACATTCACAACCGACTTTCCCTGTTAAAAGCCAACAATGGCTAATCTAAGAAATAATAACTATTGCGGTTGTCGACAGCAGGACAAAACACGCTCTACTTCATACAACAGCGCGACCTACCTTCACATGATGCGGCGTTAAATGCAACGCGCCTGAAGATTCGTATCGCTCAAATTGCCACGCATACTCTGGCAAACTTGGAACCACTGTTGATGATCTAGACCCCAATACTGCAGCACCGCACGGCTCATATCATCACTGCTATGTTGCACCAACATGTAACCCCTTTCTCCGTCGTCGCCATCAAGCAACTGTTTTTGATAAGGAGTTGGTGAAATAGAGCAGCTTATTGAAGTCAACTCGCAGTCTTCACAGCGGGTGACCTCAGCAATAAAATCTTTCAACGTATTACGGCATCCATCGAGAGGGTTAAGCTGGAATAGCAATAGACCTTCCCCTTCAATCCCTTTCACTGAGTAGCGAACTCTGGCTTGTGCATAAAAAGGAGTTTGATTTGCCCAGGCAAGTACCCGATCCATAATCAATGCTTCCCCTTCGCTGGAATGCTGCAACGCAAACAACGCGGCCACACCTAGCACACCGTAGACTAACTTCTTGATTTTCATGCTGACATCCTTGCCTAGCCGGTTTTATGAGAGAGATTAAATTGGCAGACGCTCAATTATTCGCCAATTCTATGACCATTGTCCAGCGTTATCACTTATAGGACGGGAAACAGTTGATACAGTCAACATAGGCTTCAAGTTGAAAATATCTTTCCCGCTGCGCCACAAGCTCCAACTCCGGTAACTGCACCTGACAAGCAGCGCTGCCGTTACAGCTATTTTGCCACTGCGTGGCAACCAACTTTCGATACGCTAAAAAATTCGTCTGTGCTTGCTTGATCAGTTTGGCTTCCTGATAACGCTTCTGTGCAACCTTACGCTCCAATACGAAATCGTAAACTCGCTCGACCTCATCACGCCACTCATCGACAACATCAATATAACATTCTGCTAATGAAACTGGCTGCGGATTATTCAAAGGACACGCAGCTTGATATGCATCTAAAGGGTGTGATGGCGGTTGTTCACTATGAAGTAACCCTGAATAAAACAGCATATAGATGCCAAATAACCGAATTAGAAAGTTCATTGCTTATTCCGTAAACAAAACGAGCCATATTTTAGCAAGTTGCGAACACGTGTCACTGATCGCAAATCACGAATTCATATAAAATGTCTGGCACACAAAATGCTTTACTTACCTGACCAGAGGCGGTGATTGACGGTTTTCCGACACCAGTCAATCACCGAAAAAGATGTTAATTTTAGGCCTAAAGTTTGTTTTTTTGCGATGAACTTCAAAATTAACGCGGTTCGATCCTCTGATAGGCGATAGAAAATGTCGGGTTATTGTACAGTTTACGGTAATATTCGTAACAACCTGGCAACACGCGTAATAACTAGAACCATATTCGAGGAGTCTTCCCGTGGTTAAACCGATCTATTTGCTGACATTGCTCTCATGTCTGTTCAGTTTTGCTGCACAGTCGGCGTCGGTATACCGCACCGTAAGTGGCAAAAACGTTCTATCTATCGAACTACTCGAAGATGATTTGATTCATCTAGAGTGGGCGATGAACGGAAATGCATCTTCCGGTCGTATCTATACGTCACCCATGGTGCTGCGCAACGACCATAAAGCTAAACCGATCCCTGCTGGTGGTAACACCTTAAAAACAAAAACACTCTCTATTCGTGTTGATACCTCTTCACTGTGCGTAAAAGTGACGGACATTCGTAAACAGCCAGAATATGAGCTGAGTAATTTTTGTCCGACATCAACCAAGCCTGACAAACTGAGCCTGCAGTTCAGTCGTGAAAATTTCTATCATATCTATGGCCTTGGTGAGCAACATAAGAAACTTGGTGAGATCAACGGTGATCTCAGTGGTCAACGCCGCACACCAGGCAGTGAGTTTGGTAACAAGATGGTCAATCAAGGTGGTGGGGCTGTTGGCAACATGCAAGTTCCCGTCGCCTATTTCCTTGGCCAGGGTATGCAGAACTACGCCCTGTTTCTGGATAACACCTACGCCCAAACTTGGGATTTTTCTGCCGACCCATACAAAGTAGAAACCGGTGGCGATGCGATCCGTGCTTACGTTATCGGTGGCCGTAACTTACAAGACCTGCGTTCTGGTTACCTTGACCTGACAGGGCGCCCACCGGTGCCACCACGGAAGATGTTTGGTTTGTGGATGTCAGAATACGGTTTCGACAACTGGAAAGAGATTGACGTCGCAATGCGCGACCTGCGTGCAGCCAAATTCCCAGTTGATGGTGCATTCCTCGATCTACAATGGTTTGGTGGTATTCGCGAAGGCTCTGAAAACACGAAAATGGGCTCCATGCGTTGGGACAAAACTAACTTCCCTAGCCCCAAATTGCGGATCAAAGAGTACAAAGAGAAATATGGTCTGGGTGTCGTCACCATCGAAGAACCCTACGTTGGCAAACGTCTACCTGAATACCTGACCATGGCCACCAAAGGTTATTTGGTTCGCCAATGCCCCTACCCTTGTGATCCCGTCTATCTGAATTCACAGCCATGGTGGGGTAAAGGCGGCATGCTTGATTACACTCATCTGGAAGGTGCTAACTTCTTCCATGATTGGCGCCGTGAACAGCTAATCAAAGATGGTGTCATGGGCCACTGGACAGATTTGGGTGAACCAGAGCAGTTTGACGTCAACGCTTGGTATGCTGGTGTTGGTATCGGTACTGAAACTCAACACGGTCATCGAGACGTTCATAACCTGTACAACTTGTTCTGGAGCCAGAGCATCGCTGAAGGTTACGCCCGCAATAAGCACACTCAACGCCCATTCATTTTGAGTCGTTCAGGTACTGCTGGTAGCCAACGTTTTGGCACAGCTATCTGGTCCGGTGATATTGGCTCCAACCTGAAAAATCTGGCCGCACACATCAATACCCAGATGCATATGTCGATGTCTGGTTTCGACTATTATGGTTCCGATATTGGCGGCTTCCATCGCAAAGCGCTTGCTGGCGCCAACGCCGATGAGATGTACACCCAGTGGTTAGCGGTCAGTGCAGCAATTGATATTCCAATGCGCCCACACACCGAAAACCTTTGTAACTGCAAAGAGACCAGCCCTGCCAAAATTGGCGATGTAAATAGTAACCGCGAGATCATTCGTCAACGTTACGCACTGTCTCCTTACTACTACTCGCTAGCACACGAAGCCTATCAACGTGGTGCGGCGATCTTCCCTCCGATGGTTTATCACTATCAGGATGATCCCGGCGTTCGCACACTGGCTAACCAGAAGATGATCGGTGATCGGATGATCGTTGCGACCGTTGCTGAAGCCGGTGCAACAGAAGCCTTGGTGTATCTGCCTAAAGGTGAATGGATTGACTTCCACGATCACGAACGCTACCAAAGTGCTGGCGAATGGTTTGGTCCATTCCCACTCTATCGTGAAGGCATCTATCGCCTACCGACCTTCGTTAAAACCGGCACCGTTATTCCACAGATCGTGGTTGATGACACTCTGCTGAATATCGATGGTCTCCGTGGCACTGGCCAGAAGCAAAATACTTTGCTGGTAGTCGCTTATTTAGGTGATGGCAAGCTGAAGAGTAAATTCACACTTTACGAAGACGATGGCGAGTCAGTTAGCTATAAGAATACAGGCAAAGGAACCGTTAACACTGACCTTATCCTCAAGCAACGGAATAACTCGGCAGAGCTAACCATTGCTGAAGGTCGTGGTCGTTACGATGGTATGAAGCCGGGACGCGAAGTAAACGCTATGTTTATTACGCACGGTCAGGAGATCGCCTCCGTTGCCTATCGTAAAGAGCGTTTAAAGCGCTTTGACAGCATGCAAGAGTATAAGCGTGCGGCTCGCGGCTGGTTCCAAGACGGCAACCGTGTCTACGCCAAAGTCGGCGTAATGAAGCTCGCGTTTGTTAATCACATTGAAGTTCGTTGGAAGTAATCCTTTTTTAGGAGCTTAAAATGGCCTTTAAACTAACTCCGCCGGCGCAAGCCGGCGAGTTTGAAGAAGCGAAACGTTACTTCTCCGAGCTCGGAATATGGCATGAAGTAAAGCAACAAAGCGTGGACGGCATTGTCTATTGCTATCGTTGGCGTACTAAACCGATCTCTTTGTCCGAGTCATTGGCTGACGTAACCCATGATCCTGGTGATCTGTATCCCCCTATCGCCCAAGGCGAAATGGAGGCGGCTAAGCACTATTTTCAGGAACTAGGCTTATGGGAAGAGGTCAAACATCAAGATAACAGTAGCTTGGTCTACTGTTATCGGTGGCGAAACGCCCAAAACAAATAGCAATTTTAATAAGGGTGCCATCGGCACCCTTATTTCTAGAGCATAGGGAGAGCAGAATGAGCGAAGGGGTCTGGGGTAATTTCAATATCATGTTGGTGGATGATGAACCGATCACTCGCCACCTATTGAATAGCCTGTTACAGCAATTGGGCTTTCGCTCTATTACTGTCGCCAGCGATGGTGATGAGGCTATTGCCTGCCTAAAAGAGAGCGAATATGACCTCATTCTCACCGATATAGAGATGCCAGGTGTAAACGGTCTAACGCTACTACAAAAGATCCGCTGCGGCGCAACAGAACAACCCAGAAACACCCGTGTCATGGTCATCACCAGCCATGATGAGATGGCAGTGCTTGGCACAGCCATCGCATTGGATGCCGATGCGATCATCAATAAAAGCATTGGTGCTGACCAGTTAAAAACCCGCATCGACCATCTACTACTCGGCCCACAGCCTGAGCTGCGTCCAGCGATCGCTTATGAGATATTAGATACAGAGAAGCCATTACAAATTGATGCCAGCGTAGACGGTATCAACGATGTAGACGGACCAGGCAAGAAGGTTGGATTCGACGCATTAGTGGAAGGGATGCTATTGGCGCAACCGATCCTAAGCGATTCAGGCTATGTTCTCGTGCCCTCCGGCGAGCCGCTCACTTTAGGAAAAATCGGCTTACTGCAGGATCTTCGAGACTACCTGCCAGCATCACACGCTTACATTGTCGATTAACACGCCAGCCAATCATCTAATCGTCCCAGCCTAATCCTTTGGGAATAGGCTGGTGCTTCTTACCTTGAATCGGTTTGAAAAAAGCCTCAATCGCAGCCGCATCGGTGCTGCGATCCCCCGTAAGGTACATAGGCTCAGACAAGCATAAGCGTCGATTACCAAAGTCTAACCCCAATAGAACTAAAGGTACTTTTGCGCCGAGCGCTATGTGATAAAAGCCAGATCGCCAATGGCCAACATGCTTTCTAGTACCCTCTGGTGCCAAACCCAAGACAAATTTCTCATGACGGTCGAAAAGGTCAACCGCGTCCTGCACCACATTACCCCGCTGATGGCGAACCACAGGATAGCCACCCAGCGCACGAAATATCCATCCGAATGGCGGTTTAAACAGCTGATGTTTACCCAGGAATTTAATCTCTAAGCCCAAAGCAAAACGCGCAATGATACAAACAACAAAGTCCCAATTGCTGGTGTGAGGGGCACCTATTAGTAAAAACTTAGGGATGCTTGGCAGATCACCATCAATTCGCCAACCAGCCCGTTTCAATAACCAGCCGCAAAAATTTTGCCACATCAAACCACCCTCACTTCAAAGTCAGCAACAAAATGCTGCTACAACAATAACTTTAGACTTTCTCCAGCCATGTGCGCTGCTTTAACATACACAGTACTTACAGTATGGAGCCGGAAAAATGCGTGACACCCTAACCCATTGGCTAATAAACGCCAACTTCCCAGTGAATCCGTTACTCATTGATGCTCTGCTGATCACTCTGTTATTACTGATAGCAGTCGTGGCGGATCTTATGACCCGCCGCATACTCCTCAAAGCTGTCAGGCAAGTGATCAAACGTAGCCCGATGAAATGGGACGACCTACTGGTCGACTTCAAAGTAATGGAGCATCTGGCGCATCTCGCACCCGCCGTGCTAATGATCTCACTGATACCCAATGCCTTTGCGGATCGGCCCAATAGTGAGCGAATACTCACACTCGTCGTGTCGCTCTATCTATTGTTTGTCATCTGCCGTGGCCTCATGGCTCTACTCAGTGCGCTAGAAGCATTGGCCAGCCGTCATAGCAATAGCAACAAATTGCCATTACGCAGTATTGCTCAGTTAGCGAAGCTGTTCGTATTGCTACTATCACTCATCCTGGGCGCGTCAATGCTAATCGATCGCTCCCCCATGGTACTGCTTAGCGGTTTGGGCGCATTTACCGCAGTGCTGCTGTTGGTATTCAAAGATACGATCCTGGGTTTTGTTGCCGGTTTGCAACTAGCCGCTAATGATATGGTGCGCTGTGGTGACTGGATCGAGGTGAAGAAATTTGGCGCTGACGGCGCAGTACAAGATGTCGGCCTAACCACAGTGAAGGTACAAAACTGGGATAAAACCATCACCACAGTCCCCACTTATGCGCTTTTTTCAGATGCGTTTAAAAACTGGCGCGGCATGGAAGAGTCAAGTGGCCGGAGGATCAAACGCTCACTGCACCTTGATGTACAAAGCATCAAATTTCTTGATGAAGAGACATTCAATGCCCTCAGTGAGATCTCGGTACTCAGCCCCTACTTGGAGCAGAAGCGGACGGAGATAGGCCAATGGCACGACAAGCATCCGTGTAACCATCGGCAATTGACCAATATCGGCACCTTCCGCGCCTACCTTGAACAATACTTAAAGCAACACCCCTTGGTAAACGGTGAACTGACCCTACTTGTCCGACAACTGGCTCCTACCAGTGAAGGCTTACCGATAGAGCTCTACCTGTTCAGCAACGATAAGCGCTGGGCACACTATGAAGCGCTACAGGCTGATCTTTTCGACCATATCTTTGCCATCTTACCTGTGTTCGGACTGAGAGCGTTTCAAGCACCCAGCGGACAAGATTTTCAACGGCTCACTAACTAGGCTTAGCCAGAGCATGGCTCAGTGCTTATGGTCGCCATCATGATGGTGGTGACCATGGTCAGCATCATGATGGTGATGATGTTGATGTTGATGAAGTAACTCACTCGGCAACAGCTCAGCAATAAATGCCCGTGGGCCGTTCCGCAGCAATGAGATCGCATATAGCGCCACCAAAACGCCGAGTGCCAGCCATTGCCACACCGTGGTTTCAGTGTCAGGCAGCCATGGGGGAAGTACCAACCATGGTTGTGCAAACCAACTAATCATTGCCGACAAGCACACCATGGCGACGACCATCGCAAGCGCAATACCCCGACCATGGCTGTGAATAAGAAAGCGCACCAGCGTTAGATTTACCATGGGCCCCAATAGCAAGAACAATAGACCCGCAGCAGGCGAAAGGCCTACAGCCAAGAGCACGGTTACCACAGGCGTTAGCCCGGTAGCACAAAGATGTAACGGTAATGCCAGCAACATCACTAACAGAAACTGTGCCCACAACTGCTCAGCCAGTAGATCCCATCCAGGCGTTGGCGCTAACGTGGCAGCAACCACCAAGCCGACGATCACCCAAGGCGCCGTATGATCAATCAGGTGGGCATAGCCATCAGTAAATGCCTGAAATAGCCGTTTGGCACTATGCTGACGCGGCTCTTCAACCGAAAGCTCCGTTTCAGGCATAGCAACGTTGCGAACAAAACGCCCAACGATCGTCCCTACGAGCAGTGTCAGCGCCAACGCGGCCAATAAACGTATGCCGGTGAACTCCAACCCAAGCAGTGGCAACGACACCAGTAAAGCATCAAAACCAAATACAGGTGATGCGACCAAGAAAGCCAGCGCAAAGCTCGGTGTCGCCCCCTGCTTCAATAACATCGGATAGATACGTGTGGCATCGGGAATACAAACCGGCAACGGTAAGCCCAACAAGGCACCACGCAGCGCCTCAGGCAAACGTCCCGGCCGCGGTGAAAGCCAAAATGCACGCGGGAACAGGTAGTTAATCATCGCCGCAATGGCATAAGCGAGCAATAGCCAAGGTGCGACGCTCAAAGCAAGGTAGAGAAAGCGCCATTGTGCTTCCGGCGCCGCGTCCTGTAAGAGATGATGTATCTCTTCATGATGCTCATGCAGATGGTATCCCAGCCAGCCTGGAAGCAGGATCAATAGCAGGGCAACCACCCCCAGTAGACCACCAACACCGGTCATGGTTGGCGTCGGCTCGGCGCTTTCAACGTGATAGGGCCGATGAAATACCACATGCAAAATGGCGCCAACCACAAATGCCTGGAACCAAGCAAATTGATGACTATCAAGTGCGGTAACCAACTGCTCACCAGCAGCAAACCCAGTGTAAGTGGTCACTGACATAAGGATAATCACCAACCATGCCAGCACTCTCCCGTACTGTGGCCGTAACAGCCACCACACGGTCAAACCCACGGGGATACGATGCAAAACGACACTCAGCGCTAATAACCCATGGGTTTCCGCTTCACCATGATCCACCAGTGCAGCCCCATCACCGAGTGCATGCAACGCTAGGCCAAGCACCCCGACCAACAGGGTGGCATTATGCATCTGCAGTGCAGCGCGGCGAAATAAGTTCTCAAATAGAGTCGGACCGAACAGCCCAAGAGCAACCAACAGCAGTACTTGCCAGCCGCCAGCATGGATAACCTCTGGCAGTATATGGAACAACACCAGACCGCCGACCACAACAAACACGAAGCTGTCCGTCAATGCCAGCCAACCGGGATGACGTCGTACCCACGCATACAAAGGTGGGCCGGCCAATAGCGCCAATATACTAATAACCAACATCATGATTCGTCTTTGAGACCTTGAGCGCTTGCGCTATGAGATATTTACAGGGGCTTGGAAAGGCAGTTCCAGGGTGAATGATGAACCGAAGCCCTGACGCGTTTCCAAACTTAACTTACCACCCAGCGGACCTGCTGCCAGATTATAGCTAATACTGAGGCCGAGCCCCGTACCACCAGCAGCGCGGGCAGTGGTAAAGAAAGGATCAAAGACTTGAGCCGCCACCTCGGCTGACATACCGCAGCCATCATCCTGCACTTTGAGGCGCGCGCGCTGGCTGTGATCATCAAAACTCAGCACCAAACGGATAGTGCCTTGTTGGCCAGCTTCATAGCCATGCTTCTGGGCATTCAATACCAGATTAATAACCGCTTGAGCTACCGCGCTGGGATAACTATCAATCTCCACATCGCGGTCATAATGAAACTGCAGTTCAACCTGCGAATCGCGGAAACGGGGCTGAATGCTATCGAGAACTTTCTGAATATACTCCGCAAGCAGAAAGCGTCGACGCTCCCCTTGTGTCTGATCGGCAGCAACCTGACGGAAGCTCTGCAACAGATGCACAGCGCGGTCGGTATTAAATTGGATCAGATCCAGCCCCTTCAGGCCATCTTCTAATGCTTGCTCCAGCTGGCCGGGAGACAAGCGTTGCTCCTTAAACTGATATTGCATCCGCGTCATCTGCTCCCGCAAATGGGACACAGCCGTCACCACCACGCCCATCGGCGTGTTCACCTCATGGGACACACCAGCCACCATACTGCCAAGGGCCGACATTTTCTCCGACTGCACCAGCTCGCTTTTTGCCAGTTCAAGATCATCTAATGCTCGGGATAACTCGTCGCGCTGCACGACCAGATCCATCTCTACCTGTTCCATAGGACGGGTAAATCGTGCGCGAATAAATCGATCAGTTACGGCACCAATAATGGCGACTAACAGCACCACACTGATGTTAACAACTAATTGCCAACGCAATTCATCCAGCATCGCTAGCGGACTGGAGCTATAAACGAAATACCAAGGCGCATGTTCAAACTGACGCAGCATCACCAAATCACCGTCCATCCGCTCTAACTTGCGGGTACGGCTGGCGGCCATCTCATGTAACTGCAGTAACTGACCATCATCAAATAGCGGCGCATCGGGATCATCGTCCAGTTGGCGTCCACTGGCCAGCAGTTGCACGGGCGGCTGCAGGTTAATCACGCTCAAAGTGGATGCTGGCCCTTCCAATGGCGAAACAAAGCGCTCCAAGAAGTCCAACGTTACATCAGCTCCCACCAAAGCAGGATAGCGGCCACCAGAATTCACTGGCTGCAAATAACTAACTCTCAGATCCTGCGCACGAGAATCAAGATAGGGACGTGTCCAATACGCTTCAGCACCTTGTTGTAACCAGACTTGGGGGGGGCGGAGCACACTGTTGATCAAACGATAACGAACCTCACCATCACGGGGGCCCGGTTGAAAATCATGCCAGTCCAATGGCGGATAGATAAATGAAAATCCGGCATCAGGGTTATGGTAGAAGGCTTGCACAGCTGCCGGCTCTACTAGAGGGGCAGACACCAAAAGATCGGCCATCTTTAATGCCGCATTGGCTTCTTGTAGGTATTCCGCGTTATCCGCTTCAAACTCGCCCGCACCAAAAAAGCTCCAAGGACGGTTGTAATACTCTTTGTTGCTAAGCTGAAAATGCGTAGAAGATTGAACCAGATGAGACTCAAGCTGATGCAAAGGTAAGCCTACCGGGGTTTCTTTCCCTAACAGGTATTGCTGACCTAACGCACGCACGTAGTACGTGGTGTTTTCCAATCGATTATTGAGAGATAAAAAACGTTCTTGAAAGGATGATTCGACCGAGTGGCGCAGGTCCTTAATATCATTGCGAAAATCAAACCAAGAGATAGCCACAGTAATCAATACCAGCACGGTATAAGCCATGCGGTACATTCTTAACTGTCGACGACAAAGGCGCGCTAACGGCGCCGGATCCTTGATCATAATTAGAGCCACATCACATTCTGGTCAAGGAGTATAACGCTATCAGCAGAAGCCTCAACTTTTTGCGCAGGCAAAAAGCGTAACTTTGTTTGATAAAAGAGGTTCAACAGCACTAAGCACCCAAACAAGAGATTATTAACATTTTAGCAACCCCATACTACGGCCAACAACTTGATTTGGCGATACCTAATGTGGTGCAACGAAATTTGAGATACAGCAAAAGCGTGTAATTCAACTCCAAGCCCATCAGATAATGCGGGAAAATTGCCGCTGTCTGAGCTGTTGCTGCATGTAAGCATCAAAACACATGCATATACTTCGGATAAGCAGTCTTCCCGGCGGTTTAACAACCATTTTCTGCTCAGAAATAGCAAGCAAACCATCATCGGCTAGCGGCATCAATGCAGTCAGTGCGGTGCTGAAATACTCAGTGAAGGCAATATCCCAACGCGCTTCAATATCGACGAAGTTCAATTCAAAGTTACAGATCAGCGCTTTGATAACATCGCGCCGGATCAAGTCGTCTCGGTGCAAAGACACGCCTTTATGTAGCGCGTCCCCACGCTCATCAAGTTGCTGATAATAATGCTTTAGTTCACGCTGATTCTGGACGTAGCAATCGCCGATCTGACTGATTGACGAAACCCCCAAACCCAAAAGATCACACTCACCATGGGTGGTATAGCCTTGAAAATTTCTATGCAATGCACCGCTACGTTGTAATTTCGCCAGCTCATCATCAGGTTTCGCAAAGTGATCCATGCCAATGAACTGATAGCCTTGCGCCGTTAGATACTCGATGCTTTGCCGAAACATCGCCATCTTTTCTGCTGGCTCAGGCATGGCGGTCTCGTCGATCTTACGCTGTGCCGCAAAGCGCTCTGGAAGGTGCGCATAGTTAAAGACAGACAAACGATCTGGATCCATCGCAAGCGTCTGCTCTAATGTCTTGGCAAAACTCGACGCCGTCTGATGCGGAAGGCCATAAATAAGATCCAGGTTTACCGACGACATCCCCTGAGTTCGTGCTTCAGCCACTAACGCATGAATAAACTCATTGTCTTGCTCTCGATTAACCGCTTGTTGCACCACAGGATTAAAATCCTGGACGCCAATACTGATGCGGTTAAATCCTTCTGCTGCCAAATGAGACATCATAGAAAGTGGGATCTCTCTGGGATCGACCTCTATTCCCTGTTCTATCGATGGCGAAAAAACAAAATGTCGCCTTAACATCGCCATCAAGCGACTCATCTGCTCAGCAGATAAGAAGGTCGGCGTCCCCCCGCCAAGGTGTAACTGTTTCACCTCATAGTGCTGAAACTGAGGACCACGAGTTGCCATTTCTCGCTCGAGGAAATCGAGATAAATGTCAGCCTTATGTGGGTGGCGAGTGATCACCTTATTACAGCCACAGTAGTAGCAAAGCTTATGACAAAATGGGATATGCACATAAAGTGACAAGCTGCTGCGTTCACTGCGCGCGATCGCTTTCACCAAGTCATCCGCGGCAAACCCCTCTTTAAACTCCAATGCGGTTGGGTAAGAGGTGTATCTAGGACCGGTCAGATTATACTTGGCAATCAGGGCTTGATCCCAAATCGGGGTTGGCGTGGTCACGGATCTTCTCCAGCTCTCAGTAAAACGATATCAACGATTAATCTTCTGCCAGCCACAAGACTCTAGGCGTGCAGCAACTCCGCAGGTAAGCCTCGCAGCATCGAAAGTTCAGGCATTATCGCGTCAGCCAACGATTCCTCGTCCCGCATCCGCTGCAGATCCATACGCATAATCTCGTTACGCTTGTACTTCTTCCGCGCCTCATGGGTAGGCAAGTGTTTCACTCGATCATACAAGGCATGCAAATTTGGATAGCGCTCAACAAAATTGATCGTAACGCCAACGGGGCGCAAATGATCCAACAGCACGCAAAGGCGAATGGCTGCCTCCGACAACTCACACTGCTGCTGTTCTGCGGCCATCGCAATCGTATAAATACTCTCAAGCAAACGTGCATTTTTTCGCTCAACAGTCTGGCGTTGTTCATCCTGTTGCTGCTTCAGCAAATAGAGCAGGCGCCCCGCATAAACCGCCAATCCCAAAATAATCAACAGGCCAACAGCACCTGAAAACCACAACATCAGGGACATTAATCCTCATCCTTCTGAAACTGTTTTAACAATGACTCACCCTGATTAAAGTTATTCCACAGCTCGTCTTCCGAAGAGGCCGGTGCTGCGCCGGTATCTTCCGGTTCCTCTTCGTCGGTGATCCCAAGCGCAGCACTGAGGCGCTCATGTTCGGCGACATAATGATCGAAATTCGTTTGTTGCTCGCCAGATAGGGCTTTACCTTCATCAACCAGATCGAGCAGCTGGTTAAACACCGGATCTTGTTCCAACAGATCCAACGCAGTCTCAAGCTCATCCAGAGATAAGCTCTCAATATCAACAACCTCACGGGTCTGCGTATCAATTACCGGCACAGCGGGCTTACTCGGTTTCTTCACCGCTTGCGGCTGCTGTACTGGCTTAGTTTCCGCAGGAGCTAGAGCAACCGGCTTCTTACTTCCCAGTTTTTCAGCCACGGCATCATCTAACTTGGCCTGTCCACTACCCGCGCCTTTGCTGGCCTTATTTGACTCTAAGACCTGCCGATGGCCCGCTTTTAAGCCTTTGCGGTTTTTCGCGCGTTTTTGTAGCTTACTTCGCTCCTCTTTGGCGATCGCTTTCGGTTTCAGCGATGGCGCTAGGGAACCAACTTTTCTCGTTTTACGCTTACGGCTCATGGTGCTCTCAACACAGGGAAAGAAATACCAGCGTATTGTAACCGATCAGCCGCAATTGCGGTTACTTTGAAATGGGAACGATAAAGGAGAAACATTTGTTGCGGCTAAAACAGGAAAAATTCGAGGGTAACGACTTGAAAAACAGGCAATAAAAAAGGCGGAACGCCCGCCTTATTAATCGGCCACGTCAGTATGGCCAAACAATCTTTATCAACAATCCTTGCTGTATATGGGAGACATCCTGGTCACATCCCTATTTTTTTTGTCGGCTTCCATGCTTTGGTTCTTTTTCTTCTTTTTAAATGCTTCCTTTCACGTCTGAGCAAACACAGTGTGCCGCTCAAAAACCGTGTGGGTTTAAATAAACCCGTGTGCAGCGCTTCCCCGCTTGCTGGTCATGCATTCTTCATTGATGCTTTGACCTGAATATCTTTCAAAGATCATCCTGATCTGATTTTGTTTCCCTGAGTCGGGTAATACTGTAGTCCAGTTGAGTAATAACTCAAGAATGAAACGCAACATTTCCATAACATTGATTACATTTTGCCACCTAGCGCACACTTTCTGAACAACACAGGTGCAAACGGCTATTTAGCCTCAACTGTTGGTACGGGAAGCGCCAACAAATAACTGACCGTTGCGTCGTATCTATCAACAGACTTATGCATGCCGGCATGCAGCAAATATTTCCCACGGATCAACAGCGCCGGTACGCCAGGAATAGGCAGCGCTTCAAGCACGCTCCGGTCGGCTTCCAGCTGCTGATTGGTATGGGTTGCCAGGTAGCTGCGCCTTACATCATTTTCATTAAAGCCACGCTCTGCAAACCAGGTTATCACCCCCGCTTCATCGGCGAGTAGTTCGGGGAAATCTCTTGCTTGTTCAAATAGCTCAAGGTGCAAGCGTTCGAACTGTTCACTCTCGGCGGCAATGTAAAACGCTTTCGCTGCTGGTCGCCATTCAGGGCGCATCACTACCGGCATATATTGCCACTTAAGCCCAGGCGAACCCGCCAGATGCGCCTTACGATAAGGAATATATTGCTGCGACGATGGCGCACCGTACCAAAAAAACTCCACCACATCGGCATCCAGAGTGATGTTGTCCGGCAAATTGACTGTCAGATAGTCCTGGCCATTTTTTGGCATTGCCGTCACCCCGAAAGAGAGCAACCCAAGCCACACAGATAAAGCGTATACAGTGATCAAACGTCGCACATGCTGCTCCTTATTTAAGCCTGTCATACGTCATAGCAATGGTGTCAGACGATGTAGCCAGAATCAAAAAAGGCGACTCAATGCCGCCTTTCAATCAATCGCTGCAACTATTTAGCTTAATGCAAGCCAGCCAGATATTTGGATAAGATCTCGATCTCTTCATCTGTCAGCTTCATTGCTACATCGCGCATCATGGCATTCATATCGTTAGCACGATCCCCTGAGCGGAATTTTTCTAACTGCGCTTTCGTATAATCGGGGTGCTGTCCAGAAATCGCAGGGAACTTAGCTAGACTAGAACCAACACCACGGGGGCCATGGCACGCTAGGCACGCAGGCAACCCACGCTCAGGATCGCCACCACGAAAGAGCTGGTGACCCACTTCAACCACATCTTCAGGGGTCGCACCAGGTGTTGCTGTCAGACTAGCAAAATAAGCAGAAAGGTTGGCAATGGCGGCATCATCCAATGGCATCGCCATACCACTCATCACTGGGTCATAGCGCCCCTCTTTACCCGCGCTCTGCATGCCTAACTTAAATTCATGCAACTGCTTCTCCAGGTAGCTGGCATGCTGGCCCGCTAGTTTCGGGTAGATAGCGACAGTGGAGTTACCATCAACGCCATGACAAGCCGCGCAAGTTGCAGCTGCCGCCTTGCCCGCTTCAATATCACCCTCTGCATAAGCTGCAGAGATGGAACCTACCAGAGCTGTAAAAACTATCAGGAATCTTTTCATTAGTGACCTAATCCATCTTTCTCGTCCGCTAAAGCTGCGGGACGTGGTACACTTTGCGTGCTTATTATCGTAATCCGGTCATTTTACACCAAATTCACAAAAAGTAACCCGTTGCCCGGAGGCCATTTGTGCAGCCCTTCAAGCTAAATTTTCGTAATGCCAGTTTTATCACTAGTGCCGCCAAGATCAGTCAGTTGACTTCAGATGGCGGTGCCGAGGTAGCATTTGCTGGCCGTTCCAATGCTGGCAAGTCTAGCTCAATGAATACCCTCTGCGTGCAAACAAATCTGGCACGCACCAGTAAAACACCTGGCCGAACCCAGCTGATTAACCTATTCGACATCGGCCAAGACTGCCGTTTAGTTGATCTGCCAGGTTACGGCTTTGCCAAAGTGCCACTGGAACTTAAAGAGAAGTGGCAGCTCGCGCTAACCGAATATCTGGAGAAACGCGAATCGCTCTGCGCTGTGGTTGTGCTGATGGATGTTCGCCATCCGCTGAAAGAGGTCGATCAAATGCTGCTACAGTGGGCGGTCGCCAGCGATCTACCGGTACTGGCCTTGCTAACTAAGTGCGACAAACTCAAGTCAGGCGCTCGCAAGGCGCAGCTGTTGAAGGTTCGCGAGGCGATCACTGTGTTTGGTGGCGATATTCAGGTTGAACTGTTTTCATCACTGAAAAAACTGGGGGTAGAGCACCTATCACAGTTTATTGAAACCCAATGCTACAGGCACTTACATGGTGATGATGAAGCTACAGGGGAAGAGAGCGTATCTGCCCAGAGCAATGAAACCTAACCAGCCCAGACAGCCGCGACTCACGCGCGACGCATAAAAAAAGCCCATCCGAGAGGATGGGCAGCTAATAAAAAGCTAGGGAGTCTTGAAAGGAAGCACTTTCCAATGCACTAGTTGAGACTCACTCCTATGAAAAAAGTTCTGCTTTTCACCTAAAAAAATGATGTTTTTTTAACCGCATTCACGCCGCCTTACTCCACACATCTTTAATCACCCATAAAATCAATGAGCTACGCAAGATCGTCATATTAAGGACATAAAAATGTAATTTAATTACATAAAAGATGCCCAATAGACACTATTTAGGCAAAAAAAAGCCGGTTGCACTGAGTGCATCCGGCGAATAAAGCTTTGGGGAGAAGCTAATGTTCCCAGACCCCTTAGGGTCAAAGCCAACAACAAGGTTATTAGCTTGAGAGCACTATAAAGGCGCTTTTTTTCAATTTAAAGTTAAAACTCTAACAGTTGAACGCTTGTTTGATATAGCGCAATTTATGGCTATAGAATGGCTTATAGCGGGGGGTTTCAGGCAAAAAAAACTCCGACACTGACGTATCGGAGTAAGAATTCAACAGTTTCAACAAGCTGAAACCAAAAGGTCTGTAAGAATGAACATCTTACCTCTGTACCCTACGCCTACTAATGTACCAAACGCGCAGTTAACATGAAAGTAATTTATGTAATAAAATTCCTAATATTGCTTTATTAATAGCCAAGCAATAACTAATGTGCTTGATCCCAATTATCACCAATCCCAGCTTCAACCAATAGCGGCACATCCAGCTCAACAGCATCACTCATTAGCTGACTCAATGTTTTTGCCAACGCATCCGCTTGCGCTTGCTCCACCTCAAACACCAATTCATCGTGAACCTGCATCACCATCACTAACCGTTGTTTACCTTCAGTTTGGATCCAATGGTCCACCTTCAGCATCGCCAGCTTGATGATGTCAGCTGCCGTTCCCTGCATCGGCGCGTTGATCGCCGCACGCTCAGCCGCCTTCTTTCTCGCCATGTTGCGCGCCTTAATATCAGGCAGATGTAAACGACGACCAAACAGGGTTTCGACATAGCCCTGCTGCTCCGCCTCTTTTCGGGTGCGCTCCATATACTCAAGTACGCCAGGATAGCGTTCAAAGTAGGTATCCATATAGGATTGTGCTTCATGTCGCGGGATCCCAAGCTGTTTACTCAAACCAAAAGCGGACATACCGTATATCAAACCAAAGTTGATCGCTTTCGCCCGCCGACGCTGTTCAGTAGTCACCTCGTCAAGCGTGACACCAAACACCTCAGCGGCAGTCGCCTTGTGCACATCCAGCCCCTCTTTGAAAGCTTTGAGCAAGCCAGCGTCTTTCGACAGGTGCGCCATGATCCGCAGTTCAATTTGCGAATAATCAGCCGCGACGATCACACGACCGGCCGGGGCGATAAACGCCTGACGCACCCGGCGACCTTCAGCGGTACGAATAGGGATATTCTGCAGATTAGGATCGGAGGAGGAGAGGCGCCCCGTGGCTGTTACCGCTTGATGGTAAGAGGTATGGACCCGGCCGGAGCCAGCATTCACCATCCGCGGCAATTTATCGGTATAGGTAGACTTCAACTTAGCAAGACCACGATACTCGAGGATCAGCTTTGGTAAGGGGTAATCCAACGCCAACTCTTGTAGTGTCTCTTCTGCTGTAGAAGGCGCCCCCTTCGGGGTCTTTTTCAGTACTGGCAAGCTCAGCTTATCAAACAAGATCGCCTGCAGCTGTTTCGGCGAAGACAAGTTAAACTCTTCGCCAGCAACGGCAAACGCTTCTTTTTCTAGTTCCGCCAAGCGAATACCTAGTTCATCGCTTTGCCCTGCCAACATGGCACTGTCAATCAGCACGCCATGGCGTTCCATCCGCGACAATACCGGTACCAATGGCAACTCAATATCATTGAACACCTTGGTCAACGATGCGTCTGCTTCAACCTTTGGCCAAATAGTCTGATGCAAGCGCAACGTGATATCAGCGTCTTCCGCCGCATAAGGAGCGGCCTGATCCATCTCAATCTGATTAAAGGTAAGCTGCTTCGCCCCTTTACCAGCCACCTCTTCAAAGCTGATCGCTTTATGACTGAGATACTTCAGTGCCAGGCTGTCCATATCGTGCCTGCCGGCAACACTGTTGAAGACGTAGGATTCAAGCATGGTATCGAAGGCGATCCCCGCCAGCTCGATGCCATGATTAGACAACACCGCCAAATCATACTTCAGGTTTTGCCCAACTTTCAGGATCTTGGGATCCTCCAGAACCGGTTTCAGCAGCGGCAGGATGTCAGCCAACGAGAGTTGCACTGGCGCCCCCAAGTAATCATGTCCCAGCGGCAGGTAAGCCGCTTCGCCAGGCGCAACGGCAAAGGAGATACCCACCAATTTCGCTTCTTGTACATCAAGACTGGTTGTTTCGGTGTCAATGGCAAACAAAGGCGCTGCGGCAAGTTTCTCCAACCATGGCATTAGATCAGCTTTCGTGAACAGGGTCTGATAACCACTGCGATCAATCGCTGCCGCACTGGATGCCGGACTATCAGTCACTGGATTGGCTTGCTCACCCTCACCATCGAGGATCTCAGCCAACCAGCGACGAAACTCCATCTGGCCAAACAATTTTACCAAAGCATCTTTGTCTGGCGCTGTCCGCGTCAGTTGTTCAGGCAGTTTTTCTAACGGCACATCAAGCTTAATGGTTGCCAACTTATACGACATATCTGCCGCCGCCTGGTTATCACGCAGCTTAGTCGGCATGGTTTTGGCACCACGGAAACCAAGTGTGGCCACCGCATCGGGATCGGCATACAACGCATCAAGCCCGCCAATACCTTGCAACATGGCCAGTGCCGTCTTTTCACCCACACCTGGCACACCCGGTATGTTATCGACCTTGTCACCCATTAAGGCCAGAAAATCGATGATCAGCGTCGGCGGAATACCATATTTCTGCTCCACTTCAACAGGACCCATCACGGTGTCAGTCATGGTGTTGATCAGTGTGACGTGCTCATCCACCAACTGCGCCATATCCTTATCGCCAGTGCTGATCAAAGTATGTCGCCCTTCGGCTGCAGCTTGTCGGGCAAGCGTGCCAATGACGTCATCGGCTTCGACCCCATCCACCATCAACAGCGGTAGCCCCATATTTCGAATAATTTCGTGCAACGGAGCGATCTGGCAGCGCAAATCATCTGGCATCGACGGTCGCTGGGCCTTGTATTCCGGAAACATATCATCACGGAAAGTTTTACCCTTGGCGTCAAACACCACAGCAATATGCGAAGGATCGAACTGTTTCAGTAACGAGCGCAACATATTAACCACACCATAAACCGCTCCCGTTGGCTCACCGGCTGAATTGGTCAAATGCGGCGGCGAATGATAGGCGCGATAAAGGTAAGAAGAGCCGTCAACAAGAACAAACGGATTGGCCGGGATCGTGGTCATGGGTCACTCTATAGTTTGATGGAGAGCAGCAAGGATGCCATAGCTTGAATAGTCGTTGTAGTTTAACAAGGCTTTGGCATGAAATGACGATTGAAATCGCTCGCTGCGCAGGAAATTTGTGGATAACTCTGTGTGGGAAATAGTAAACCCTCCGTCGGCATGGCCTACAGAGTAGCTATAAAAATAAAAAATATACGACTAAAAACAGCAGCTTAGGTAAGATGATCGAGCAATTCCTAGCTCTCGATGTGATTCCGTTTTTGCTGTGAATAACATTTTATTAGTACTGCGGAGAAGGCGGTCAATAATTAACCAGCATCACAGTAGCGAAAGAGATTACCACATCAGATTTTCATTGCCAGATCCTAATGGAGGTTTTTTAATAGAAATTTGAGACGTGTCATATCGAAAAATTACATACTAAAAACTTGCGTTATCGGAACAAGGAATTAGCAATGAAAAAAGTAGCAGTTATTCTCAGTGGATCTGGTGTTTTTGACGGTGCCGAGATCCACGAAACGGTGATCAGTCTTTTAGCGCTCAGCCGAGCAGGAGCTGAATACCAATGCTTTGCACCTAATATCGCCCAGCATCATGTCGTTAATCACCTGACCGGCGAAGTGACAGAAACAGAGCAGCGAAATGTGCTGGTTGAAGCCGCTCGAATAGCCCGTGGCGAGATCCAAGATGTTGCGCAACTAAACGCTGCCGATTTTGACGCATTACTGTTACCCGGCGGCTTTGGTGCCGCGAAAAACCTATCGGACTTCGCCTTCAAAGGCGCTGAGTGTCAGGTAGATGCAAACGTACTAAAAGCGTGTCAGGCGTTTGCCACTGCCGGCAAAGTAGCGGCCTACCTGTGTATCTCGCCGATCCTGATCCCACAAGTCTATGGCCATGGCGCTAAAGGCACCATTGGCACAGACAGTGAAACGGCTAAAGCCTTTAACCAGCTTGGTGGTGAGCATCAAGCGTGTGCGGTAACCGAGATCTGCGTTGATCAAGAACGAAAAGTGATCAGTACACCCGCTTATATGCTGGCAGAAAACATCGCTGAAGCAGCGGTGGGAATAGAGAAAGCTGTAGACCAGTTACTGGCTATGGCCTAATCCTAGAGCCGCTTAGCCCACCAGTGTGGCGTAGTTTGCTAATAGCTAGTAAACCACGCCATATCTTTTGCTATGGAAATTTATAACCTAATGTAATTGTTAGCTTTATATCTTTGGCACGACTTCTGCTTTTTATTGCTCAGCAACCGCTAAGCCAACATCAATGCAAATAAGAACAGGAGTCAACATGGGCATGTTTCTACCAACCGTTATTCTCGCCAGTCTACTGGTCTCGACCCAAACATGGGCTGAACAGCCCACTCGTACCTTTGAGCAAACGCTATCATTGCAAGGTGTCCAGACCCTGGCGATCGGCGTGCATGTTGGCTCGATCAAAATCTTACCCACCGCAAGCGATGAGCTGCAGTTTACGCTGCAAGTTGACGAGCGCGATGGCTGGTTTACTGAGGCGGTAAATAACGCCAATCTGCTTATCGAAAAGAGTGATGGCGTGCTCTCAATCTCCCTGGCTGAAGATAGCTATCAGGAAAAGTGGGTGCTGTACCTGCCTAAGCAGATAACACTAGATCTTGATGTCGGTGTAGGTGCCGCTGACATCGCCGATTTAGCGCAAAGTGCCGAGATTAACGTTGGGGTAGGAGATGTCGCGGTGTCTCTGCCCATCGCTACCTTTCAGCAGGTCAAAGGCGTCAGTGGAGTAGGTGATATTGATATTGAAACCCCAGATAACTCCGCCAGTGAAGAGCGCCATTTAGTGGGTAATGAAAGTCATTGGCAGGGAACAAATACCGATGGTTACTCGCTGTCGGTGGAGGTCGGTGTGGGTAGTGCTGAAATAGAGTTACGCTCAGGACAGAGCTAGTATCAGACTTAACAGGGAGAAAAATAAAGGCTCAATCAATGAGCCTTTATTTTTTGTCACTCAATTGACGTATCAATCAAAAACCACAGTGCGATTGTTATGGGCGATCACTTTCTGATTAATGTGACGCCAGATAGCGCGGGAAAGCACCACCTTCTCCACATCGCGCCCCTTACGTACCAGGTCATCTACCGTATCGGTATGACGCACATGAGCCACATCCTGCTCGATAATTGGGCCAGCATCGAGCTCCGCGGTCACATAGTGACTGGTGGCACCGATGATCTTCACCCCGCGCGCATAGGCAGAATGATAAGGCTTTGCGCCAGGGAAAGCCGGCAAGAAGCTGTGATGAATGTTAATCACGCGATTAGGGAACTGCTGGATAAAATCGTCAGACAAGATCTGCATATAGCGAGCCAGCACAATAAAATCGACATCATGGGCCTGCAGTAAAGCTTTCTGCTCCGCCTCAACGTCTGCTTTTGTCTCTTTGGTGACAGGCAGGTGATAAAACGGGATACCAGCAGCCTCTGCCGCGGCCTGCATCTTGGTGTGATTACTGATAATCAATGGGATCTCGAGATCCCATTCACCGCTCTGATAACGCGCCAGCATGTCATATAAACAGTGCTCATGCTGCGACACAAACACCGCCATACGAGGCTTACGATCAGAGAAACTGAGTTGCCATTGCATCTCATAAGGATTCGCTAACGCTTTCTCAAAAGCGCCAGACAACGCATCCACAGGAATAGCGAAATCACTCAAATCCCACTCTATCCGCATAAAAAAGCGGTTATCTTCCCGATCCACATGCTGCTCAAGATCAATAACGTTGCCGCCATTGCTATAGATGAACTGTGTAACTATATGTACCAAGCCTTTACGGTCTGGGCAGTTAATTAGCAAAGTGGCAGACGCTGCCGCAGTATTACTCATTGATCCCTTCAACCCTATCTTTATAAGCCGTTCAACTTCAGAGCGTAAGCATACCTGATCCAAATAGATCTGGGCACCGCTCTCATCTCCGACCAGATTGTCATACTAAAGCTGCACAAAACCAGCGACTTGCCTTAGACTGACAACCTAGTATTCCATCAAGTGCCATTAAGGACAGCCATTATGCGCATACTGTTAGCCTTAACTTTGTTTTCCATCATATTGCCGGCACACGCAGCCAGAGAATGGGTGTGGGAAGCCGCACTTATGGCTGGTACCAGCGGCAGTGATAGCTTCACCGAAAGTGACGACAGCGATTACACCCTAGACACGGATAGTGGCGACACCATTGCCTTCACACTTAACCTGTTAGATGGTCACAAAAAAGGCAATAAACTGCAGTATGAGCTTTATCTCGCACAAACAAATACCGATCTTGAACTATTTGATAACAACGGCACTCGTACCACCAGCGACATGGATATTAATTATTACCATTTCGGTGGTACTTATGAGTTTGTCGTTCGTGATACCGGGTTACGTCCCTATATCGGCGCAACCCTAGGGGCCACCTATTTTGATCCCGAAGAGTACAGCTCTGAAACCAACTTTTCCATGGGCTTTGCCGGTGGCTTAAAGTGGTTTGCAAATGATTATGTCGGCTTGCGCCTAGATGGCCGCGCCATTGCTACCGCCATGGACAGTGACAAACAGGTCTTTTGTAATGGCGGCTGCCTGGTAAAAGTGGATAGTGAAATTTGGTGGCAATATCAGGTCACCGCTGGATTACTGGTTAAATTTTAAGGAGCCACCATGGCTAAAGGGTTACAACAATCTTTCTTAGTAGTGCTGCTAATGGCAATGGTTGCAGCCTGTGGCGATACCGGAACTGCCGCCAAAGATGACGCCAATGCAGTCCCCGATGAACTACGAAAATCAGTGGCGGTTTCTATTCAAAGCCCGGAATTGTCAGTTCCCGCAAGAGCCATGGTCACCTGGTCAGATCGTACTGGTGGTGTTTTAGGGGAAGTAGGAAAGAACCCTGAAATTGAAGGCTTATTACGAGAGTCCATCGTCAAAAACATGGATCAACAGGCTTATCACTTCACCGAGCACCATGAGCAAGCGTTCTTTAAAATCAGCTATGTGCTGGCATTAGAAAAAGATCTTAACGATGCCGATCTAGAAAAATATTTTGGTTTATCTCTCGGCTTAGCCGGTGACAAAGGTTTTGATAAAGGCACCTTGGTCATCGACATTCAAAATAAAGAGGGACAATCAGTATGGCGTGGTGCCCTGCAAGCCAATGTCGGCAAAGGGCAACAATCAGAAGAGTTACGTAATGCCCGTCTAAACGGTGCCGTGCAAACCCTGCTCGATAGCTTCTTTCGCCATAAAGCCGGCTAACAACATCATTCTGTGAAGCTGGCCTGCAATGCAGGCCAGTCAGCCTCTCTCAACGGCTCCAGCCAGATCGTTTCAGCTAATCCCTCAAATTGCAGCAGCAGATCAAACCCATTACCTCGGCACTGCCAGATATGCCGATCAGCACCGCTATCTTTCACTATCACCTGGATCCCCATCTCCGCACAGAGCGCCTCGCCCCACGCCGGAAACAGTTCCCAAGCCAACACATCACCTAGATATAACCAGTGCTGTTCCGCTTCTCGCCACAACGGGGGTATCGGTCTATTCATCTCAATCAAACTCAGCCTCTAAAAACAGTACCTCGATGACACAACGCCGCCAAACTGGCGACAAGGAAGCAAAATAGCACCTGAACCTAAAGCCTATCGCGGCCGTAAAAGCTATCACCTACTGCGCTGGAAACAGGCGCACTTCACGCCATGGGATGATACAGTCTCCCATAGGCAATCTAAATGATTCGTTTTCGCCACGGGGCTATGTGTGAAAATTTCTAATACGTATTTACAACTGGGTACTGCTTTCTCTGAATCGATTAATCCGCTTCCCGTTGCCGATCCCCATCTATTACTCTGGAATCTATCTCTGGCAGATCAGCTAGCCCTATCGCAGGGGCTACCCGACAACGAAAACGCCCTTGCTCAATTATTTTCTGGCAACGACCTACTGCCAGAGGCATCACCCATCGCCTGCGTTTATGCAGGTCATCAATTTGGTCAGTTCAATCCCCAACTGGGGGACGGCCGCGCCCATCTGTTGTGCGAATTTGTCGATGACCATCAACAACGCTGGGATCTGCAACTCAAAGGCTCTGGCCCTACCCGTTATTCCCGCCGTGGCGATGGCCGCTGCGCCCTCGGCCCCGCCATACGGGAATACCTGATGAGTGAAGCGCTGCATGCTCTGGGCGTACCCACTACGCGCTGTTTAGCCGTGGTCACCACTGGCGAAACCGTCTACCGCGACTTACCCAAGCCCGGTGCCGTGGTCACCCGTATCGCCAGCAGCCATATCCGCGTGGGCAGCTTTCAATACTTTGCCGCCAAGGGGGATGTCGTTTCCCTAAAAACATTGACCGACTATACGATTGACCGCCATTTCCCCACATTAAAGGCAGCCGCCAACCCGGTGCTGGAATTACTTGGAGCGGTGATGGATAAACAGGTCACCCTGATCGTCGAATGGATGCGTATCGGCTTTATTCATGGTGTGATGAATACCGATAACACCGCGATCTCAGGCGAAACCATCGATTTTGGCCCCTGTGCCATGCTGGGCATCTACCACCCGGGGACGGTCTACAGCTCTATCGATAGTGGTGGTCGCTATGCCTTTGGTGCCCAACCGTCGATCTGCCGCTGGAACATGGCCCGCTTAGCTGAAGCTTTACTGCCGCTCATCGACGAAGATCAGGATAAGGCACTGGCTCAGGCAGAGGCGCTGATCGCCGATTTTTCTCCTCGCTTTGAACAGGCATACCAAACCATGTTGGGTGCCAAGTTAGGACTCGACGAGATCCAGCAAACAGATGTTGCCCTGATCACCGAACTCCTCGAGCAGATGCAGGAGCAACAGCTCGATTACACCCAAACCTTTCATCAGCTGACTCGCTCACTCACCGAGCAACAGATAGCAACCAAGTTACAAGACACATTAGGTAATTGGTATGGCCAATGGCGGCAACGCATCGGTAACGACAGTAAGCAACAACAAGCAGCACAGGCTTTAATGCAGCAATCCAATCCTGTCGTGATCCCGCGCAATCACCACGTAGAAGCGGTGCTACAGGCGTGTGAGTTAACCAACAGCAGTGCGCCAGCAGACGCCTTGCTCAAAGTGTTACGCTCACCCTATCAAATGCTTGCCGAAACCGCTGACTATCAGGATCTACCCACAGACAATGACCGTCACTACCAGACATTTTGTGGTACTTGAGCGGCTGGATAAGGAGAAGAGAGGCTTGGCGTTCAGAAAGTTGAACGCCGCAAGCACGGGCAACGGCTTGCGGCGTCGTGTTCGTTGTCCCCGAGGAGCAAAGCGACGAGTTAGTGACTTGCATTGTTATACGCTAGTGCTCAGGAGGCCACACTTCCGGCCAACCAGGATAGCGTTGCTTTACTAGGTCAACAAATTGCCACAGCGGCGTATTTATCGGAGCTGGCAAATCCCCTTTAAAATAGAAGCGAATTTTTTCCTCGATCACTTCAGGCAGCTGCGCCGTGACGTCATACAAAGATGCGAGATCTGATACAAAACAGGGTTGAAACTCAGGATCAGGTTCAATTACATTAATCAGCAACTGAACCTCTCTGGCACGTTTTTCTGTTTCCATTGTATCAGCAAGTCGCAATACGTTATCCATTCTTAACATCACTTAGTGGCGTATAGACAATATGACTCCCACAAAAGGTGCTGACCTCCGCCTTCGTGGGTTAGCTAAAAGCCAGAGCCATAATGTATGTGTCAACAATACAAGCTGGAGGTCAGCATGAATTACAGTAGCATACTTT
>NZ_QPID01000013.1 GCF_003336225.1 Corallincola holothuriorum
AATGCGCAAGCTGACTCATATTTGCTTCGGCGTGCTTAAGCACCAGAGCGAGTATCAGCCTCAAACAGCGTGAAAATCACTGCTTGAGGCATGACGAGCAAGATGGTATCTCTCCCCTTGGAGAGGGAGCAAAGCTTATCGCCTTGCTTAACGAATGACGTAAGAGAGAAAAGTCCTCTTAAATAGGGAGCAAACTCCGCCGTCGTTGCCTTTAGCCTCTTCTCCCTTGGGGAGAAGATTGAGATGAGGGGACTTTTTCTTTTTAATGCGGCAGCGTCAGCAAGCGCCAACCTGAACATATTTGCGTTATCAATATTGCTGACTCTCGTTTCAAATACCCCTCACCCCAGCCCTCTCCCCTTGGAGAGGGAGCAAAGCTTATCGCCTTGCTTAACGAAGGACGTAAGAGAGAAAAGTCCTCTTAAATAGGGAGCAAACCACGCTAGTCGTTGCCTTTAGCCTCTTCTCCCTTGGGGAGAAGATTGAGATGAGGGGACTTTATCTTTTTAATGCGGCAGCATCAGCAAGCACCAACCTGGATCTATTTGCGTTACCAATATTGCTGACTCTCGTTTCAAATACCCCTCACCCCAGCCCTCTCCCCTTGGAGAGGGAGCAAAGCTTATCGCCTTGCTTAACGAATGACGTAAGAGAGAAAAGTTCTCTTAAATAGGGAGCAAACCTCGCCGTCGTTGCCTTTAGCCTCTTCTCCCTTGGGGAGAAGATTGAGATGAGGGGACTTTTGCTTATTAATGCGGCAGCGTCAGCAAGCGCCAACCTCGATCTATTTGCGTTACCGATAATGCTGGCTCTCGTTTCAAATACCCCTCACCCCAGCCCTCTCCCCTTGGAGAGGGTGCTAACAACAGAGATTAACGACTATGCGCTACTACTGACGAGGGAGCAAAGCTTATCGCCTTGCTGAAAAAATGACGTATGAGAGCAAAGTCCTCTTAAATAGGGAGCAAACCTCGCCGTCGTTGCCTTTACCCTCTTCTCCCTCGGGGAGGGAGCTTACAACAGAGATTGACGACTAAGCGCTATTACTGACAAGGGAGCTGCTACTGAGATCAGTGGTGAAGCGCGCTACTTATAAAGGAGCTAGCTGCTGAGAACAGCGGCTAAGCTTCATACTAACTCAGCGCTCTGTCATAATGCGTTGCGGTTCACAGGAGCAGTTATGACAATACATTTTACTTTGGCAAAGCATCCACTATTACGCGATTTTCGACCCACAGATCGTCTCGCTATATTTTCCCTTGCCTATATGGATGTGAAAGGTTGGCCCAAATTGGCTGTGAACATCTTTAAGCTGGCTCTTTTGATCCCACCATTTCTGTGGTTAGCCAATATTGATGTCTGGTGGCAAGCATTACCCGTCCTGTTAGCGATCCCGCTTTACCCCCTGCTGACCCGCCCTGTGCAGCTTTGGGCAGTGAGTGAGCTGCTACCGGCGGCAATTAAAACCCATCAACAGCAGGGAGCATCAAATTAGTGTTGCGCTAAGTTCTGAAACCATAAAGCCCAGCAATCACTCGGCTTTGTGGTTAAATAGGACGAAATAAACTTATCTGTTCAAACCTGCAGGGATTTCCAACTCAAAGGTCAAGGCCGTCGATAAAATCGTCAAATTCCTCTTCCTGTTGAAAATCTTCCGGCACATTACCGTCATGAACTTTCCACTCCATGTGCTTGAAGTAGGCTTCACGCACAAATGCATAGGGATCCAATGAGTCATACAACAGCTTTTCCTGACTCATCAACTCAGCACGTTTATACAGGCCGCTCATCAATCCTTTGATCAGCTTTTGCGTAAAGCTAAGCCACGATAACGGTGGATACATGTTATCAACGTAATCACCCACCTCTTCCCGCACTGCGGTTGGGCCTAGCACCGGAAACATCAAATAGGGGCCATTACCGACACCATAAAATGCCAGCACTTCACCAAACTCATCCTGCTTGCGCTCCATCCCCATACGTTCTGCAACATCGATGGTGCCTAATAGACCCACCGATGTATTAATCACAAACCGTCCAGCGCTATTTCCGGCATCAGAAAATTTACCCTGCAGCGTATTATTCACTGTGCTCGATGGCTCGTTGAGGTTCTCAATAAAATTATTGATGCCATCTTTCATCATATCCGGCACGGCATGGACATAAACAACGGCCGTGGGACGGAACAGGTACTGATCAAGGAAGTTAAAGTTAAAGCGCCAGATCAGACGGTTAATCCCTTCGATAGGGTCGCGATCATCGTCATAGCGGGCATCCAACCAAGGATCCTGATACGCCGTCTGCGGCAGATCGGGCACACTGAACTTGGCCGCAAAAGCGGGTTGGCTGACAACGCCAACCACACACAAGAGGGCAAGGGTGATCACCCGCTTGATTTGTTTCATCAACATCATTGAAAACGTATTTCCCTAACTTTAAAAAAACGTCGCGTATTCGCGCTATTTAGTGCTTGGTATTAATTGTCACACTGGTGGCATATGGCTCACCATTGAGCGACAAGGCATCACCGATCCCTTCCAGTTCACCTGCGGACAATTTGACATCCTGATCCACCGATATCCGCGCAGTAACATACACTTCCGGAAAACTGGACAGCTTCATCGCTGGCATCATCGCATCACTATCCGATAAAACGACTTTAACTGGAAAGTTACCCAACGGCATTCGCTTAACAGCCAATGGCATCGGCGGACCATCTTTCGCCCGAGCAAACACCACCAAATTACCATTCGTTGGTAACTGACTACGCAGTTCTGGGGCAAGCTTGACCACCACAGAGAGTTGCTGGCCTTGCACTTCTTTAGATTGGGGCGCAGCTGCTTCTGCCACGGGAGTCGATTTACTAGCCGCAGCAGCGGGCGAAGTTGCTGGTGATGCCGCACCGCCTTGGGCTAACGGCATCTCCACCATTCGTAAGGTGCGCTCGATGGTTGCTTTACGCGGGTCGTCCGCTGGCAGCAACGTGGCCATTTTCCGCCAAACTGTTGCTGCAGTTCCATGATCGCCCTGCTCAAATGCTTGAAACGCTTTTAATGATAATGCATCCAGATTATTAGGTTCATGGGCGATCAACGCATCGAGAATGCGGGCACCACGATGAACCACTTGCGGATCCTGCGCATACATCGCCACTTGTGCGTAACCCAGCGCCACCGATGGGTTAGTTGGTGCTAACTCATAGGCGCGTTCCATCGATGCCATCGCCAGCTCACCATCATTCACCGCCATACCAACACGACCAAGTAGCAACCAGACTGAGGGATCATCCGTTGGTTTGTGGTGCAGTTCGGTACGCAGGGCTAAGGCGAAATCACGCATCTCTGTTTCAGAAAGCGCCTCCCCCTGCTGCATCACACCGCGTTGGATATACTGCTGCAGTTGGCTGTGAACATTTTGCCAATGGGTCACCTGCTGATACGCACCAAACTGCCAATACCAAATCGCTGGCACAGCAACCAACATAACCACACCGATGCCCCAGGCCAGCAGATGCTTGTCGCTACTAGGTGACTTCACGGTGGCGCTTAGATCACTATCAACGTCATCCAGCAGACTGGATTTCAACTCTAATACCATGGCATCAAAACTGGCTTGCTCTAATTCACCGTTGGCCAGCTCAGCTTCCAGTTCAGTCAGACGCTCACGATAAATGCCTTTATTCAGTTCTGCCTGTTGTCGACCGTCACCCACCAGCTGCTCATCGTCAGCTGAACTTTTATAGCGTCGAAGCGCAGGAAACAGCAGCACAAGCGACAAAACCACCAAGACTACGGCAGCGATCCAAAACAGTGTCATTACTTTTCCTTATTGGCCGAAGTGTTTGGCGAATCTGCTGCAGCAGGTGTGGAACTCGACGCACTGGGTATCGCCTCACCTAACAGCTTCTGAACTCTTTCATCATCGACTTGAATATCGCTACGCTGTGATAGTTTGCGCCCGGCACGAACACGCCATACCACAACGAAACCAGCGATCAGTATCAACAAAATCGGTCCGGCGATGATCACGGACGCCGCCGAAGACGGCGGCTGGTAATGCACAAAATGGCCGTAACGAGCCACCATATAGTCCACCACCGCTTGCTTGTCCTGACCTTCGCTGACCATCTCATACACCTTGGCTCGAAGATCCTGCGCCAACGCCGCATCGGAATCTGCGATATTTTGATTTTGGCATTTCGGGCAACGCAGCTCAGCGGCGAGTTCGCGGAACAGGGCTTCCTGCTCATCAGACTGAAACTGATAGGCTTCAATCGCGGCACTGACAGGGAATACCAATAGTGATAATGCGATAGCCAGCAGTTTAAGCGGCTGCATCAATCTCATTCTGGGCTGCATTATTTAGCCACCTCACGCAATCCTCGAGTTAACGACGCTTGTGGTACCGTCTTTGATTGGCTCGCTTCACGGTACAGAGGCTCCAATAACGCTTTCCAATTACGCGCGTTAACGTCACCAACATGGCGATACACCACCACACCATCAACATCGATAATGTATGTTTCCGGTGCACCATAAACCCCGAGATCCAACGCCAGTGTGCCTCGCACATCCAGCAGATTTACCGCGTAAGGGTTACCTAGTTGGGCTAGCCATTGTTTGGCTTTTACCGGGTCATCTTTGTAATTAAGACCGATGATATGAACGCCAGTCGCGGCCAGTTCATTTAAAAAAGCATGCTCAGCACGGCAAGTGGGGCACCAAGTAGCCCAAACATTCAGCAGCGTAGGCTGTCCCGCCAATACCGCTTGATCACGAATGACGCTTGGCTGATAAAGATCTGGCAGTTTGAACGCCGGCACCGGCTTGCCCACTAGCACCGACTCCAGCTCCCTTGGGTCAGAGAACAGTCCGCGCATTAAAAATGCCGCCAAGCCTAGGAACAGCAAAAACGGGATAAGAAAAACGAATAAACGCTGCTGACGGCTCATACTGCCTGCGCCTCCGTGACTTTAGTTTCATCACTTTTGGATGAAGCAGGCGTAACCACTGTTTTTTTCGCCATACGGTAACGACGATCCATCAACATCAGTAAGCCACCCAAAGACATCAGCAATGCCCCCGCCCAGATCCAGCGGACAAATGGCTTGTAATAGATACGTACTGCCCAGGCACCATCGGTTAACTCTTCGCCCAGCGCCATATACAGATCACGGGTAAAGCCAGCATCAATAGCTGCTTCTGTCATAACCGAGCGTTGCACTGGGTAAAAACGCTTCTCCGCCACCAAGGTGGTCAACTGTTTACCGTCCTCGAATACCGTAAGTATGCCCGCACTGGCGCTATAGTTTGGTCCCTGAACATCCTTAACGCCCTCAAAACGAAACTGATAATCGCGCATTTCAACCGTGTCGCCCGGCACCATACGGAGATCTTTTTCAATGGTATAACTGCTAGTCAGTGCAATACCTATCAAGGTCACGGCAAAACCCAAGTGCCCCAAAACCATTGCCCAGTGGGAGCGGGTCAAGCGGGTTAAACCGCGCAAACCGTCATTCTTTACACCAATACGTAGGCGGATCTCCTGCACCGTGCTCAAAGTGACCCATAGCGCCAGGGCTAGCCCCAACACCGCATGCCAAGGCATGCTATCGGCATAGATCACCGGCAACACAAAGGCCAATAACAGTGCCATACCGCCAGCAATGGTCAAAGGCATAGCCAAAGGCGACCAAGCTTGACGGCGCCAACGGGTCAAAGGCCCGATACCTAACAAAATGGCAAAAGGGATCACCAAGACGGTAAACATATCATTAAAGAATGGCGCACCAACGGAGATACTTCCCAGCCCCAACTCTTTGTAAAACAGAGGAAGCAAGGTACCAAGCAGCACCACTAAGGTGGCAGCCGTGAGAAACACGTTATTACCGATCAGCATGACTTCGCGGGAAAACAGTTCATAGCGGCCATGGCTTTTCACTTCACTGCCGCGCCAGGCAAACAGCACTAATGAACCACCAATCACTATCCCCAAGAAAGCAAGAATAAACAGACCCCGCGCCGGATCACTGGCAAAGGCGTGCACCGACACCAGCACCCCAGACCGCACAAGGAAAGTACCTAACAGGCTTAGCGAAAACGCCGAGATTGCCAGCAGTACTGTCCATGCCTTAAACACACCACGTTTTTCTGTCACCGCCAATGAGTGAATCAATGCGGTGCCGATTAACCAAGGCATAAACGAAGCATTCTCTACCGGGTCCCAGAACCACCAGCCGCCCCAACCTAGTTCGTAATACGCCCACCAGCTGCCCAAAGCGATGCCTAAAGTAAGGAATATCCATGCCGCCATTGTCCAAGGACGCGACCAGCGAGCCCAGGCGCTGTCTAAACGCCCTGTCATCAGCGCGGAAATAGCAAAGGCAAAAGCCACGGAGAAACCCACATACCCCATATACAGCAAGGGCGGATGGATAATCAGCCCCACATCTTGCAACAACGGATTAAGATCCCGTCCATCGATAGGGAAGATTGGCAGTAAACGGTCAAACGGATTAGACGTGAGTAAGACGAACAGATAGAAACCTATCCCCACCATACCCATCACGGCCAGCACACGTGCAACCGCATCAAGCGGCAGGGCGCGACTAAACAGGGCAACGGCGGCTGTCCAACCCGACAGGATCAGCACCCATAGTAATAGCGACCCTTCATGGGCCCCCCATACAGCTGACACCCGGTAATAAACAGGTAACGCAGTATTTGAATTGTGCGCCACATAGGCAACGGTGAAATCGTTATAGACAAACGCCCATACCAAACACAAAAACGATACAAACGTAAACGCAAACTGACCCAATGCCAGCGGCCTTGCCAGTTTCATCAGCCCCTGTTTTTGGGTTAACGCACCATACAGCGGATAACTGGCTAACAAAAACGAGAGCGTCATCGCGATGATCAGGGCAAAATGGCCAATCTCTGGGATCATGACTAGCTCTCCGTGTTGCCGTAATCAGACTTCATATGATCCATGCCTTTGAGTGCTTCAGCTACTTCAGGCGGCATATACTCTTCATCATGCTTGGCCAGCACTTCGGTCGCCTGCACGGTATTAGCATCTAGCAGTACGCCCTGCGCGACAATCCCCTGCCCTTCACGAAAAAGATCCGGCAAAATTCCATCAAACACCACGGTGGCCACAGGGCCGGAATCAATTACGTCAAAACTGACTTTCAGCGATTGTGGATCTCGCACCACAGAGCCCGGCACCACCATGCCACCAATCCGCAGCCTTTGGCCGACGGCCGGCTTTTCCAGATTAGGGCCTTTACCGTTAACCAGCTCACTAGGGGTATAGAACAGATCGATATTCTGATTCAACGCATACAGCATGAGCGCAATCACCGCTCCGGCACCAGAGATGATAGCAATGGCCGTTAATAGGCGCTTTTTACGTCTTGGATTCATAGGGCGCGCTCCAGTTTCTGTGCTTGGTTACGACGAACATCTCTAGCCATTCTCGACATAATCTCTTTCTTTAACGCTTTCTTTGACCAAACAATCCATCCCACCATGGCCAATAAAACAACGGCCGATAATGCAAAAGAGGCGATGATATAAGCATCATGGATACCGGTTTGCAGGCAATCACCGATCACTGGTGTCATAACGGAGCCCCCTTCTCATTTGTGTTTGCGCTGGTGTCACTGATTTTTAATACCTTAGCGACCCACGGACGGTTAGCTTCCCGCCGCAATATCTCATTACGGAAATTGGCCAATCCCATCGCGACCATCACCAACGAGATCGCCAGGATATTGATAAGCAAGGGCCACAACATACTGCTATCCATGGATGGTTTTTCAAATTTACTGATGGTGGCACCTTGATGCAGCGTGTTCCACCATTCGACGGAGTAATGGATAATAGGTAAGTTCACCACCCCAACCAAAGCTAAAATGCCGGCAGCGCGTCCGGCTAAGGTGCGATCGGGAAATGCGTTATATAAAGCAATCACGCCGAGATAAAGAAACAGTAGGATAAGTTCGGAAGTGAGTCGGGCATCCCAGATCCACCAAGCGCCCCACATCGGCTTGCCCCAGATAGCCCCCGTTGCCAAGGCTATCACGGTAAAAGCTGCGCCTACCGGCGCAAATGCCGCCACCGCATAGTCGGCCTGACGGATCTGCCAAACCATGCCCACCAACGCAGCGATCGCCATCGTCACATAAGCACCCATGGAGATAAACGCCGCAGGTACATGGATATAGATAATGCGGAAACCATCACCCTGTTTGCAATCCGTTGGCGTAAAGCCTAACCCCCATACCGTACCAATCAGCAATAGCAGCGCCCCCGGCACCATAAACCATGGCAACATACGACCGGCCAGTCGGTACGCATTTTCAGCTTTTGCGTAAGGGTGTAACCATTTCCACATAGCATATCCTGATATAACGGGTGGCTAGATTTAACGCTATCAGCGTTAGCTATTACTTACTTTTAATCCTGCGGCAGTCGCTATGGGTGCCAGAACCAAAGCACCGACGAAAAACGCAGTCAAAATCGCTAATTGGCCATTGTATGGCATATTCAAACCCGCAGCATCTATCGCCGACGTAGCAAAAATTAACACTGGGATATAGAGCGGCAAAATCAGCAAACTCACCAACACGCCGCCGCGACCAATCCCAACCGTTAATGCCACACCAATAGCGCCGAGCAGGCTCAATGCTGGTGTGCCGATCAATAACGTCAACACCACAGCTTCAAACGTGTTGAAATCTAACCCCAGCAGCACTGCCAGCAAGGGTGACAGCAAAACGATAGGCAGACCGGTTAACAGCCAATGGGCAGTGACTTTCGCCAACACCATAATGCTGGCGGGAATCGGCAACAACAGCATCTGTTCCAGCGTACCATCGAGAAAATCATCCCGGAACAGACGCTCCAAGGCCAACATAGAGGCCAACAAAGCCGCTACCCAAACAATTCCAGGGGCCATACGTAGCAACAGATTTGGCTCAGGCCCGATACCAAGGGGAAACAGCGTGACGACAATCAAGTAAAACAACAGCGGGTTGATAATATCCGCTTTACGTCGCAGGGCGATTTTTAACTCACGGCCGATAAGATAACGGTAGGTCGCTAACAACTTATTGCACCCCACCTGAAACGAGTACTTGCTGAGGGGCCGGTTCAGATCCTGTTCCCGCCCCGGCAACGTCTTCCACAGAGCTGCCCAGCATCAAACGACGAACCGGCACCGTTGGCATGTGCAACTCTTGATGGGAGGTCATAATGATTGCACCGCCTTGCTGCAGGTGGGCGGCAAAGTGTTGTTGCAAGCCTGCAACACCTTGCTTGTCCAATGAAGTAAATGGCTCATCTAAGATCCACAACTTGGCACTGCTAAGCCACAACCGTGCCAAAGCAATACGACGCTGCTGTCCAGCACTTAGCTTACCGGCAGGCATATCCTCATAGCCGGCCAAACCAACTAAAGCCAACATCTGCCACAATGACGCATCCACTTTTGCCGGGGCGACCTGTTGGTAGAACTCTAAATTCTCCAACGGCGTCATCTCTTGTTTGATGCCTGCTTTATGGCCAAGATACAATAACTGGGAAAAGTAACCTTCACGATCGCTGTCAATCGCTTCGCCGTTAAACAGAATACGTCCTTGCTGCGGTTGCGATAACGCTGCGAGAATGCGCAACAAACTGGTTTTTCCTGCACCATTAGGGCCTTCGATCTGCAATAACTCACCACTACCCACAGCAAGATCAAGTGACTGAAACAGTAACCTATCGTCTCTTATACAGCAGAGCCCCGTCGCTTCCAGCATTACTCAGAGTTATCCCAGTTAAGAATTAAAAATCCCACCCGATGTTAACACAGCCCGTACCGGTAACAAGGCTACAAAATGTATGGACATTAAGGAGTGAAAACGTCGTCACAGTCAAACTGCAAATAACCGATCATTGCTCTTACTTCACAAGCACACTAGGCTAGCGATATGAGTAATGAGATCCCACCATCGCCGCCCCAATCAAGCAAGCTGTCAGCATCCGCTGCGGCTCTTGGCCTTGGCGATAATCAGGCTGGGATCGCCTCCAATAGCGCTAAACTGGCCAACGGCACCTATCTAGCGACCGGCGCGTTAAGTTACCAGCAGGGTCAATGGCAACTAACAACATCAGCCAACTCAGCAGCAGCCACAGGCCACGGCCAATCGACCGCAACCAACAACGAAAAACCATTACCCCTGCCCGGCAATACAAACCTGCCCGCACCGATTAAACAAGCGCTGCAATCAGCCACGCAACAACTGGTAAGTTCAAATGCTGGCAATCCAGCACTGACAGCAACACCGGGGCAGCTTCAAGCCACACTGGCGGTCAATATTGAAATCAAAGTCACTGGCCAGCAGGTCACTGTAACACTGCAACTTCCGGCACAAGCAGGACAAGTTGTGCTGCCATTAACGCTGACGGATAAACAAGCACAGAGCTTACTCAATCAACTCAACCAAGGTGCCCAAAGTGTCGGCTATCAACGGCCCAGCCTCCACCCGACGCTTCAGCAGCCAATGCAGGGGCAACCCTCAGGACAGAACCCACAGCAAGGCATTCTCTCTTCACTTTCTCCGGCACAACTAAAAACCCTTGCCAGCATGTTTACCGTCACGCAAGCCGACCAACGTTGGCAAGTAACGATGAATCAAATCACCACGGTACTGCCTCCGGCAGCCCAGGCGCAGTTACCAGCAACACTCCCTCTCGCCCCCGAGTCTGCAACATCACTGCCGAAAGTGGAGATAGCAAACGTAGCGGTGATGCCAGCAAAAACCGTAGGCGAGGCGCTTAAGCAGATTGCAGTGTCATTACGCTGGCAGCAGCCGAGTCAACCTGTGGCACAATTTCAGTTAGCCAAAGAACTGGCAGGCGCACTGCTAGGAACGGAGGCCAAAGCCCAGCAATTGAACCTCCCCTTGCAAACAAACCGCGATGGTGGGATCGCAATCCAACTGCCTAACGGTCAGGCGCAACCTCTGCCCAAAGAGCTCCAAGCACAACTTACCGGTCTCGCCGTTTTACCTAAGCAACTGACGATCGTAAAAACCAGCAATGGTTATCAGGTAAGTTGGCCAACGCCCCCCACGGCAGGCCAACCGGGACACTCACAAAGCCACCAGATCAATGACAACTCTCAATTAGGCAGAGAGTTGGCAAAATTGCTGATCTTAACGTCTGCCATACCGCGCACCGACAAGCCTCTACTGAACAACGCCCAACCGGGACAGATCACCTTGTCTCAGCAGGCGGGAACGCCACCACCTAAGCAGGCTTCAGCAACGCCAGAGCTAAGCAGCGCCCAAGTGGCTAGCTTGAAACAGCTACTGCCCCTGCTATCGCAAGGCGTAAAGCCTTTAGACAGCGCACTGACGAACCTACAAAAAATGGTTAATGAACTAACAACACCTAGCCAGCCATTACCCGCTGATGGCGCACAGAAAATAGCGGGTTCGGGGGCAACGGAGCTGGCCAACGGCATCAAAGCACTGACGGAGCAGTTTCTTCAACAGGCGCCTAAAACCAGCGAGGTGAAACCGGAGCAAGTGCAGCAATGGATCCGGTCGCAATTACTATTTCAACCTTTCTCACCACAACTAATGGCGATGACCTTAGCGACACTGCAGGGCGGTAGTCCGATGGCCGCGCCTGCCAATGATTCGTTAGGGCTACTGATGAATCTGCTGTTTTCAGGGAAGCTATCCACCTTATTGAATAAAACAGCGGTTAAGGCTGGTGCTACAGGTCGTTCGTTTGAACAACGGCTGTCCGGCAATTCACTTCCGGCCCGACAACTGCAGGGGTTACAACAAAGCGTTGGTCAGATAGCCCAACAAACACAGCTATTTCAGGCGCAGAGCAGCGAACAAGCAAGTGGCTCCCCCAGCTATTTTTCCCTGCCAATCAACGAAGGGGGTCTATTTAAGCAAGTTGAAGGGCGCATAGATCCGCCCCGCGATGAAGATAATAAAGACAATCCAAATCAGGATGAAAAACTAAAGAACTGGCAGCTGACATTAAAACTGGATGTGGGTGAACATGGCGCGCTCATGGCGCAAGCCAGACTGCATGAGCAACAACTAAAGCTGCGTTTAGTCGCTAGTAAAGGCGGACTAAAACGACTAGTCGACAGCCACCTTTCAACACTCGACACCCGTCTACAACAAATCGGGTTTAATACAGAGATCGCCAGTAAACAAGGCACCGTTCCTGCCACCTTGTTGCCAAAAGAGCACCAGCTGATCGCGGTGCAGGTATGACAGGAGATTTAATCCATGAGTGAAGATGAAAGCTACGAGGAGTTACCTACTGAGCAGCCCGCAACCAAGCAGCTCGAAGCGATCGCGCTCGGGTTTGATGGCAACCAGGCCCCAGAAGTGCTTGCCAAAGGGTATGGGTTACTGGCAGAAGAGATCATCAACGAAGCGCAAGCCCACGGCATTCATATTCATCAGGACCCAGCGCTGGCGGCCTTTCTGCAAAAAATCGAATTAGGAGAGGAGATCCCAAAGGAACTGTTCACCGTGATCGCTGAACTGATCGCGTTTAGTTATCTACTGCAGGGTAAAATGCCGGAGTTTTGGAAAACAGCTGGCGGCGGCATCGGCGCCAAAGTCTAATAGAACAGAGCGCTGTTGGCAGTACTATTTAGCTGGTGGTTTTATTGCGGTGAAGAGTAAATAGCAGCTCCGCTTCAGCCCGAGGCAACTCACATTCAGTCATTACCTCTTCTAGATCGGCCCCGAGCGATACCATTTTCATCGCTCGGTTATACAGTCGATTCTCTGGGTCATTGAGCGCCATGGCTTCTTGCTTTTCAGCCGTTTCTAGCACCTCTTGTTCCAGTAGCTTCACTCGCTTAACCACGCCTAACGCACCAGCGCGGATCTCATGCAGCTCCTGTCGCACTTCATAGAGCTGCTGTTCTGCATTGTCTCGGTCTGATTCCAGTATCTGCATCCGCTCATTCACGCCATGCAGCCACCACCAAACGCCCACAGCAAAAACTACAGGCATCAAAACAGATAGTACCAGCGCTAATTCAGCAAGGGTCATGCAATCATCATCCGACAAGCAGCCAGCTTAGAAGCCGTGCAGATCTTCCCACTCTTCATCGGTCAATAACTTGTTGAGATCAACCAAGATAAGCAGTTCGCCATCACGATTTGAAACACCCTGAATAAACTTGGCGCTCTCTTCAGTACCGACATTTGGTGCCGTATCAATCTCAGACGATCTGAGATAAACCACTTCAGCAACACTGTCGACCAAAATACCGATGACCAGCTTTTCCGCTTCAATAATCACAATACGGCTATTATCAGTCAGCTCTGCTGGCGGCAAACCAAATCGCGACCTGGTATCGATCACGGTAACCACATTACCGCGCAAATTGATAATACCCAATACGTAGTCTGGAGCACCGGGTACAGGGGCGATTTCGGTATAACGCAAAACCTCCTGAACCTGCATTACATTAATGCCGTAGGTTTCATTTTCCAGTCGGAAAGTCACCCACTGCAACACTGCATCATCACTCTGGGTATTACGCTCTTCAGCCATTAGTTACGCTCCTACGCTTCTAAGCTAATGCTTAATAGACTATCCACCGAGTCTTAAACTCAGCTTTCTAGCCCCTTATCTAGCAGGGAAATTAATTGTTCAACATCCAATAATGCACACATACGGTCTATGGCCATCCCTGCTAACCAAGGACGTTTACCACGCTCTGTACGCCACTTGATACCCTCTTGAGATAATGGCTCTGCGGTGACAATGTTTTCCACAGCCAAACCCCAAGGCGAACTATCAAGCATTATAAGATATTGATAGTTTAGGTGCTCTGCCAATTTCTTATTGTATTTCTCTGGCATGACCCACATCGCAGTATCTACCACATTGTGCTTCTCTCCGCGGACGTTCATCACACCTTTGAACCACGAAGGCTTGCCAATCAACTTGTGGATCCGCCCTATCTGCATGATCCCCCCTAGCTGTTTAAGAGGAACAGCCAGGGTTAAACCTGCCACTTCAAAGAACAGAGTCTGAAATTCACTATCGTTGAGTGGACTATCCACCTTAGTTGGCGGAATAATCGTTTCCGTTAGCTGGTCTAAACCAGATTCGGCCAACAGGTTTTTCAACCCTTGCAGCTCAGGATCGGTTGCTATCGTTAGTGGCTCAGCTGGCGCGCTTTCGATCACCGCTGCAGGCTTCGCAGGTTCTTCGATAACCCAATCCTGGATCTCTTCTGGCAACTCCTTAACCGGCTTTTCAGCTGACGTATCAGCTGTCGTCAATGATGCCAAAGGAGAAGCCGTATGTTGGGCGACCTGCTTCAGTAAATCTTCTACCGGCTGCGCCTGGCGCACCAAGGTTGATGTCTCAACATCAGGTCGCTCTGGCTGTATCTTAGCTTGAGGCTGCAACGACGAAGTGGTTGAGCGAGATAAAACATGCGCTGCTTCCACCGGTTCTTTTGGCATCACCTCTACCGCGCCATCATCCTCATGCAGCATAGCGCCAAAGTACTCTGCCATGGTGCGCTCTGTAGCGCTGAGGAAATCCTTCATGGCATATCCTGGGAGGCGGTACCCACCTGCTGCAGGTAATTCAGCAGGGTTTTATAGGCAATCACGCCGCGAGAGTGTGGCGTGTGCATGCTGGGTGGTCGATGATGCAGGCTAGAATCACGAAACTTGGTGTCAATAGGAATAGCCCCATTCCACACTTCATTGGGATGTCGCTGCTTTAAGTGCTCCAGCGCCTGCAATGAGGCGCGGGTACGCTTGTCGTACATGGTTGGTACGATGGTTGACTTAAATTGATTGTCACAACTGCGCTGCATGATCTCCATAGTGCGAACCATGCGCTCCAAGCCCTTTAAGGCAAGAAACTCAGTCTGCACTGGGATCAAAATACGATCACAGGCAGCAAGTGCATTTACCATTAGCACCCCCAGTACAGGCGGGCAATCAATCAGTGCATAATCATATTGGTCTTCCACTAAAGACAGAGCGCGCCTTAGCACTAACCCCATTCCGTCTTGCTGACCAAATTTTCGGTCTAGTGTCGCCAGCGCCATGGTCGCAGGCAGTAAGTCGATCCCTTCAAACGGGGTTTTTAAACGTGCAGCTTCAACCATTTCACGCTTAACAGCACGGCCAGCAAGAAACAGATCATAGGTGGTTATATCCAGAGATTCGGCATCAATTCCTAGGTAATAGGTCAATGAAGCATGGGGATCAGTATCGATAAGCAGCACATTGTGACCCCGCTCAGCCAGGATCCCAGCGAGAGTGATCGCAGTCGTTGTTTTACCAACGCCGCCTTTTTGATTTGCGATTGTCCAGATCTTCAATCTGACTACTCCCAACCTTACCTAATTCTGTTCAATCATCACGCGTGGTAATACGCAATGCGCCGTTCGGTAGCCGAATAAAGCGTATCTTGCTACGTTTTTCATCGCTCTGAGTATCCGCCGCTGGCGTATCTGCACCTTGCGTATCCATATCATCGTCCGCTATGAGAATTTCATTAGCGATTTGGATCTCAGGAGTCCAGGCATACTTAGAGACAGCAATCACTACGCGACGATTTTCCGCTCTCCCCCGCGCCGTATCATTCGATACTTTTGGCTGATAAGGGCCATAAGCTTCTATCGCCAGCCTTTCAGGATCCAGTTGCTGCTCCAACAAGCGCAGCACTGATGTAGCCCGAGCAACAGATAATTCCCAATTGGAAGAGAACTGTTCGTTACGAATTGGCTGATCATCAGTGAATCCCCTCACTCGAATATAGTTGGCCGATTGAGAAAGTGTATCAGAGATGGAGGAGAGCACAGGCTGAGCATTCGGGCCTAAACCGGCAGAGCCACTGGCAAATAACAAGCCACTGCGCAGCTCTAAGATCAACCAGTCGCCATCTATCTCAACATCAGCTAAGCCACTTTCAACCACGGGAAGTAGCGCTTCGTTTAACTGGTTTTCCAATTCACTCAGTGGCGTACCGGTGCGCTGTTTGTCCAGCGTTGTCAGCTCAGTGTCGGCGTCAACCAACTTTGACCCTTTAGCATCAACTAAGCTCTCACCATAGAGAGGGGTATCTGCATGCTTCGATTCATCTAGCAGTCCTTCACCAGGTACACCTGTGCCAGGATCTTTTTGCTGACTGAAAACTTCACCCAGCTTATCGGATAGCTGTTCAAACTTTTCGTTATTAATCATTGCCATCGCATAGAGCACAACAAAGAAGGCAAACATTAGCGTCATGTAATCGGCGTAGGAAACCAACCAACGATCTAAGTTTTCATGGTCTTCGGTAAGGTGGCGACGACGATAACGATACATAATCAGCGCGGAACAAAGGCGAGTAACCGATGTTCTATCCGATGTGGATTCTCTCCCTGAGCAAGCGCCAGGATCCCCTCCACTACCATCTCTTTGCCTAACACTTGCGAATGCACCAAAGCACGTATCTTATTGGCGATCGGCAGAAAGAGGATGTTAGCGAAACCCACGCCATATATTGTGGCAACAAACGCTGTTGCGATCCCTTTGCCAAGTTCGTTCGGATCAGAAAGAAACGTCATGGCCTGAATCAAACCCAAAACAGCACCGATAATGCCGATAGTGGGGCTATAACCTCCCATAGATTCAAACACTTTGGCAGAACGTAACATATGCTCTCGATACAAAATAATCTCGGTATCCATCGCGTCACGGATCACTTCAGGCTCTTCTCCATCAATCAACATAATCAATGCTTTACGAGTAAAAGGATCCGATTCTTTCGATAAAGCATCTTCCAGTGCTAAGAAGCCCTTTTGCCGTGCGACTTCGGACCAAGCAAGCAGCTGAGAAACAAGACGTGGATGCTGCTCTGGCGGTGGAAGGATCATCCACTTTAGCAAAACAAAGGAGTGTACAAATTGTCGCCATGGCGTTTGGATCATCACCGCACCCAAGGTGCCACCAAAGACGATTAAGAAAGCAGGCCCGTGGAGCAATGACAATGCACTGCCACCTTCCCATACCTGTCCGCCAATAATGGCAACCAGCGCAACAACAAACCCAACAAGGGTGAGTTTATCCATTCCCCGCTTCCACGATGATGCGCTCCGCGCATTGATCTAATGGGATAGAGGCTTCAGACAAGCCTGCGGCAGCGACCGCCTGCGGCATGCCATAAACCACACAGCTTTTCTCATCTTGCGCCCATATTTTGGCGCCCTTCTGCTTTAACAAACGTGCGCCATCACGACCGTCAGCCCCCATCCCGGTCAACACGACAGCTAACACGTCGCCACCGAAAACCTTGGCACAAGCAGCAAAAGTGACATCAACACAGGGCTTGTAATTGACCTTGTCACCACCGTCTATAATGCGCAGCCGGGCATTACTATCCCGCCCTTCCACTAACATCTGTTTACCACCTGGCGCTAGATAGGCATGTCCGGGACGCAGTACGTCGCCATCCTTAGCCTCTGACACCTTCAGCTTACAAATCGAGTTTAAACGCTGAGCAAACGCCCCGGTAAAGGACGCCGGCATATGCTGGATCAAAATAATCGGCTGTGGAAAGTTGGCAGGAATTTTGGTCAAAATAGTTTGAAGTGCAACGGGGCCACCGGTTGATGTGCCAATGGCCACCAACTTATATCGTTTACCACTGCGTTTCGCTGGCAGTGAGCGCCGAGCGTCACTGCTTGCAGTTGAAGCGGTTACCGATGGTGTTCTTCCTGCCAAAGGCCGTGGCGTGACGGGCGTACGACCGCCAGCGCTAGGTGTTGGGGCTGGAGCGGCCCTGCGCGCAGGCATAGCCCGGCGACGCCCCAAAGCAGTCACCCGAGACTGTAATAAGCTCGCAGCCTCGTCTCTGTCTTTGGCAATGTCTTCAAACTTTTTCGGCAGGAAATCCATTGCGCCAGCGTCTAAAGCGTCGAGTGTTGCTTTAGCTCCCTCTTGTGTGAGAGAAGAAAACATCAGGATCGGCGTGGGGTTTTCCGCCATAATCACTTTCACGGCCGAGATACCATCCATTACTGGCATCTCAATATCCATGGTGATCACATCAGGCTTTAATTTCTTTACTTGTGCGACTGCTTCCTTACCATTATTCGCACTTCCAACAACCTCTAACCCTCGATCTTTTTCAAGGATCTCGCTGACTCTGCGACGGAAAAAACTGGAGTCATCGACAACCAGTACTTTAATGGCCATGAATACCTACTCGCCTTATCGGCCGCCTAGAATGCTAACGGCGACCTATCAATTCACTGTTATTTTTTTGCGTAATTTTTAAGCAGACTTGGCACATCCAAGATCAGTGCAATACCGCCATCACTTGTAATTGTTGCCCCGGCCATTCCCGGTGTGCCATGCAGCATTGCGCCGAGAGGCTTGATCACTACCTCTTCCTGCCCAATCAAAGAATCAACAACAAAACCTATCTGCTGTGTCCCCTGCTGAACAATCACCACGTGTCCGTTGCCGCTTCTCGCTGGCGGTTTTGAACCAACCAACAGCCACTCGTCAAGGTAGAACAGCGGGATCGCTTTGTTACGAACAATGATAGTTAGCTGGCTATCGACCATGTTGGTCTTCGTCAGATCCAAGTGGAAGATCTCATTCACCGCAGCCAACGGCAGCGCGAATGTCTGTTTGCCGATAACCACCATTAATGTTGGCAAAATCGCCAGCGTTAACGGCACCTTAATCTCTAACGTGGTGCCTTTGCCCCGTTCCGAATCGATATAAACAGAGCCATTTAGCTGGGTGATCTTGGTTTTAACCACATCCATACCCACGCCACGGCCTGAAATATCTGAGATCTCAACTTTGGTTGAGAAGCCCGGAGCAAAAATCAGATTATAAGCTTCGTTATCGGACATCCTGGCGGCACTGTCTTCATCCAGTACCCCACGGGAAATAGCTATCTGCTTGAGTTTTTCTGGATCCATACCCGCGCCATCATCTTCGATGGTTAACAGGATATGGTCACCTTCTTGCGAAGCTGTCAGCTTCACTATACCGCAACGTGGCTTTCCTGAGGCCTCACGTATATCAGGCATCTCAATGCCGTGATCGACGGAGTTACGCACCAGATGCACCAAAGGATCTGCAAGCGCCTCAACTAGGTTTTTATCTAGATCGGTTTCTTCCCCTTCCAGTACCAGGTTAATCTCTTTCTTCAAGCTTCTGGCAAGATCACGTACAACCCGGGGGAAACGACCAAATACTTTCTTGATCGGTTGCATCCGGGTCTTCATCACGCCGCCCTGCAAATCGGCAGTCACAACGTCAAGGTTCGCTACCGCTTTTGCCAGGTCTTCGTCATCACGACTGGCACCAACCAAGCTCACCAAACGGTTACGTACTAAAACCAGCTCACCGACCATATTCATAATTTGGTCGAGTCTCGCCGTATCAACACGAACCGTGGCTTCCGCCTGAGGTGTCACAGGTTTAGCTGGCGCTTTAGGTTTTGCTGCCGCTGCTGGAGCTTTCGCCGCCGGCTTGGCGGGTGCTTTTGCCGCGGCTTCCTCAGCTTTAGGCTTCGCCGGTTCAGGTTTCGGTGTCGGTGCAGGTTTTTGCACTGGTGCCTTCGCTGCGGGCGCTGCCGGAGCGGCCCCCTCTAGGGTTGGCCCCTTTCCTTGACCATGAAGCTGATCCAATAACGCCTCAAACTCGTCATCCGAGATCTCATCATCACCAGCTGCAGGCGCAGGGTCCGAAGCTGGTGTTGCTGGTACATCAGGTTGACCACTGTGCTGACCTTTACCGTGCAACTGGTCTAATAGCGCTTCAAATTCATCATCGGTAATGTCGCCATCATCTGCCGATGGTGCGGCGGACTCAACGGTAGGGCCACCACCTGGGCCATGTAGCTCATCTAATAAGGCTTCAAATTCATCATCTGAAATCTCATCAATGCCACCTTCCGCGCGATGCTGCTCCGCTTCAACCACCTCAGGGTCATTGGCGAGCTCTTCCACGACATCTTCAACGACAGGTTCAGATTCGGGTTCAGCAGGGGCTTCTGCACCTTCAGGCGAACTGAGACGATGCAGCTCGTGTAATAGCTCAGGGTCAGCGGCTGTGAGGGGTTCACCACCTTGAACCTGACCAAACATTTCATTGACGCTATCCAACGCTTGAAGGATCACATCCATCAACTCTGGGGTAACTTGTCTTTTTCCTTGGCGCAATACGTCAAAAACGTTCTCTGCGCCGTGGCAAGCATCCACAAGTTCAGCCAACGAAAGAAATCCTGCACCGCCTTTTACCGTGTGAAAGCCACGGAAAATTGCATTTAACAGGTCAGAATCTTCCGGATTGTTTTCCAAATCGACCAACTGTTCTTGCAGTTGTTCGAGAATTTCACCGGCTTCTACCAGGAAGTCCTGGAGGATTTCCTCATCAACTTCAAACCCCATGGGCGGCTTTCCCCTTAAAATCCGAGACTGGACAGAAGATCATCAACATCATCTTGATCGTTGACTACGTCTTCTCTCTCTGCTGCATCAACTATCGGGCCTTCAGCCTCAATTTGAGATGCACTGGTTTCTTCCACTTTCTCTGGAGCACCGAACACTTTCAGCAGATGAATGAGGTTGTCCTCAACTTCTGTTACTAATTCGATGACTCTCCGTATTACCTGTCCGGTTAGATCCTGAAAATCCTGCGCCATCAGAACCTCGGTCAGACGTTCTCTAAGTACATCTGAGTCCTTTTCGGCAGATTCAAGGAAATCATTAAGACTATGGCACAACTCTTTGAACTGACCCCGCTCTATCTGCCTCTCCATCAAGGATTTCCATGATGGCATTAGCTTGGCAAGCTCTGAATGCATACGATCAGCGATGGGCAGACTGGCATCCACGGCGTCCATCGTGCGGTTAGCCGCATCTTCAGTTTTCTCTAAAACGTAATTTAATCGTTGTGTCGCATCTGGAATATCGTCAGTGGCCAACTTACCTAAGCGCGGATCAAGTTGAAAATCCTGCAAAGCGTCATGCAATTGGCGTGTGAGTTTGCCGACCTCGGAAAACAGGTCGCTGGAGAACGCCGGATGCGACGTTGAAAGTAACTGCTGCGCCTTCGCTTCTTCCCCTTCTTCTAGGAGTGAAACCAAGTGTTTAGCCTGCTCAAGCGTTAAGCTTGGCAGATTTGAATCAGCCATAAAGCTCCCCTTTGCACCGCATTAACCCAGACGCTCAAAAACCTTGTCGAGCTTTTCTTTCAGCGTAGCGGCTGTAAAAGGCTTCACGATGTAACCGTTTACTCCAGCTTGAGCAGCAGCGATGATCTGTTCTTTCTTCGCTTCCGCTGTCACCATGAGTACCGGTAAGCTTTTCAGCTTATCGTCAGCTCTAATAGCACGTAATAAATCAATCCCCTGCATGCCTGGCATATTCCAGTCGGTGACAACAAAATCAAAATCACCGCCCTGTAACATAGGCAGCGCAGTGTTGCCGTCATCGGCTTCATGAGTGTTGTTAAAACCCAGATCCCGCAGCAGGTTTTTGATGATGCGCCTCATCGTTGAGAAATCATCAACGATCAGAATTTTCATGCTTGTATCCAAGACGCCCTCCAGTGAGCTTTACGTGACTGTGACGCAACACAATGTTGGTCAGCTAGTCCAATGTTTCATTCTGGCTTTAAGCCGATGCATCGCCTGCGAGTGAATTTGACTGATACGTGATTCACTCACGTCCAGTACCTCCCCAATTTCCCGCAGATTTAGCTCTTCATCATAGTAGAGCGATAACACCAGCGCTTCCCGCTCTGGTAGGCTTTTGATGGCGGTCACAAGAGCGCTTTGAAAACGCTCTGATTCTATGCCATCAAAAGGCAGACTTCTTGTCGTATCCTGATCTCCGCTTATCACATCATCGGATACACCGAGATCTTCTAAGCCTATGATCTTCCCTGTACTTACTTCGTTAAGAATATGATGGTAGTCCTGCACCGTGATATCAAGTTTTTGAGCGATTTCTGTGTCCAATGCATCACGACCGAGCTCTTGCTCCAAGCTAGTGATGGCATCAGCAACACGCCGACTGTTACGGTGGACGGAACGAGGGGCCCAATCACCCTTACGGATCTCATCGAGCATGGCTCCACGAATGCGGATCCCGGCAAAGGTTTCAAAGCTAGCGCCTTTGGTGCCATCATAGTTTTTACTGGCTTCCAGCAAACCTATCATGCCCGATTGGATCAAATCATCCAGCTGTACATTAGCTGGCAAACGCCCTTTGAGGTGGTGCGCGATACGCTTTACCAAACCAGCGTGTTGCTCAACAATCGTTTGGCGCTGCTCTGCGATATAGGCCGCGGCTTTATTCACGCGTTTATTCTTCGATTAATTCAGGGTTCTGTAGCAATTGTTCAATAAAAAACTCTAAGTGGCCTGTCGGTTGTGATGGAATTGGCCAATTCACAGCCTTGGCTGCCAAGGTTCTAAAAGCGATAGATGCAGCAGATTTTGGAAACGCATCAGCTACCACTTGTTGCTTACGTACCGCTTTACGCACGTTTTCGTCAAAAGGAATGGTCGCAACCAACTCTAATGCGACATCGAGAAAACGATCCGTGACTCGCGTAAGTTTAGCAAACAACTCCTGACCTTCCCGCAAGCTTCTCACCATATTGGCGACAATCTTAAAACGGAACACGCCGTGTTCGCGGCTTAATAGCTTGATCAACGCATAGGCGTCGGTAATTGAAGTGGGTTCATCACAAACCACCACCATGACATCCTGAGCTGCGCGAGAAAAACTCAACACCATCTCAGAGATACCTGCCGCAGTATCAACAAGCAGGACATCAAACTCCGTCCGCAATTCGCTAAACGCGCGGATCAGTCCAGCATGTTGCGTTGGCGACAATTCAACCATTGATTGTGTGCCAGAAGAGGCTGGAACGATCTTGATACCTTTGGGACCATCCAACAGGATGTCATCCAAATCGACTTCACCAGAAAGCACATGGGATAGATTGTGTTGCACCCGCAGGCCTAGCATCACATCTACGTTACCCAAGCCTAAATCGGCATCCAGCACCAATACCCGCTTTCCCTGTTCGGCCATGGCCACTGCGGTATTGATCGACACATTCGTTTTGCCTACGCCACCTTTACCACCGGTGACGGCAATTACTTTTACCATCTGAGCGCGCTTCATTTTTCTTAAACCACTCGCCTGGTCGGAAAACTCATTAATCATATAATTCAGAATTCATCTCACTGAATGCATCGGTTGTCCAGAGATAACCCTCACCCTGGCTATTACTTTCCATCAGCTCTGTTGCTTTCGTCACAAGATATGCAGGATCTGCGACCTGAATATCTTCTGGAACCCTTTGTCCATCGGTAAGATACCCGATTGGCAAAGCGTTTTGAATTGTAACACTTAGAATTTCCCCTAAACTCAAACACTCATCAAGTTTGGTGAAAATACAACCTGCCAGCGGTATGCGACGGAAGTGAGAAACGGCTTCTTGTAATACTTGTCGCTGAGCCGTTGCCGATAACACCAAATAGTTCTTAATCTGATGCTCACTATTACTCATCAATGTCTGCAACTGTTCAGTCAAACGAGTATCACGCTGTCCCATTCCCGCGGTATCTATTAATACCAATGAGCGGTGACGCAATTGGTGTAATACATTCGCTAACTCATCAGCGTCTTTCGCGACTTTTACCGGACAACCAAGAATACGACCGTAAGTCGACAGCTGCTCATGAGCACCAATACGGTAGGTATCTGTTGTAACTAATGCCACCTGATCCACACCATATTGCATCGCATAACGCGCAGCGATTTTGGCGATAGTCGTGGTCTTACCAACCCCTGTTGGTCCCAACAGGGCAACAATACCGCCGTCACGCATGATTTCATCATTATTAGTCAATAATTGGTCGGCGACCAGCTGTTGAACTTTAGGCCATGCTTCATGCCCGGCCATATCTTCGGGAATATAGCAGGCCAGTTGGTCTGCCAGTTCATCAGCAAAACCCATGCTTTTAAGCTGTTTAACCAGCATGGCACGCATTGGCTCTCTACGCTCAACTTCTTGCCACATCAACCCAGACAGTTGGTGTTCTAGAAGTTTACGCAGCTGCGCCATCTCAGCTTTCATCTGCTCCATGTCACTATTATTGCTGCCACGAGAAGGCGACTGAGGTCGCAATGAAGCCGCCGCTGCAGAACGTTCAAATTCGTTACGTTGACCAATGGGCTGCGGCGCTTGTCTCGAGGCCAATGGCCGTTGTGCCGAAGCCCCCATAGGCGGCATTGACTCATCAGCTGACGATAATGACTCTGGCGACATGGCTGACTTGTTCTGACGAGATAACAGTGCCTGGAGGGAATCCGCTACAGGCTCCTGTTCTGGCATCTTCTTATGAATACGCGCTTCAGCAATTGGCTTTGGCGGTTGCTGACGAGCGACCTGATTCAATTTGTTTCGTAAGCTGGCGAATGATGGCTCACCCTCCATGCTTGCCGCCGGCGCTGCTTTTTCAGTTTTCTTTTTCGCGGCGTCGTAATCAACGGCAGCAACAATTTCAATACCACCGGTCACTTTCTTATTGGACATGATGACAGCATCTGCACCCAAGGTTGCTTTAACTTCGTTTAATGCTGTGCGCATATCTTTGGCAAAAAAACGCTTAATCTTCATGTCCTACTCTCCGTTGCCAGGCAACTTCTACTGTCCGATAGACGAGATAATCTTTATCTGCTTGTCGTCAGGTATCTCCTGATACGACAGCACTCGCAGGCTAGGAATTGTATTCTTCACAAAACGCGATAGCGTTGAGCGAAGGATCCCTGAGGTCAGTAAGATGGCTGGTTGCCCTGCCAATTCTTGCTGCTGGGCTGATTCAATCAAAGCCCCCTGCATCCGCTCGGCCAACCCAGGTTCAATACCTGCACCTTCATTTCCGGCGGCCTGCATAGACTGGTGCAACATCTGTTCCAACTCTGGCGCCAATGTGATAACTGGCATTTCTTCGTCTATCCCATTGATTTCTTGGCAGATCATCCGACGAAGAGAGATTCGACAAGCCGCAGTCAGGACGTCAGGATCTTGACTCTTCATCGCGTACTCTTTCAGCGTCTGGATGATGCTACGCATATCTCGCACAGGCACACCTTCATTCAGCAGGTTTTGCAGCACCTTGGCGATATGGCCTAACGGCAACATTTCAGGTACCAAACCTTCAACCAGCTTCGGATAATTTTTCGCGAGAATATCCAATAGATTCTGCACCTCTTCATGACCCAGTAAGCTTGCGGCATTGTTGGTCAGCACTTGTGACAGATGTGTGGCGACAACCGTTGCCGCGTCAACCACGGTATATCCGAGTGTTTGGGCATGCTCACGCTGATCAGGTGAGATCCAGGTTGCTTCTAGGCCAAAGGCCGGATCTTTTGTGTCGATACCATCGACACGACCAAACACTTGTCCTGGATTGATGGCCATCTCGCAATCATGACGGATCTCCGCTTCCCCGACAGAAACGCCCATCAATGACACGCGATAAGTATTTGGCGGCAGATCTAAATTATCCCGAATATGCACAGCTGGCACGAGGAAGCCAAGTTCTTGACTCAACTTACGACGCACGCCCTTAATACGATTAAGTAACTCACCACCTTGGCCTTTATCCACCAGCGGAATGAGACGATAACCCACTTCCAGACCAATAATATCCACTGGGCGAACATCATCCCAACCCAACTCTTTCGGCGCTGCCGCTGCGGCAGCCGCTTGCTGTTCTGGGCTGGCAGCTTTGGCTGCCGCCTCGGCTTCCGCAAGTGCTGCAGCAGCCCGGCGACGGTGCATCAGGTAAGCCATACCGCCAGCAGCAAACGCCAGTGTTAAGAAAGCCAGGTGAGGCATGCCAGGTACAATACCCATCAGGAACAGTAAGCCAGCGGAGATAATCAGCGCTTTCGGGTTATCAAACATCTGTGACAACACTTGCTGCCCCATGTCTGCCGAGGCGCTTTGACGTGTCACCATAATGGCGGCACCGATAGAGAGGAGCAGCCCAGGGATCTGCGCCACCAAACCGTCACCGATAGTCAGCAGGGTGTAGATCTCTAGCGCTTCAGAAAACGCCAGATCATGCTGCACCATACCGATGATAAAACCGCCGATCACGTTAATAAATAGAATAAGAATACCGGCGACAGCATCACCTTTAACGAACTTACTGGCACCATCCATCGAGCCATAAAAGTCTGCTTCACGGGCAATGTCATCCCGTCGAGTTCTTGCCTGATCCTGGCTGATTAAGCCGGCATTCAGGTCGGCATCAATAGCCATCTGTTTGCCGGGCATCGCATCCAAAGTAAAGCGCGCGCTTACTTCAGAAATACGCCCTGCACCTTTAGTAACTACCACGAAGTTAATAATGACCAGAATGGCGAACACCACCAGACCGACGGCATAGTTACCACCAATCACCACTGAGCCAAACGCCTCAATCACATTACCCGCGGCGTCAGGGCCTTCATGACCACGCAATAACACCACTCGTGTTGAAGCAACGTTCAACGCCAAACGCAGTAAAGTAGTTACCAGAAGTACGGTAGGGAAAGCGGCGAACTCTAACGGCCGCAGCGTATAGATGGTAACTAATAAGACCACCAACGCCAGCGCAATATTGAATGAGAACAGCATATCCAGCAGCAGTGCAGGCATCGGCAACACAACCATGGCCAACGCTGCCAATACAATAATCGGCGCCCCGATCCCTTGGATCTGACGTACCCGTTGAAAATCCAGACTGCCTAATGTTGCTTTAAGATCCATAACTCACTGCGACACAAAATTGACTCTAGGGCTGATTCTGCAAGAGTCAGGCCAGCACGAAGTCAATTAAGAGATGAGCGCTAGAATAGAAGAGGAATAAAACAGCACGGAGGCGAAAAAGCGTATTAAGCGATGAATAGAATGACCGACATTAATGCTTTAGTTCATCCGGGATAGGTAACTCTTTTGGCAGAGGCGTAGGCTTTTTCCCGGTGCCCTTCTTGTACTCATTTAACTGGTATACATAAGCGAGCACTTGGGCAACCGCAACGAACAGACCGTCCGGGATCTCCTTGCCCAGCTTCGTGGTGTAGTAAATTGCCCGAGCCAATGGCGGTGCCACCATTATTGGCACCTCTTTTTCACGGGCAATCTCACGGATCTTCATCGCCACCTCGTCATTACCTTTTGCGATAACTCGCGGTGCGCTGACGCCATTCACATCATACTTCAAAGCCACGGAATAGTGCGTCGGGTTAGTCACCACAACGTCCGCTTTCGGCACATCACCCATCATTCGGCGTTGAGCAATTTCTCGCTGCATCTGACGAACGCGCCCCTTCACTTCCGGACGCCCTTCTACATCTTTCATCTCATCGCGCACCTCTTGCTTGGTCATGCGCAGCTGTTTGGTGTGATTCCAGATCTGAAACGGCACATCGATCGCGACAATAAACAGCAGCGAAAGGCAGAGAATGATAAACATGAACAGCAGCAGCTCTACTGCATGGGCGATGTTGCCAGGAAAAGACTCGACACTGATATGCAGGATCTCTTCGAATTTAAACGACAGCAATAAGAATGCAAACAGGGCAATAAATGCAAATTTCGCCACCGCCTTCAGCAGCTCCACCAGCGCTTGCACCCCAAACATCCGCTTAAAGCCTTTGGCCGGCGACATCTTGCTCAACTTGGGAGCCATCGCTTGACTACTAAAGGTGATCCCCCCCATCAAAATGGAGCCAGCCAGCGTTGCCACGAACAACATGGCAATAAAGCCCCCCATGGGAAAGAGCAGTTGCATCAGCGCATCGGGCCAGGCACTCATCATCTGGTTAACGTCATGGCTCTCATCACGGTTCAACGTAAACAGACGCTTCATAACCTTAGCGAGCGTTTCGGCCAGCGATTGGCCAAAGATCATCATGCCAAATGCCGATGCCAGCAATACCGCAGCGGTATTAAGCTCCTTAGAGCGAGCAACCTGGCCTTTTTCTCGTGCCTGTTGTAATCGTCGGGGTGTGGGGTCTTCTGTACGTTCCTGATCGGTATCTTCAGCCATACGACGCCTCTAACACGGATCATTAAGCACTTGGCACATCAGGGCGACGCCCCGGTACCATTGCGCTTCAAAGTGGCCAACGAAGTTACCCAAGGTAAGCCAGATAATAAGCAACCCTGACAACATAGTAACGGGAAAGCCGATGGTGAAAATATTCAGCTGTGGTGCTGCCCGAGTCATGACACCAAATGAGAAATTAATCAATAACAGCGCGACCAGCGCACTCAACGCCAAAGCTAAGCCACCGGCAAATACCCAACTCATCCAGCGAGCCACCGCATCAAACTGAGGCGCCTCAATACCATTCGCGCCGACCGGCAAGGTGTGGAAGCTTTCAATGATGATGCGGATCATCAACAGGTGGCCATCGATGGCAAAAAACAGCAATGTTGCCAGCATCAGGTAAAACTGACCAATAACCGGCACTGATTGACCGTTACTAGGATCAACCAGCGAAGCAAACCCCAAACTAGTTTGCATCCCCACCACCTGACCGGCGACCACAAATGTATGCAGCGCTAGCACCGAGATGAAGCCTGTTAAGGTACCAATGATCACCTGATGCATGGTAACCAGAGCACCTTGAATAGAAAACGGGTCAATCGGTGGAGGAGCTGGCAACGCGGGCACGGCGGCCAGTGTCACAGCGACAGACAAACCTAAACGGATGCGTGTCGACACATTTTGCGTGCCAAGCGCAACCATCACCATCAACATGGAGGATATACGCACCAATGGCCAAAGATAACTGGCCATGGTTTCCATGATGATCGACATGGGAAATTCCATCAGCCAATAACCATGGGGATCTCTTTAATCATATTAATGGTGAAATCCATCAATACGCGCACCAGCCAATTGGCGAGAAACATCAACGTCAACAGAGTGACAATCAGGCGGGGTAAAAAGCTAAGGGTTTGTTCATTAATCGACGTCGCGGCCTGAAATACCGCCACCACTAAACCAATACCCAAAGAGGGTAAAATAATCGCAGCGACCATGGTCAACACCACAAACAGTGCATCACGGAAGATGTCGACAAACATTTCTGGGCTCATGAGGTACCTCCTAGAGACCGAAACTGGTCGCTAACGTGCCCATCACTAGGTTCCATCCATCCACTAACACAAACAACATCAGTTTAAACGGTAGAGAAACAATCATCGGCGACAGCATCATCATACCCATCGCCATCAATACGCTGGCAACCACCAAATCGATAATCAAAAACGGAATGAATAGCATAAAACCGATCTGAAATGCCGTTTTCAATTCACTGGTAATGAATGCTGGGATTAGCACCGTCATCGGTACATCTTCCGGTGCAGTCACCTGATCTTGAAGGCCAGCGATCTCAACAAAAGTTTCCAGATCTTTAACCCGAGTTTGTCCCAACATAAATTCACGAAATGGCATCTTGGCCTGAGTGAACGCGTCATTCATTGCCAACCTTTCATTCATGTAGGGCTCAACAGCATTGTCATACACCTGATTGAGCACAGGTGACATGATAAAAAATGATAAAAACAGTGAGATACCAACAATGACCTGATTCGAAGGCGTTTGCTGCAACCCCATCGCTTGTCTAAGAATAGCTAGCACCACGGTAATGCGGGTAAAAGAGGTCATCATAATGACAATCGCTGGCAAGAAAGTCAGCATGGTCATTAACGCGAGGATCTGCAGCGTCACCGAATAACTTTGTGAGCCGTCTGCCCCCGTAGTCACAGTCACGGCGGGCAGCGCGGTGCCAATAGGATCCGCGGCGAAAACGTTAGGCGCCAACAACACTAAACTGGTGAGAATGAGCGTCCTTATCATGATTTTTCCGTCTTATTCAAAAATCCACGAAGCTTTTCCTGAAACAGCAACGGCATCGCCTGTGCAGAGTCGGCGGTGTCCAGCGATATAGGCTCGTCAAAGGTATGCAACAGGTTTATCTGTTGTCCGGTGACACCGAGCAGGAGTTGCTTATCACCTAAAGAGACCAATACAACCCGTTCGTTGCGACCCAGCGCTAAGGTGGCAACAACTTTCATTGCACCACGGCCACCAGCGGCACCAATATTAAATCGGCGCAGTAGCCAAGCCAAAATAAGAATAATGGCTAAAACAGTGATCAGAGAAAACAACAGGGAGAGCAGTTGTGACGTAGCAACGCCGCCACCAGCACTGGGTTGTGCGACGACAGGCGCTGAAAATAACAGCAAATTAGCGATACTCACTTGAGTTTCTTGATCCGCTCAGTTTGACTAATCACATCCGTTAGACGGATACCAAATTTGTCATTCACCACCACCACCTCACCATGAGCGATGAGGGTTCCATTGACCAATACATCCAGAGGCTCACCGGCCACACGATCCAGCTCAACCACCGATCCCTGATTTAACTGCAATAGGTTACGAATGCTTATCTGACTACGCCCCACTTCCATCGAAATGGTAACAGGAATATCCAGAATGGTATCCAGGCGGCGCTTCTCTTCAGCAGTGAGAGAGGTTTCTTCCTCCTCCAGCTCCTCAAATTCCGCGACTTCAGTCGTCGCCGCAACGTCTTCTACCAGACCTGCTTCGGCTGCTTCTTGCTCAGCAAAAGCCGCAGCCCAATCATCAGGGATATCTTCATTATCATCACTCATCAGGGCTCCCCTATGGTTCGTTCGAGTTCTTCTAATTCGGCTTCGCTATCAATGCGAACGCCTTGTCGGGTGACCATCTCCAGATCTGACTTCACAGATTCAGGACGTTTAATCTTTTCGGCGATTTTAAGCGCTAAATTGTCTCTGGATCGGCCTAACTTGGCGCGATAAGTCGGTAGCTCTTCGACATACACGGTGGCATGCTCCGGCATCTCCACCGGGATCACATCGCCAACCTTGAGCTCCATAATCTCTTTTAAACTTAAAACCTTATCCAATAACATTGCATGAAGACCCACCGGCACGTCCATGATCTCATCACGCAACGCCTTAGACCAACGCATGTCAGTGTCTTCTTTATCACTCTGTACACCGGCATCAAGCAGTTCACGAATAGGCTCAAGCATCGAATAGGGCAAAGCGATGTGGAAATCACCACCACCACCATCCAGTTCGATGTGGAATGAGCTCACCACGATCACTTCGGTTGGACTGACAATATTCGCCATGGCGGGGTTAACTTCTGAATCGAGATATTCGAATTCACTGTCCATCACCGGCGCCCAAGCTTCGCGATAATCCTCAAAGATAATCTTCAGCAGCATCTGAATAATACGGCGCTCGGTCGGTGTAAATTCACGACCTTCGATCTTGGCATGATAACGACCATCACCACCAAAAAAGTTATCCACCAAGATGAAGACCAATCTGGCTTCCATGGTGATAAGCCCGGTACCTTTCAATGGACGAAAACGCACCATGTTAAGTGATGTAGGTACAAATAGAGTGTGTACGTATTCACCAAACTTAATCATCTGTACGCCGTTGATCGACACCTCAGCGGTGCGGCGCATCATATTGAATAAGCTGATCCGCATATGGCGGGCAAAGCGTTCATTAACGATCTCCAGGGTCGGCATACGACCCCGAACAATTCGGTCTTGAGAAGAGAAGTCATATTGAGCAGCACCGTCGCCGCCACCATCACTGGCCTCATCCTCTTCGACGTCATCAACACCATGTAACAGCGCATCAATTTCGTCTTGTGATAAAAGATCGCTTACCGCCATAGGACTATGCTCACTGCATCACGAAGCCGGTGAATAACACTTGTTCCACCACTTCCGTACCTTCCAATCCCTGCAGAGCAGACTTAATGTCAGTCAATGCCTGCTCGCGGAGACGCTCTTTTCCTTCCAGCGTGGACAATTCGTCTGCGTTGGCGCCTGAAAAGGTTTTTAACAAGGTGCCTTCAATCATCGGAATATGTTTTTTTGCTAACGATTCGTTATTGCCACCACGTACCAAAAGTTGCACTTTTATCTGTACCAGGCGGTCTCGCCCTTGCCCCGGCACGTTAAAAACAAACGGTCTAGGCAATGCAACATAGAGCGCATTACCTGTCGTTGCGTCTTCACCACTGGCCGCAGGCTGGGCTCCTTCTGCCGCCGGTGCACTCTCATCCGCCACTGGCTGCGCATCATCACCACCAGACAAAAAGAAGAACGCTGCACCAGCGCCAAGGAGGACAACCACCACAGCGATGATGATCAGCATCACCGGCTTCTTTTTACCTTCACTATCGTCGAGCTCTAATTCCAGATCTTCAGCCATAATCGTTCGTTTTTTCAGCGTAATTTATGAGGGATATAACCTGCGAAAAGCTAACATATTTTTGCAGGCGCTCCTATCGGCTCAAGCGAAGTAATCAACCCTACCCTGCGCAATCTGGCGCTGGATCACAGGGATATCAATTTCGGCTTCAAGCATCTCATCCTGTGCTTGTTCCCAAGCTAATGCAGGATCCGACTCCGAATCTTCCATCTGCTGTTGCTGATTTTGTTGCTGCGATACTTCAGTATCACCCAATGCAATCCCCTGCTGCTGCAACAATTCCCTGAGTCTAGGCAAGGTTTGCTCTAGCATCTCTTTCGCTTGCTGGTTTTGCGTCACAATCTGCACCTGAGCCTGCTCATTTTGCACCTGAACTCTTACCATCATCGAGCCTAACTCTGGCGGATCAAGACGAATTTCAGCGCGGTTCAAGCCACCAGCCACCATCAACATCATACGTTCACGCAGCTGTCCGGCCGCCTGCTCCTGCTGGCGAATATCTACCGCCTGTTGCAGCAAGGTTTGAATGTCGGCGCGTGCTTGCTGTACCGGCGTTTGTTGGCTTGTTTGCTGATGCTGAGGCGTCATTCCAAAATCAATACGTTCAGCCCCCGTCGCCGTTGGGGTTGAAGCAATCGCGGAAACAAGCGGCTCCGCAGCTCTGGCACCCAACTCACTATTCGCTACCGCTTTGGCTATCGGTGCCAAAGCCTGCTCAGCTTCACCATCTAAAGCGGCGTCATCACTGCCACTACTTAGGGCTTCAAACAGTGCCTGCTTAGATTCTTCTCCGCTTTCGCTACTGGCATCGGTTGCAATTGAAGCGGTCAACCCTGCGGGTGTCCCCTTATTTGCTTTTGCATGCAGTTGATTGAACGCTGTATCGCTAAAAGCTGTCGCTGGATTACCGTTCGTTGCATTAACGGTTGCAGCTGTCTGAGCCGCAGCAAGCGGAGTCACACTCACCTGCTCATCAGGCTGCTCTGGGGCTAAGAAGCCACCACCATGGCTAAGAGTGTTAGTTGTCGGCTCATCAACTTCAACCTCGCCGTCTTTACTTTGCAGCGCCGCATCAAGCGTTAGATCCGAAGTGACCCTACCAGCAGTCTCTTGATCCAAACTGGGATCTGCAGCTTCTGCCATAGCCCAATCAACATTGACGGAGGTCTTTATCAGCTCATCGCTGTTCTCTAATAGGCTATCTTCTCCGGGAGGAGCCTCTATTACCTTAGTTGTACTACTGAACAGCGGCTCTTCGTCGGCCACCAACGAATTATCAACCACCTCAGCAACAACATCCGCGTCAGTCACTCGCGGCTGTAATGTTTTCTCTGACCAAGCGAGAAGATCCAACATGTTATCAGGGGAGTCAGGCGCAGTAGGCAGCTCAGGTGCGAACTCTACCAGCACGTTACCATTTTCATCGGTGACAGGTTCAGACTCCGGTGCTAAATCAATACTGTTGTCGGGCTTGACCAACATCTGTTTAACATCAGGCTCGATCTGCCCACTTTCATCGGTAGGTAAACTCAAACCCAGCTTTGCCAGCAAGGCATTCAAATCACCTTCATCACCCAGTTGCTGTTGCAATGACTCCAGCCAATCGGCACTGATCTCTTCGCCCTCAGCCATCGCTTGATTGAAGGCGGCAAGGGTTTGCTGCAAGGTATCAGAGAATTGCGCGCCATCGCCGTCCCCCTCCACTTGCGCAGAGAAAAGACCACCAAACAGACCCGCTTCTTGCTCACTCAGCCCATTAGTCATCTGCACCGAAGCCATGCTCACCTCTTAGGTGCGGCAATTATTGCCGCTTTTGCCATTCTATTTATCCAGATACAAGTACTAAGCAAATCTCATTCCAAAACGAAAAAATGGAGCACTTAGCTATTACGGGCGCTCATCAGACGCCGCACAAGCTGTTGTGAAGAGAACTCATCGGCTTGTTTCTGCTCTAGGCGGCTCTCTTTCAATGCCTTGGCCGCTTTGCTTTTTTCGATCAACAGATCGATAGCGTTACGTTTTTGTCGGCTGCGATCCCATTGCGCTTTCCGCTCTATTTGCGCTCGTCTTGCTTCGGAGATCTTTTGTTGCTGCCCCACGATCACACCATCCAATCGTTCTAAAAACTGCTGGAATTGGATATAAACTGCCGAGCCCATGCCGCCATTGCCACGCGACCTAAGCTGATGCAGATAATCAAAGCGATACTGTTGCAATAGTGTCTCCTGCTGCTCTTCTGCCATCACACGATCTGCCGCTTGCTTCAATAATCTAGCCGCTTGTTGCTCCTCCTCCTCGGCTAGTTTAGCCACCAACAAGAGCTGCTCTATCTTCGCCATCTCGCTCTCCTAGTGGTTACATCATGCCTTGTTGCGGTGGCATGCCTTGCGCGGCATTTTGTTGGCTCTGCTGCACGCTCTGCATTAACACCTGCTGCAGTGCTTGCAGGCAGCCATCATAAGGTTTGGTATCTTTCATGCCCTGCTGTAAGAAGTCATTTATCACTGGCATCATTTTGATCGACAGATCAACTTCGGGATCACTACCACGGGCATAAGCACCAATAGAGATAAGATCGCGATTACGTTGATAAGTGGCATAGATCTGCTTCAGGCGGCGCGCCAATAGCTGGTGCTGTTCACTGGTCACCATTGGCATCACCCGGCTGATCGACTTCTCAATATCAATCGCGGGATAATGTCCTTCATCAGCCAGCTCACGGGACAACACGATGTGACCGTCAAGAATGGCTCGAGCGGCATCGGCGATAGGATCTTGCAAATCATCCCCTTCCACCAACACGGTGTAAAAGGCAGTAATAGAGCCTTGCCCTTCGCCACCATTCCCGGCACGCTCCACCAGCTGGGGTAACTTGGCAAACACTGATGGCGGGTAGCCTTTGGTGGCAGGCGGCTCACCAACCGCCAGAGCGATCTCCCGTTGTGCTTGGGCAAAACGGGTCAATGAATCCATTAACAACAAAACATTGAGCCCTTGATCGCGGAAATACTCGGCAATAGAGACCGCCGTTTCACAACCTTTGAGACGCATCAATGGCGAAGCATCAGCCGGAGCTGCAACGACGACGGCGCGACGCCGGCCTTCATCGCCCAAAATATCATCAATAAACTCTTTAACTTCTCGGCCACGCTCACCAATCAGACCAACGACAATGACATCTGCGGTAGTACCGCGGGTCATCATCCCTAACAAGACACTTTTACCCACCCCGGAACCGGCAAATAGCCCCATACGCTGCCCTTCACCTATCGTCAGCGCGCTGTTAATTGCCGTCACGCCAACATCCAGAGGCTTCTCAATAGAGCGGCGTAACATCGGATTAATAGGTTCAGCTTTTACTGAGGCGCGTTCATTGGTGATCAGGGGGCCACGACCGTCAATGGGATGACCATTGCCATCAACCACACGTCCTAATAGCTCCATCCCGACGGGAATACCATACTCGCTAGAAGTCGGAGTGACTTTGGCACCAGGCACCACCCCTTTAACTTCGCCACTGGGCATCAAATAAAGGATCTCACCAGCAAAGCCAACCACTTCGGCTTCGATCTCCCCCTCCAGGGTCTCAACTTTACAACGACTACCAATTGGCGCTCGGCAGCCCACCGCTTCAAAGGTGAGCCCAACCACACGGGTCAACATGCCAGACACGACAGGTTTAGGCACTCGAATAGATTTGCGGTAGTGGTTTAACTGAGAAACCAGCGCAGCGCTATTTCTGAGGTTGTGCATCACTGTCATCCTCATCTGCTGGCGGTTGTTCAGCAGACGGTTCATCGACCTGCGCTGCGCTTGCAACATTCTCTGCCGCATCGTCAGTGCTTGGTTCTATCGACTCAGGCATTGCAGGCGTATCAGCTAAGCTGTCGTCATGACTCTGTTCAATTTCAGCTTCGCTCTGCTCACGCGGAGAGTCAGCCATACCGACGCTTTCCGGCGCCAGCACTTTTGCATCATCCAGCGTTACCGCGGGCACACTTTGATGCAGGAATCTCTCCATTAACTCTTTCACCCGCTGCTTAAGTGACACGCTAACATAAGATTGTTCAGAGGTGATTTGGCAGTCACCACGATTAAGCGTTGGGTCCGGCGACACAAGCCAACCACGCTCGGAGAGCATCTCTTCCGTGAACGATTGCTCTACAAGCGCGACGTCGTCGGGATTCAAACTGATAGATAGTTTTCGTGCAGACAATGGCAAGGCATGGGTCGCCTCGCGTAGCACTTTTAGGATAACTTCAGGATTCGTGTCAATTTCACAGCGGATCACCTCTTCCGCCAATTCCACAACTAAACCAACCAAGCTTTGTTCGACTTCACTGTCCACGTGCATAAGCGGTTTTTCTAACTGCCGAGCCAACGCCGACCAAACTTGCGCGCGCTCTTCGATGATTGCTGCACCGGCCGCTTCACCTTCTCGCTGGCCATTTACCAGCCCTTCGCTGTGACCTTTTTCTAAACCCTCTTTGTGACCCGCTTCATAGCCTTTTGCATGCCCCTCTTCATGGCCTTGCAACATCCCCTCTTCATAGGCCGCTTTACGAATAAGCTCTAGCTCTTCTGCGGTCAGAACCGGGATCTCTTCCTCTTCCTCAACGATAACTTCGTGATTTTCGCCCGGTTTAAGGCCTAATGCATTGGTGGGCAACGCTTCATAATCAACCTCTTCGGTGACATCAGGCATTGCCCAAGGATCGACGGTATCGTCTCCCTCTCGAGGAGGTTTAATATAGCGTTGGCTCATCCGCTTACGCTCCCAAGCTGTGCCGAATTAGAGGAACTCTTCACCGCCACCAGCGCCTCCCAACATGATTTCACCCGAGTCAGCCAGACGACGGGCAATGGAGAGGATCTCTTTCTGCGCCGCTTCAACCTCACTGATCCGCACTGGTCCCATCGCTTCAAGGTCATCTTTAAGCATTTCCGCAGCACGCTTGGACATGTTGTCATAAACTTTATTTTTCAGCGTATCATCGGCACCTTTCAGCGCTTTCAGCAGCTGCTCTTGTGGCACCTCGCGCAACAGCGCCTGAATACCACGATCATCGACATCAACCAGATTCTCAAACACAAACATCAGATCCTGGATCTGTTGTGCCATCTCTTCGTCATTTTCACGAATTGAATCCATCAACTGCCCCTCAATATTGGTATCGAGGTAGTTCATGATGTTGGCAGCCGCTTTCAGGCCACCCATTTTCGCCGCTTGCGCGCCAGACTGACCAGCAAACTGTTTCTCCATGATCTCATTCAACTCTTGCAAGGCGGCCGGTTGCACCTCTTCAAGGTTGGCAATACGCATGGTGAGATCAAGACGAACCTTTTCCGGAAACTGGTTAAGAATTTCTGCCGATTGCTCAGGCTCTAGGTAGGACAACACAATAGTTTGAATTTGCGGGTGTTCATTGAGAATGATATTCGCCACCTGACGGGCATCCATCCATTTCAATGAATCCAGGCCTTTGGCACCGCCACCCATAATGATCTGATCAATCAGGTTTCCGGCTTTGTCTTCACCCAATGCTTGGGTTAAGGCATTACGCACAAACTCTTCACTATCTAAGCCGATGCTCGAGTACTTCTGAATATCGTCGAGAAACAGGTTGTGGACCGCGCTAATTTTGTCTTGCGAAAAGTCCTGCATGCCTGCCATCGCCATCCCCACTTTCTGTACCTGCTTAGGCTCTAAGTGGCGGAGGATCTGCGCGGCGTCTTCCTCGGTTAAGCTCAATAGCAATATCGCAACCTTATCGAACGCAGCAATCGAATCAACATCGAACTCCTGGCTGCCAGCGGCTTCGTCTTTTGCGTTTTCTTCTGCCATTACCCTTTCCTCAACCGCGCTTACTTTTTATTTGCTTCTTGTTCAAGCCAGCCTTTCACTACCTGTACAGATAGATCCGGTTCATTAGCCACCAGTGCCCGCACTGCTTTGAGGACATCTTCCTCTTTATGTAGATCAGGCAACTGTACTTTGCCACCAACAATACTGCCGATCAGCTCTTCATTCACTTCACTGTCTAGCTCGTTTTCAGCAGCCAGCAGCCCACCTTCAATTCCTCGGGATACCGCACCTTCAAGCAGCGATCTGTCTTCGTCAGCCACACCGTCATCAGAAGCGGTCAGCTTACGGATCATCGGACGAACCACCAATAAAACAAGGATCAAAACAATAAGGATCCCACTTAACAGCCTCATTCCACTCCAGAACATCGGCATTTCATAAAAAGGAACTTCAAGCTCGACCAGATCATCGGTGCGAACGAATGGGATGGTGACTACTTCTAACGAGTCACCACGCTGCACATCAAAGCCCACTCCACCTTGCAATAAGCGACGTAAATTGGCTAACTCCTGCTGCGCCCGCGGCACCAAATCAATACCACTACCATCGGCATTCGCTACTGACTTATAGTTGACGGCCACTGAAACACTGACTCTTCTTACCACACCCACCTGCTGGCGGGTATGGCTCAAGGTGGTATCTAACTCATAATTGCGAGTGGCTTCACGGTGGCTTCTTCCAGGAGCCGCGCCACCAGCAGGGCCACCACCGATCGCTTCTTCCGGGATCTCTGCGGCCACAGGCGGTTGATTAGTCAATGCACCAGGAATACCGCCCAAAACACCACCGACAGAGTTATCTTCAACAGTCATTTCACTGCGTAGTGCTGGCAAGTCAGGGTTATAGCGGCGCTGGGTTTGTTCAACCGTGGTGAAATCCATACTGACATCGACCTGCGCGGTATAATTACCTAAGCCGACGACAGGAATAAGAATGGAATCAATTTTGTTCATGTACTCAGCTTCACGCTGACGCTCAAGATCATACTCTTTGCGCGAACGTGCTGAGCTGGCATCTTGACTACCTGAATTAAGTAAGCGGCCACTCTGGTCTGTCACTGTCACCCGCGTCGGTTCCATGCCATTGACCGCAGAAGAAACAATATCAACTACCGAGTCGATCTCTTCGCGACTCAGCGCTGAACCGCGGCCAATAGTCAGCACGACTGTGGCACTGGGGCTCTTCTCACGACGGGCAAATACCGATTGCTGGGGAATGGCGAGCAGTACACGTGCTTTTTTAACGTTACGCAGATCCTCTAAGGTGCGTGCGATCTGCTGTTCACGGCTGTGCTTCAGGCGCTCTCGCTCCAGTCGCTGACTCACACCAAAACCCATATCCTGCATCAAGATATCGGTACCGTTCTCAGGAGTTGCTTCCAGCCCGGCACGAGCCAACTTGAGTTTGATATCCTGATACTCCTCTGCCGGAATAGACAACACATCACGCTCAAGTTTATAAGTGATCTTATTTTGATCGAAGAAGTCGAGTGTTTGCAGCAGCTCGTCACTTTCCATTTGCGGTAAAGGACGCATCTCTGGCTCTTGTGCCCAAATAAGCACAAATACGGCAAGAGCCAAACAGATTGCCAAGGCGAGAATAATTGTAATTTGGCGCAGAACATCGACATTGCCAATATGGGCCAACACTGAAGATTTTTTCTCTCCACTGTCGACCTGCGCGTCTTTACTCATCTCGCCGCCTGCGGCGGGAACCATCAATTCTGTATTTTGCGTTGCTTCAGCCACGACTCAACTCTCCGTCTAAAATACGCCGATTAAACCGGCATATTCATGATCTCTTTGTAAGCCTCAACCAGCTTGTTTCTAACCTGAACAGTCGCCTGAAATGCAACGCTCGATTTTTGTGAAGCGATCATCACGTCACCTAAACTGACATTGCGATCGCCCATCTCGAATGCTGTTCTCAACTGACCGGCCTGAGATTGCACATCATTGACACCATCAATGGCATTCTGAAGTAGTCCACCAAACTTGTCTCCGGCAGAATTTACAGGGACAGCATCAGGTCGCATCTCTGGAGCCTGAGCCTGGCGCATCATCGCCTGCATTTCGCTGTATAGATCGTTGGCTTTCACTTGCATTTGAATGCTCCTGACGCCTGAGCGTCAAAAATTTCACATATAGCAGAGTAACTGCAAGGAGCCTGCCAACACGTTAAACAAATGCATAAAGGGAGGAGTATTACGAGGATTGTTAATACCTAACAAATTGAAAAGGCAGGTATTTAACCTGCCTTATATTTGTAGATAAAAAGTTAAGCGGGCAACTCGATACCCAGATCGCGCATCCTTGCCAGCTTATATCTGAGGGTACGGGGGCTGATCCCTAGCTTTTCCGCGACATCTTTTCGACGCCCTTGGCACGATTCCAATGTCTGCAGAATAATCTGATTCTCTTGCACCTTAAGCTCACCGCCCAACCCCTCAGCATCATCCATGGCCACTTCTGGCTCTGCGCTATGAACTGCCGTGGGTGTATGCAGTTGAACCGTAATCTCATCTTCAATGATCAGATCGTCTGCATCGACCTTACCAGCAGATTGCAGAATCAACGCACGTTGGATCACGTTATCCAATTCACGCACATTACCCGGCCACGCATGATGTTGCAGGCGATGTTTAGCCGCCGCAGTCAATGTAGGGATCTCTGAGCCAGAAACCTGACTATGACGAGCCAGCAGATGCTCCGCTAATGGAATAATGTCACCAGGACGCTGGGACAGTGGCTTCCAGGTCAACGGAAATACGTTTAATCGGTAATAGAGATCTTCACGAAACTGACCATCACTCACGGTTTGCTTCAGCTCGCGGTTACTGGTTGCTAACACCCGCACATTCAACTTGACGGTTTTGCGGCTGCCTAAGCGCTCAACTTCCCGCTCTTGCAGTACGCGCAAAAGTTTAGCCTGCAAACCAAGATCCATCTCAGTGATCTCATCAAGTAAAATTGTACCGTTCTGTGCTTGCTCAAATTTTCCGGGGCATGCCTGCAACGCGCCGGTGAATGCGCCCTTTTCATAACCAAACAGTGTCGCTTCCAGCATATTTTCCGGGATCGCCGCACAGTTAATGGCAATGAAGGGACCATCCGCGCGCGGCGAATTATCGTGAATATAGCGTGCCAGCACTTCCTTACCTGAGCCACTGGGCCCAAGTACCATGACATTCGCTTCCGACGCAGCCACTTTGGCCGCCAGCTTTAGTAAAGCTTCACTTTGCGGATCGCCCACAACCGGTGAGTAGCGTTCATTGCCGTCAGTTGGCGCGTAACGACTAACCAGGTTGAGTAATACTTCTGGAGCAAACGGCTTAGCCAGATAATCATTGGCCCCTTCCCGCATAGCTGCCACAGCCGCATCGACGGTGGCGTAAGCTGTCATCATAAGCACGGGCAGTTGCGGCAGTTTACTGCGAATAGACCGCAACAACTGTAGCCCACTCATCCCCGGCATCTGCACATCACTGACGACAATATCAAACTTGCCACGGGACAGTTGTAACAGCGCAGCCTCGCCGCAATCGACTTCAGTTACCTGATACCCGGAAATCATCAGGGTATCCACTAAGGCTTCACGCAAGCCGGCGTCATCTTCAACGACGAGCACTTTGGTATCGGCCATCTTAACCTCCCCACGCCTCTTTTAGTGGCACTTCAGCGCTAAGCTCATCTTCATTACGTATGGGAATGAGTAGCTGCACACATGTACCCTGACCCTCGCCGGAGACAAGGCTCACCGAGCCTTTATGCGCCGACGCCACCGCTTGAACCACGGCCAGGCCTAAACCTGTTCCTTGGCTGCGGCTGGTAAAAAACGGTTCTAATACTTTCTTCTGCATCGCCTCAGGGATCCCCTTGCCGTTATCCCGGATCTCGATTGCGACCATCTGCTGCTGACGTTTCGCAGAGACATGAATATTGGTCGCTGATGCTTGTAAACTGTTGTGCACCAGATTGCTGATGGCGCTGGCCAGACTACTGGCGTTACCTAGAATTTCGATATCTGGCTCAGGCAACTCGATCTGCAACTGACTGCGACTTTTACTAACCATGGCTTCGACCCGCGACTGCAGATCGGACAAAAGCTGTTTCATGGAGAGTGGTGTAGCGGCGATCTGACTGTCGCTACGAGCAAATAGCAGCATATCGTTCACCTGCTGCTCTAAGTCTTGTAAGCGTGCCAAAAGCTTAAGGTGAAACGCTCCACGATTTTCTGTTGTGAGGGTGTTATTACCCAAATTTGCCGCGTACAGCATGGCAGCGCTAAGTGGCGTTCTCACTTGATGAGCCAATGACGCCACCATTTTTCCAAGCGCCGACAAACGTTGCAAATGACTGATCCGATTTTGTAGTTCACGGGTTTCGGTTAGATCCGTCATCAAAATCAACTGACCAGGCTCAGGCGATAATGCAGTCAACGCCAACTTCACTCGCCGACCACTGGCCAGAGAGATCTCATGACCATCATCAGCCTGCGGCGAAAACGCCCGAGAGATAATGTGTCGCCATGGCTGACCGATCAGCGGCTCACCCAGCATCTCGAGTGCAATAGGGTTGGCTTCACGCACGATGCCGTTACCATCCAATACCACAATCCCAGCAGGCAGGATCTCCATCAGGTGCTGCATACGACTGGCGTTATTCTGCACCCCGGTCGACGATACCTCGGCGTGAAGGCTCTGTTCATTCAACTGGCGCTTTGCCATCTCACCCATCACTACAGATTCAGATCTGAGTGGCACCTTCTCGGTAGCGAGAAGCTGGGGAGGAAACTGTCCATTGCTGGACTTAGCTTGATCGGCAACATTGCTCGACTGTGTCATCTCTATGTCGCTCCTTTTGACGCGATACCGAGATAAAGCCAAGAGCGTGCCAACTATTTCAATCTCATGTTTTAATTAATAAAAACTGAAACAATCTAGTTAGAACAGTAGATGTAGACAGGGTTTTGACGCTTTCAACAGCGGGGAATATCAAACACGTTCATTGCCCCAAGAGAGCTGGAAGATAAAAAAAGCACCTCAAATTTGAGGTGCTTTTTTTATTCAGTAACAGATGTGGCAGTTAAGCCGGTAGCTATTCATCATCTCTGGCGATCTGATACTTACGCATCTTTTCGACCAGCGTGGTACGGCGCATACCTAACTGTTCCGCAGCGCGAGCCACGACCCAGTCTTGGCGTACCAGTGCCTGCTGAATGTAGTCAGTTTCCAATTCAGATAGCATCTCTTTGAGATTGATCCCTTCATCCGGCAACTCATGGGGAACTTGAGGCTCGGCAATCAGTGGCTCAGCGTCTTCACGGAATAGTGCGTTTAATGACTCACGCTCCATCACCTCTTCGGAATAGACCGGCTCATAAGGATCAACGTCAATATGCCGATACTTAGGCGGCAAGTCACTGACATCAACCACACCATTGGGATAGAGGATCACAAGCCGCTCAACCAAGTTGGAAAGCTCACGGACATTCCCCGACCATGGGTGCAGCATTAAGGAGTCGATCGCTTTATCAGTAAAACGTACCGACGCATTGTGCTCAGCTTCTAAGCGAGAAACCAGCTCCTGCAATAACAGCGGTATATCATCCTGACGCTCACACAGAGCAGGCATCTCAATAGGAAATACATTCAGGCGATAGTAGAGATCTTCACGGAATTTACCCTCCGCGATCATCCCTTCAAGATTTCGATGCGTCGCCGCAACAATACGAACATCGGCCTTAACCAACTTCGCACTGCCTACCCGCTCAAATACCCGCTCTTGTAGCACGCGCAGCAGTTTCACCTGCATATTGGTCGGCATATCACCGATCTCATCAAGAAACAGTGTGCCCCCCTGAGCAAGTTCAAAGCGACCTTTACGGGTGGTTATCGCACCAGTAAACGCACCTTTCTCGTGGCCGAACAATTCGCTTTCCAATAACTCAGCCGGAATAGCACCGCAGTTGACCGGAACGAAAGGGCCATCACGGCGAGAAGAGAGATAATGGATATTCCGCGCGACAACCTCTTTACCTGTCCCAGAATCACCGAGAACAAGCACATTAGCGTCTGTCACTGACACCTGTTCAATAAGTTGCCGCACTTGGGCGATAGCATCGCTGCGCCCCACCAAGCTGCGGAACAGTTTAGTCTGAGTCGATGTTTGCGGTTGCCCACCAGGGCGTTTGCGATGATAGTCCTGACAGCGGTGGATCACTTCGGTCATCTGGGGGTAATTAAATGGCGCCATCAAAGACCCCACTAAATTGGGTAAAACGACCCCTTTATCATCACCAAGCAGCACATAAGGCTGTAGTGGATGGACAGAAGCTAAACGCTGAATGAATTCTAATGGGTCTTCATCGGCAATATCGCCAATAAATACCGCACGCCAGCAGTCTTCACTGTTAATCAGAGAAATATTGCTAGAGCTAGTGATGCGGCATGATTCACCAACAAATCCTAATAAAAGCTCTAACTGTGCTCGGCGATCACTATTATCATCAATGACGAGAACGTCAGATAATCCCTGCATAAATGAAACCTTTCACCCTCTGGGCCTGCGGAGTTCCCGCCATTTCCTTGACGCAGGAGAAACCGTCTTTTTTTCGAATCATATATTATTATTGGCTTCTATTGTATTGAAAGTGCCTGATAGAGCAACAATGGAGTGCGAGCCAGCTCTCAGTTTAGATGGCTGGCACTCAATTTGCTTACACAAATGAGAAGCAGATCCGTCTGCGCAGATATTTGACGCTGCTACTATGAGTAGCAACTGCACAAACGCGACTAAGAGCAGAGTAAGGTACTTAAAAATGGCAAGAACATCGATCCAACAATATGGCAAAGGAACGGTTAACTCGTTGACTGACGCCGATCCCCATACTCAGGTTGCCGCAATCATGGCTCATATTCTGGGCAATGTGGCAGCAGCCAGAGGGGCAATTGAACGGAAAGATTTTGAAGTTAAAGGCCTGAAAATTGGTAAAGCCATTGAGCTGCTAACGGTTTTGCAAGCCAGTTTAGATATGGAAGTTGGCGGGGAGATCTCGCGCAATCTGTTCGATCTTTATGACTTCTGTATTTTTAAGCTGGGCGAAGGTTCAGTCTCAGGAGATCTTGAAGCCTTAGATGCTGTCACCGGCGTGATGCGCAATATCAAAGAGGGCTGGGACGGTATTCCACAAGATGTCAGAGATGATTTAGCCCAAAAGAAGGCTGCTGAAGGTGGCTAAAACGGAGAGCGATACAGCTTCAAGTTTGCTATCCCGTGGCAGGCAACTCACCAAGCAACTCGAAGCGGAGATATCAGCCGATGCGACACTCCAGGCACTTGAGATAGAGGCTTGGCTGGCCGACGTGCGCTCATTTGCGGAAACATCAGAAGCGCAAAGCTCACTGGAACAGCTAAAAGTGATAATCGACAAAGTGAAGATAGCGAGCACCAGTGCAAGAAAAAGAACCAAAGAACAACTACTGAAATCCAAGCGCGCCAGCAAAGGCAAATTAGCCTACCAACAACAAAATAAATAGAAAGACGCTAAATAAGAGGGTAAGGAATTAGGATGTTTGACGGCAAATCGATTCTCATTACAGGTGGTACAGGGTCTTTCGGCAAAAAATACGTTCAGACCCTACTTAAAAATTATCAACCCAGAAAAATCATTGTTTACTCACGAGACGAACTGAAACAGTTTGAAATGCAGCAGCGCTTTAACGAGCCGTGTATGCGCTATTTTATCGGTGATGTTCGAGACAAAGAGCGTATGATCCGTGCGATGAAAGGCGTTGACTACGTCATTCACGCTGCTGCGCTAAAACAGGTTCCAGCGGCCGAATACAACCCGATGGAATGTATCAAGACCAACATCAACGGTGCCGAAAACGTCATTGATGCCGCGTTGGCCAACAACGTGGAAAAAGTGATAGCGCTATCCACCGACAAAGCCGCCAGCCCGGTCAACCTTTACGGAGCCACTAAGCTCTGCTCAGACAAGCTGTTTGTCGCGGCAAATAATATCTCGGGTGGCCATGCGACCCGCTTTTCTGTTGTTCGCTACGGTAACGTCGTCGGCTCTCGCGGGTCTGTCGTTCCCTTCTTTAACAACTTGATCGCCGAAGGCGCAGATCACCTCCCTGTCACCCATGAAGAGATGACCCGGTTCTGGATCACCCTGCAGCAAGGGGTCGACTTTGTCCTTAAGAACTTCGAACGTATGTTAGGGGGTGAAATATTTGTTCCCAAAATTCCTTCCATGCGTATCGTTGATCTAGCCAAAGCGATGGCTCCAGATTTGCCGATTAAAATTATCGGTATCCGCCCAGGCGAGAAGCTACACGAAGTGATGTGTCCAAGTGAATTAAGCTACGACACATACGAATTCCATGACCACTACGTTATCACCCCAGCCATTCGCTTTTACAGCAATGAACGTTCAAACGAATTCACCACCAACGCCATAGGTGAATCAGGAACGCCAGTGGAGCACGGGTTTGAATATAACTCGAAGAATAATCCAGACTTTTTGGATCACGAGGGGTTATTAGCTTTTAACGAGATGGCTAACGCATGATCCCTTACGGTAGACAATCGATTGACAGTCATGACATAGACGCGGTCGTTGACGTACTCAAATCTGATTTTTTAACGCAAGGGCCGCAAGTACCGAAGTTTGAGCGAACTTTAGCGGCATACTGCAATGCAAAACATGCCGTCGCGGTCAACAGTGCAACTTCAGCGCTACATATCGCTTGTTTAGCATTAGAGCTCAGCGCTGGAGACCTGCTTTGGACATCGCCCAACTCGTTTGTCGCTTCGGCCAATTGCGGACGTTACTGCGGTGCAGATATCGACTTTGTCGATATCGACCCTAACAGCGGTAACCTCAGTGTTGCTGCACTGGAAAAGAAACTCACCATTGCGAAAGCCAATGGCCGCTTACCCAAAGTGCTCGTGGTCGTGCATTTTGCCGGGCAACCGTGTGATATGCGCGAGATCCATGCGTTATGTCAGCCGTTTGCTATCAACATCATCGAAGACGCCAGTCACGCGGTGGGAAGTGAATACCAAGGCGTGAAAACCGGCAGTGGTCAATACAGCGACATTACGATATTCAGCTTCCATCCGGTAAAAATCATTACCAGCGCGGAAGGCGGTATGGCGCTTACCAATGACCCTGAGTTGGCAAAGCGAATGTCCCTATTTCGCTCTCACGGTGTCACCCGCGATCCAGAATTACTACAAGAAGAAGCCCCTGCCCCCTGGTATTACGAGCAACAGGAGCTGGGATTTAACTATCGCATGACAGAATTACAAGCGGCCTTAGGCTTAAGCCAAATGCGCCACTTAGATAGATGGGTTGAACAGCGCAACCTTTTAGCAAAACGATACCAGCAAGCATTCAGCAACACCGTCATCAAATATCTACCGGTTAGCGATGACAGATTAAGTGCCTATCACCTGTTCGTTATCTGTTTACCGGACAACTTAAAGTTACAACATCAAACGATTTTTGAAGCGCTTAGGGCTGCAAATATTGGCGTAAACCTGCACTACATGCCTATTCACCTTCAACCCTATTATCAGGCGCTTGGCTTTCAAGTCGGGGATTTTCCACAAGCAGAGAGCTATGCAACAAAAGCGATCTCTCTTCCCCTGTATGCTGAATTAACCACTGAGGCGCAAGATCTGGTGATAGAAACGGTCACACAGCTTTGTGAGGGGGAGATGCAGTGAAATGTATTGCGGTCATTCCTGCACGAGGAGGCAGTAAAAGAATACCAAGAAAAAATATTAAGCCTTTCTGCGGAAAGCCATTGATTGCCTACTCCATAGAAGCCGCCATTGCATCCAAGCTGTTTGCTAAAATAGTCGTCTCTACTGATGACCAAGAGATAGCTTCTGTGGCAAAGCAATATGGCGCAGACGTTCCTTTCATCCGGCCCGCCACGTTATCAGATGATTATGCTGCAACCCTACCTGTCGTAGCTCATGCATTAGAGCAGGAAATGACGCAGACAAAGGAGATTACCCATTGTTGCTGTATCTATGCCACAGCGCCGTTAATTCAGGTAAACCATTTAAAGGCCGTACAACAGCTGCTTGTCGACCGCCAGGCTGACTATGCGTTTCCAGTAACGGAATTTGATTTTCCTATTTTACGGGCGGTCAGTATGAATGAAGACAACATACTGACCCCCAGTTTTGAGCAACACATCAACGCCAGAAGCCAGGACCTTCCCGATTATTATCATGATTGTGGACAGTTTTATTGGGGAAAAGTATCGTCATTTCTAAATCATACCCCGATCATCTCAAAGGCCGCTCTGGGTTACCCCATTCCAAGGCGTTTCGTCCAGGACATTGATACCCCCGATGATTGGCTCGAAGCGGAGTTAAAATATCGCGCGCTGAATTCCGGCCTATCCACAGATAATTCATAATGCGTATCGTTTTCAGAACAGACGCTTCGACTGAAATAGGCAATGGCCACTTAGCTAGATGCCTTACCCTCGCCCATCAGCTTCAGAGCAAAGGTTGTGAGATATTGTTCATCTGCCGAGAGCTGCCAGGGCATCGCGCAGCGCTGATCAAAAAGCAGGGGTTTCAGCTCGAACTATTAAAAACCGATAAAAGTGATGAAAGCAAGCAAACACAGGTCACGACAGAATGCTTGCCCGCACACAGCCCATGGCTGGGGTGCCTCTGGCAACAAGACGCACAACAAACACTGACACGACTATCAAATCAGCCCTGTGATTGGCTTGTCGTCGATCACTATGCGCTTGATAAGCAATGGCAAGCACACGTCAAAACGGGATATCACAAGTTACTCGTTATTGATGATCTAGCGGATCGTGAGCATCTTGCTGACATACTGGTTGATGCCTCTCCAGGGCGCCAAGCTGCGCACTACAAAGCGTTAGTGCCAGAACATTGCACACTGCTCTGCGGCCCCAATTTCTCCCTGCTGCGTGGCGAATTCTCAGGCTTTAAGCGCCCCGCTTATCAAAGTAATAACCCGATAAAACTGCTCATTGCGATGGGCGGCGTCGACAAAGACAACGTAAGTGCCTGGCTGCTAAAAGAGATTAATCAAATGCAGCCACCGCCAAATATTGCAAGCATCGAGGTATTATTGAGCGAAAGTGCTATCCACCTAGCACGAGTAAAATCTCAAACCGAATTGATGACAATAAAAACAGAACTGGTCGTTGAACCAAGCTCAATAGCAGAGCGGCTCGCACATGCCGACCTCTGTATTGGCGCCCCCGGTGGCTCTGCACTTGAGAGGTGTGCGATGGCACTTCCCTCGCTACTGATCACTACCGCGGAAAACCAGCGCCACAATGCAATGGAATTAACCAAAGCTAAAGCAGCGTTAAGCTTAGGCTGTTTCAAAACACTAAATCCGCAACAGTTCAAAGAGCAGCTGTTAACCATCAGCACCGCACCCGACACGCTGAACCAGCTTGCAGGCTGTGCCGTACAGCTCTGCGATGGACATGGTGTGAAGCGTGTGTTGCAAGCGCTTTTTCAGGCCGAGTGTCAGGTAAGAGCTGCCACCGCGATGGATAAAGATCTGCTCTATCGCTGGCAAACCGCTCCGGGAGTTCGAGACTATTCCAGAACTCCAGAGCCGCCAAGCTACCAAACCCATTGTCAGTGGTTTGAAAAAGTATTGGCTGATAACGAACGCTCTCTGTTGATACTGGAGCTAAGCGACGACGCTGTGGGCATGTTACGGTTTGACCGTCAGCAAGAAGGCTGGGAGATCTCCATCCTTATCGCCCCTGAGCATCAAGGCAAAGGTTTGGCAAGAACTGCGCTGGATTGGGCAAAGCAATCGCAATTTACCCCTATTTTTGCCGAAGTTCATCCCGATAACCTAGTATCACAGCAACTATTCAGTCGGGCGGGTTTTAAACGACTCAGTGAAAATCAGTTTAAATACACCCAGCCCCAACAAGATCCTCGATAAGGTATAGCGCCATGGAAAAGCCAAACAAAGCAGTCATCATCGATGGCAGACCAATCGGTCCTGAACATCCGCCCTATATTATCGCGGAACTGTCAGCCAACCATAATGGCGATCTGTCACGTGCACTCAAACATATTGAAGCGGCGAAGGCTGCTGGTGCCGATGCGATAAAAATCCAAACTTATACAGCCGATACCATGACCATTGATTGTGATAAGCCCAATTTTAAAATTAAGGGCGGCCTCTGGGATGGCTATTCTCTATATCAACTTTACCAAGAAGCACATACGCCCTATGAATGGCATCAGGCTATCTTCGACAAAGCCCATGAACTGGGGATCACCTGCTTCAGTAGCCCATTTGATGAAACCGCTGTCGACTTACTGGAATCGCTCAATGCCCCTGCTTACAAGATTGCATCCTTTGAAGCTGTCGATCTGCCGCTAATCAAACGCGTAGCTGAAACGGGTAAACCGATGATCATCTCCACTGGAATGGCGAATTTATCGGAGATAGAAGAAGCCGTCACAACGGCAAAAGAGAATGGCTGCAGTGACATTATTCTACTGCACTGTATCAGTGGCTACCCGGTGCCAGCCGAGCAAAGTCATTTAAGTACAATCCCTGATCTGGCCGCTCGCTTCAACGTACTGACAGGGTTATCAGATCATACTCTGGGCACGACGGTTGCCGTGGCATCTATTGCCTTAGGAGCAAACCTGATAGAAAAGCACTTTACTCTCAGCCGCGCAGATAAAGGTCCAGACTCCTCTTTTTCGCTAGAGCCAGGAGAGCTCAAAACCTTATGCCAGGAGACGAAAATTGCGTGGCAAGCCATAGGCAAAGCTGGCTACGAGAGGAAGCCTGTAGAAGAAGCTAATCTGACTTTTAGACGCTCGCTCTTTTTTGTTAAAGATGCCTTGGCAGGAGAAACGATCACGCCGCAGCATGTGCGCAGGATACGACCAGGCCAGGGGCTTGCGCCAAAGTTTTATGATGACGTTATTGGAAAAAAAGCGGCAAAAGATATCACAAGGGGCACCCCGGTCAGTTGGGAGTTATTAACCTAACACCACAAAAACAAAAGGCGACGGATTGTCGCCTTTTGCTTAAATTACAATGACAGCAGTTATTACTTTCGGCTCTCTTCCAGTTCTTTCAGCTCTTGCTCCAACCCCTTGAAAATCCCCTTCATCTCCTTGAAGTACTGATGAAAGATCTTCATCGCTGCGGTTACAAATCGCGCCCGAACCTCAGCGTTAGGCATCATGTGGAGATAGCCCAAAATGGTGATCTGCAGGTAGGTCACACTGCCCTCGATCATTCGCACCGCAGGGTTGTCCTGACCACCAATATGCTTACGAAGTTCGAGATGGTTTCTTTGGAACAGCTCAAAGACATCATTCGTTGCCCAATCGATCTCCTGCACCCGCTCGTCAGTCAGAAACTTAAGTAGCTTCCTGATAGTACGCTGACGCTGTTTGAAGTTGTCGTACAAGATCTCAAACGTCACCGGCTTCTTAACCCTCGCTGCTGCGATCCATGCATCAGGATCAAAAGGCTCGCTCTTAGGTGCTGGCAACTCAATATCTTCAATACGACAGGGGGTGGTACCTTCTATACGTGCACCGTCTGCAGTATTAAACACCTCGGTTCCTTCACCCTTAATACGGATCACCAACTCAAGCACATGACGGCACCAGTCAAATACCGCACTGGTCGAAACCTTTTCGCGGAAGTTACCGGGCACCGGCTTATGACTCCCGGAAGAACCTTTCTCAAATGCGCCTTTAAACTCACCATAATATGCGCTGTCTTTAGAGTGGTGGTATTTCGGATCCACGTACCCCACATCAACACCAAATAGATAGACTTGAGGCGCCTTAAAGTGGATAGCCAATGCCATCGCAGCATTCGATACGGTTGGATTGGAGTTGAAGAGATGCAGATATTGATGAAAATCCTTCATCAACGTGACGCGAGCCAGCTCTGTGCCGACATCATTCGGTTTCCAGAAAAGGGTCGCTTCTTTAAACTGCTCAACCACACCGGGTGATAGGGTATTCATTCCTACCAAGTGAATATCCCCAACGAACTCACCTGAAGGATCGACCTCCCGAACCCAGTCGGCTAAATATTCAACCCGTTCAATCTCAATATGGATGTGAGGCTTAATTCCCGCATTATGTAATGTTTTTAACGCGGTACCGCAAGAGACCAAAATAATATCGTCGCGATGCTCTCGAATATAATCGAGGGAATAATCGATAGAGGGGCCATTTGCACAAATAAATACGGGGCGATCGAATTCATGCCCTGAAGGGCTATCAGCCATGAGATTGCAACCGCCCGCCATGTTTTTCATGGTATGACGCGTGGAGATAACTTCATCTTCAAAGAAGCCAAAGCCAGCATAAAAATTACTGAGGTTATCAAAGAAGCGCTTTAAACTTTCATCCGCGGTTTTACTGTCATAATGTCGATAAATCGGTAACACGCATGACTTAAAGATACCAATTTTAAACATCACTTTTTGTACAGTATGAATAAACTCTTCCTGTTCGCAGCCAACCAACAGGGTGATGCCTTTATTCTGCTTAGTGAACGCTTCAAACAACTGCCGATAATCAAATACATGTAGCGAAGCAAAAAACAGATCATCGTTAGGCTCATAGATAAACAGGTGACCTATCTTTTCTGCGTGGGCAAGAATGGTTTCCAAGTGATACCCAATACCTACCCCCAGCACGGTAAAGAAAGGAAACCAATGGTAGGGATCCCGCTCACCCAATGCGACGGCTTCTTTAGAGTGTTCTTCACCGAGTTCAACCAGCTCTTTCAATAGATTGGCATGACGGAACAACTTCATTGAAGCTTCCCAGCCTGTTTGGCTGAGTCGATATATTCCTGTGACTGGGCGGTCAAAGTAATCTTTCGCTTGTTTAGCGCAGATCTCTTTCGGATCACCGTCATAGATAAACCCTTCCGCTCCGCAGATATTCAGCCTGCCAAGGGGATCCATCTCCAGCCCCATGCTTTTCGGTTTATGCTCTTTAAAACGAGCAGCAATATGAGGAAAGCGCTCTTGCAAAAACTGTAGGTTCTTATTGAAGGTTAGATTCAATACCTGACGTAAGATATTCAATCCATTTTTATCGATCTGAGTTGCCATACAGTAGGCTCCGAGTACCACGCCCCATCAAACTGGCTGCGCGCAATGTCAAAATCTTGTCTACTAAGAGCTTAATGCAAAAAAGGCACCACTTGGGTGCCCTTTGAAAGAAGTGTGGAGTAAAACTTATTTCTTATCTTTCACTACGCCAGGAAGGTTGCTTAACTGCTGTTCCAAGAAAGAGCTGACGGAGTCTAATTGTGCAGATATCTTATCTAGATATAAGAACTGGTTGTAAAGCTGCGCTTCATAGCGCCCTATCATTTCATCAAACTTATCTTGCTCAGTATTGATTTTATCTACCGAGTCAGAAAAGGAGCTGGATTTAGTCTGCAATATGCCACCAAACTTCTCATACTCTCGCACAAGATCATTCAGTTTGTCGGCTACACCTGGCGTTGAGGAGATGACATTTCCATCGACATCCAGCGTGTCATAACCTGAAAACACTTCGCTGATTTGATCAAAATTTTCATTGAGTGCTTTATCAAGCTTACCCTCATCAATTTTCAAACTGCCATCAGATTGAGTTTCCAACCCGAGAACAGATAACGAGGTTGCGCTGCCATCCGAGGTCTTAACCGCATCGGCCATGGTTGCTCGGATCTGATTCATCATGGTTCTAACCGTTGAATCAGTAGCTAACGTACCCTTCTCGCGTTCAGCTTTCTGCGCCGCAATCTGTTCGTCTGTTAACGCGGTATTGTTGTCTTCGCTATTACTGTCTTCAACTTTGTTACCCGAGCCATCACGATTAACAAAGGTCAAATTATCAACAACAGACAAAACCTGATTATATGTATCGACGAATGTTTGAATCTTTTCTTTTGTGCTCTCTTTATCCAGCGACAAATTAAAGTTATCACTCTCACCTGGAGGGTGAGCTTCTTTTACTGAAATAGTGACGCCGTCGATAGCGTTTTCAAACTTATTGGTTGCAGAGCTAATTTCAAGAAAGCCATCCACCTTGATCTTGGCATCCTGAGCGAGCTGAACTTCCTGCATATCCGCACTGTAATTGGCATCGTACTGCAATCGGGATAGACCGTTGGCATCAGCAACACCATCAACGTCAGTCACTGCGATTTCTATCGCATTTGCTTCGCCAGTCTCTTTACTCGCTAACGACAAATGCACGCCGGTGTCGGTCTTTACAATTGACGCGCTCATACTGGCACCAGCGATATCGTTAATTTTATTTTTAACATCGTTGAGTGTGTCAGATGCACTCACTTCAATACTGTAGGTCTCACTGCCTACGGTGATATCCATGGTGCCTTCACCCACGGCCTCAAATTCACCGATCGCAAAATCTGAGGTCAACTTGTGAGCCTGTGCCGTCTGCATTACCTCAATATCGTAACTGCCTTCAGAAGCAGTAGAGTCACCGGTAACGGTAAACTTTTCTTCCGCTGCTTCATTGCCATAGGTAACTAAGCGTTGGTTGAAACTGTTATCTAGTTTCAACTCAAATAAAGATTTCTGCCAATCACTCAGTGCACTCCGCAGTGAGCCAATTGCAGATATCTGATTGCTAAAAGAATCAATTTTGGCATCATTTCGTTCCGTGATAGGTACCTTGCGCACATCAATAAGCCCCTGCACGATGCCATTTACATCGAGACCGGAACCGATACCGGGTACGCTAATCGTTGGAAGGTCAGCCATAATTTACTCTCTATACTTAGCTAGACTTCAGTTTTTAAAAACAAACTGTTGGACTCAGATAATCTAACGGCAAGTTTCAGCATCTCCTCGGAAGGAATTTGCCGCAACAAATCACCGCTAACCTTGTCCTTAACACTGATAACATCCCTGCCTGACGCATCATCGACACTGAACGTCAGTGATTTATTAAATGACTGCACAAACTCTTGCAGGTTTCGCGCCATCTCTTCTAATCGTTGGCGATCAATTTCTTGCTCTTGTTTCAGCTGTTGAGCCTGTTCCTGTATTTGCTCACTCGGCTGCACCTGTTCAGGCTTTACCTGGCTTTCCGTGGCGGTTTCAGTTTGTACCGGAGTGACCGCTTCAGGCTGAGTGCGCAACTGAGGATTTGATGTTGCTTGTGCTTGTATTGCATCGACGCTCATAAAAACTCCTCCAAAACTTACTTACCTGAAATGGGTAAACGGCAAGGAAGATTAGATCTTCCCTGCCGTTGTCATTTACCCACTAAGTCTAGCTCCGTTAGCCAAGAAGACTCAATGCGGCCTGTGGCAACTGGTTAGCCTGCGCTAACACTGAGGTTGCAGCCTGAGTCAACACCTGGTTCTTCGACAGCTCTGACGTCTCTTCTGCGAAGTCAGTATCACGGATACCTGAACGTGAGTTTGAAGCATTCTCACTAATGTTGCTCAGGTTTGAGATAGTGCTATCAAGACGGTTCTGAACCGCACCGAGTGATGCACGCTGACTATCGATGTAAGACAATGCACCATCAATCACCGATACCGCTTCCTGTGCGCCAATCGCTGTGCTGATATCAATATTATCAACAGAATCCAGCTGGCTTAGCTCTGCCCCGGCACCCAGCGAAGCGTTCTGCAGAATGGTAGTAGACAAAGCACTTGCGCCCGCTTGAGTATTCGCTTGAACATTGAAGTCACCATTCGCAGTCAGGCGAATTGTACCAACAAAGTCTGCAGCACTGTCACCTACGGCCGCTGCGTCAGCGATGGTAGAGCCTGTAGTGGCAACCAAGTTAGCATAAGAAGCAATATTAGCAGTGTCATCTGTATCACCAGAGAACTCATACGTTGCCGCATCAATGCCAACAGTACTACCCACGCCAGTGAGCTGAAGGTTGTCTATCTGAATGGTATCACCGCTTTCGCTGGTCAATATCAGACGACCGTCATCACCTACATTAGCACCAACGCCGGTTTCATCAGCAACAGCGTTAATCGCATTCGCCAGGGATGAAAGATCTTCAGTATTGGTTATGTCTACTTTGATGGTTGGCGCAGTCGCCAAGTCATCATTTGAACCACGCAGCGAGAAGGTCAATGTTGCAGTACCAGTCAACGCGCCACCGAAGGTATTGATAGTGCCTGATGAGTTCGCAGCGAAAGAACCACCTGCGCTATAGAAGTCCAATGCAACGACAGTGCGGGCATCAGCATTTACGCCTGTAGCCTGACTTTGATCATTAATCGACTTAGCGATATCGCCAGCAGATGCTGAGCCGTCGACATTGATGGTAGCAGAACCCAGCTCACCAGAAATATTAAGTGTATTCGCACTGTTAGTCAGTGCTGTGCCACCGAATGTTGCATCAGCAGTGGCCGCAGTGCTTACGCCGATACCACCTAAACCAATTGCCGAAGCAGAACCGGTCACAACTGACGCCGTACCTTCTGAAACAGCTACGCCAGTGAAGCTGCCACCGACTTCGGTTTTCAGCAACTCATAGGTTTGCGCACCCATTGACTCTGTCTGGAAAGAGTTAATAGATACAGATACTGTTTCAAATGCTTGCGCACCGACCTGGAAGCTTTCTGTACCGAAGCTACCATCAAGCAACTTACGGTCACCAAAGGTAGTCGTATCGGCGATACGATCCAGTTCGTCTTGCAGCTGGTTCACTTCCTCTTGAAGTGCGCTACGGTCTGAATCGGAGAAAGTACCGTTTGCAGACTGGATTGACAGATCACGCATACGCTGCAGAATGTTAGTACTTTCTTGCAGTGCACCTTCCGCAGTTTGCGAGAGTGAGTTTGCATCGTTTGCGTTACGTGTTGCGATGTTCAAACCATTAATCTGAGAGGTCAGACGGTTTGAAATCTGCAAACCCGCTGCATCATCAGCTGCACTGTTAATGCGCAAGCCAGATGAGAGGCGTTCGAAGTTTGTACCCAACGCACTGTTGGATTGATTCAAATTACGCTGCGCATTTAGCGATGATACGTTTGTTTGAATTGTAAGTGCCATGTCAAATTCTCCACATACTCTAGCTTGACGCTAAGTAACACTATGTTGTTTGTTCACACTTAGTAACGGCACCGCTAAAAGAAGCTTTAGTTTTTTTTAAAGAAAAAATCACAACAACTGCTCAATCAACCACCAAAACAAAATAAATTACTTATTTTTCAACAAGATAACAATGTTAAAAAAACTGACAAAAAAGGCGCCATGAGGCGCCTTTTGACAATCTAACTAAGATATTGATCACACTGTCGTATCAATTAACTGACCTAAAGGATTGACTGAAGGGTTACCCAACTCACCATTTTGTGCCCTATCAAGTACTTCAATTGTCGCCCTGCGTTCAGTTGCCGCTTGCTGTGCATCACGCACATCTGCCGCCGTAACCGATGAGCCACCATCATCACTGCTACTTGTTGAGGCATTGACATAAGTATCTATGGTTTGCTGCTGCGTATTAACTTCGGCCACACCAACCGCAACTTGCCTTGCAGTATCCCTACTCTCTTGCACGTTTTCAGCCACTCCAGGCTCTTGGCTTGCTATCTGCTGGCGATCAGGAACAGAAGGTTGTTGCACCCGGTTAGGCTCAAAACTGGAAAATGACGCCACCGCGCCTGAATCGATTTGCATAGAGAGATCTCCGTCACATTTATGACTGGAGTATAGACGCTTTCGAGCTGTTTATAAATTGACCACGCACAAAAAAAGGGACGGCATGCCGTCCCTTTTTAACCTCAGTAAGGTCGCGAATTAACCACCCAAGAGCGATAGCGCCGCCTGTGGCACCTGGTTAGCCTGAGCCAATACTGACGTACCGGCCTGCTGAAGTACCTGGTTCTTAGACAATTCTGATGTCTCTAATGCAAAGTCGGTATCGCGAATACCAGATCGCGATGCTGAAGCATTTTCAGAAATGTTGGTTAGGTTAGAGATGGTACTTGATAAACGGTTTTGTACCGCACCCAAACTCGCACGCTGACTATCTATGTAAGCAAGTGCGCCATCAATCACATCAATAGCAACCTGTGCACCAATGGCAGTGGAAACATTGATCGTGTCAACGCCTTCTAACGCACTTAGCTCATCCGCCCCACCTAATGCTCCGTCCTGTAAAATACCCGACGTAAGGCTACTAGCGCCAACTTCAGTATTTGCAGCAATGGCGTAGTCGCCATTAGAAGTCAGGCGCACCGTACCAACGAAGTCAACAGCACTGTCAGTTGCAGTCGTAGCACCACCAATCGTCGTATCCGTTCTTGCCACAATCTCACCGTACGAGAGGATATTACTATTGTCAGTTAGATCCCCTTCATACTCATAAGTTGCCGCATTGATACCGACAGTGGATCCAGCTCCGGAAAGTTGAAGATCGTCAATTTGAACGGTATCACCTCGTTCAGATACCAATAACAGACGACCATCAGGCGCTACAGACGCACCAATACCAGTTTCATTGGCTACCGCATTAATAGCATTGGCCAGTGAAGACAGATCTTCTGTATTTTCTAAGTCCACTTTAATCGTAGGTGGTTGAGCTGTCGGATCATCATTCATACCACGCAGACTAAATGTCACCGTAGTCGTAGCAGACAGCGCTCCACCGACGGTATCAATCGTACCGCTTGAGTTTGTCAACGTCGCTGATGATGCGGTAAACAGATCCAACGCTACGACCGTTCTAGCATCTGCATCTACACCTGTTTTAGAGGTATTTTGCTGAATGCTGCGTTGCAGATCATAAGCACTGTCATTTTTATTAACATTAATAACACCATCACCTAACGGACCAGCGATGCTCAACGTGTTATTACTGTTAGTTAAACCGGTATCCCCAAGGGAATGGTTCAGCGTCGCCGCAGTATTAATACCAATACCACCCAAGCCGATGGTTGTTCCTGAGCCACTAACAATACTCGCTGTGCCGACTGAAGCCCCTATCGAGGTAAAGGACCCACCAACTTCTGCCTTTTGCAGCGCATAGTTTTGAGTCCCCATATCATCAGTAAAGAACGAGTTAATCGAAACACTTACGGTCTCAAATGCTTGCGCACCCACCTGGAAGCTTTCTGTACCAAAGCTGCCATCAAGCAAGGGGCGGTCGCCGAAGGTCGTCGTTTCCGCGATACGATCTAATTCAGCCTGTAATTGAGACACCTCATCTTGCAGTGCTGCCCGATCAGAATCGGAAAAAGTACCGTTCGCTGATTGAATTGCCAAGTCACGCATACGTTGCAAGATATTTGTACTTTCCTGCAATGCGCCCTCAGCGGTTTGTGACATGGATATGCCATCGTTTGCATTACGAACCGCTACATTCAATCCGCTGATCTGTGAGGTCAACCGGTTTGAAATCTGTAAGCCTGCCGCATCATCCTTCGCACTGTTGATTCTCAAACCAGAGGAGAGCCGCTGGAAGTTAGTCCCCAGTGCGTCGGAAGACTTGGATAAGTTACGCTGCGCGTTCAGTGATGAAACATTTGTTTGTACTGAAAGTGCCATCTTTAGCCTCCAACTAGTTCAAGCATCCGGTGCAATTAAAGTAATCCGTCTGCCTGTCAAAAATTTGCCTGTTTTTCAGTCAAGGTTATTAAAGCATTTAGTGTGCCAAGTTTAATAAACCTTAAAATTCATAACCTTAGGCATGTTTTATTAGATTAAATTAAACAGTGACAAATTCTGCACCTGAGTAAAGGCGGTTTGTGCCGCCTGCAGGGCAACTTTTTGCCGCTCAAATTCAGTGATTGCCGTGGTGTAGTCCAAATCTTCCAAAGGCGACTTAGCCGTCTCTAAGGTCAAGATATATTCCGCATTCACGTTCTCCTGGGTTGCGACCGTATTTAAGCGCGCACCGATGGTGCCGCGACGGCTAGAAACATGGATTGCGATACTATCGATGTCGTCGATCAAGTGACCAATATCAATCTGGCGCTGCTGTTTACTGATGTCATCAGGATTAATACCGTCTTCATTCGGTACCTTAAGCCACTCAATAACATCTCTGAGCGTTTCAAACATGCCGACCTCTTCATCGGCGTTCAGCGTCAGCGAGTCACCCACATTGGGTTCGCCATCGATCTGCATTTCAACACCGTTAAAGGTATATTTTTCTCCGGGCACAAATGCGGGGGCAGGAGCTGGTGCCGGTGGTGGCGGATAAACCTGCGTCCCCGTTGAATCAAACACAGGTACAGGATTAGGCACCGGTAGTGTGGAATCCAATACTTCGATTTCTGGCTCACCATCACCATCTGAGTCAACAAAGTTCACTGTATAGGGTGGCGGAAATGCCGTTGTGTCATACACCCCACGATCAACAACCGACGCATTTTTGACTGTCACGCCACCGGTGTTGGTGACCAAGCCTGTCGCATCACGATAATCAGGGCGGAAATCGCCGGTACTGTTAGGTGCCTGTTGGAAAATCTGCTGACCCGAATCACTGGTCGCCACCTTTACCCCATCACCGACACTGGTGAGTCGCTGACCGTCATCACCCTGATAGATCACGGTGCCGTCAGGTTGCTTATTAAACGGCTGATTCTCTGTTTGGTAGCCGGCAAAAACGTAATTACCGCCCTCATCTCTGGTATTAGCCAAAGCCAGTAGTTCGTCGAATCGCGCTTCAAGTTCTTCAGCGATCGCTATGCGGTTTTCCTGGGTATATGCACCGTTGTTACCCTGCAGCGTCAAATCTTTGATCCGCAGTAAGATATCTTCTGTCGCTTTAAGCGAAGTCTCTTCCGCACTGATCCGGTTATTGGCAAAATCCACATTGCGCTGATACTGCTCGGTCGTGGTAATTGACTGTTTAAAATTCAAAATAGAGTTTGCTGCCACCGCATCATCAGAGGCGTTAATCACCCGCTTACCCGAAGAGAGGTGCAGGATAGATTCGTTTACATCCCACTGCTTAGTGGTGATGTTAACGGTATTGGTCTGGTAAAAGAGAAACGTTGAGACACGCATGATTAGCTCCTTAACGCGCCGAGGCTAACAGGGTGTCAAACAACTCACCTGCTACCGTAATGATCCGGGCTGCTGCGTTATAGCTCTGTTGAAATCGCAGTAGGTTTGACGCTTCTTCATCGAGATTCACGCCAGAGATAGACTGCATCCGCTCTTCTGCCTGGGTATATAAGGCAAGCGATGTGTTGTAGTTAATCTCTGCGGTTTGGGTGGCAGCGCCCACTTCGGTCACTAAACTCTGGAAGTTATCGAACATGGTCGAACGACCATTTTTCGCCACTTTTGCTGTTTGCAGATCAGCCATCGCCAAAGCGTTTTTGTTGTTACCTGAGCCAAAGACATACTCAACAGCGAAGGTATCGGGGGCGTTAGGTGGCTGGCCAACCGGATCACCTTCAATTTCGATATCAAAGCTTTGACCCGGCGCGAGGGGAACATTAATCGTTGTCGGCTGCGCCGTCGTATCATAAGCACCAGGCAATGCGCTAAACAATGCACCCGAGTTATCATAAATCTCGACGTCGTACTGCGTACCACCAGGGACGGGAACTGCGTTTACAAAACGCACCTCATAAGGAAATGCTAACCCGCCAACGTTAAAATTATCGATCCCCGTGGTATTGGTGATACTGACAGAGCCAGTACCGACATTTTTCTCATTTGCCGTGACTTCAGCTATAGAGGAGGCTGCAATCCGTTCTGGTTGATCAATCTCCAGCCGGATATCCGCAGCGCCGCTGGCGGTAGGCTGCAGAAGAAAGGTGTCGCCGTCAGCTGGCGCACCAGATTCTTCATTAAAATCGATGCCTTCAAAACTAAAGGAAAACGGTGCAGCCCCTCTAACCACTGTTTGGTTACTGCCCGTATTGGTATTGGTGATGGTGTAACTATTGGTGCCAAGATCATATGCCACCTCATAGTCATCACCTGTCACCATATTCATATCATTGATGGTGACGTTACCGACCATGTTACCCGCGTTGCTGCTGTCGTACTTCATGCGCAAACGCGCCACTTCAATATCGTTAATATCGCGGTAAAGGTCGTTACCTATATTGCCATCCAGATCCAAACCTTGTGCCTGCTGCTGATTGAAGCTGTCAGCAACCGCCATGGCGGTCAGACCCAATTCATTTATTGCATTACGCAGGTCGTTATCGCGGTAGGTGAACATAGCGCCGATCTGTCCACCCATACGTGCGCCGTCTAATGGAACCGTTCCGCTGCCATTGTTCGTCAGCACCAACTGCGTCTGTTGCGGATCAGGATTACCCGTTCTGACACTGATTTCAAACGAGTTAACCTGAGTCACCAATGTCTGGCCATTGCCGATAAAAACGGTGATTGAGCCATCACCATTGTCGACCGTTGAGGTTGTCGTGTATTCCGCCAGCTCTTTGACCAGGCCATCGCGCTTGTCGAGCAGATCATTGGGAGAGTTGTTAATACCGTTAGCTTCAGCAGAGATAATATCTTGGTTAAGTACAGCGATCTGGGCGCCAATTTCACTGATACGGTCTGCAACCACTTCAATGTCTTCGTTTATCCCCTGCAACTGGTTTTCCAGCGTGGCGCGAATGGAGTTGAAGTTAAAAGCCACAGTATCAGCATTAGAGAGCATCACATTACGTACACCAATATCATTCGGTGTATCAACCACACTGTTAACCGCAGAGAAGAGCTCATTTAAGGAAGTACCTACACCAGCACCGACCCGAGAGAGCAACTCATCCAACTCGCTCATCTTTTGACCACGGGTTTCATCGCCAGAAAGGCGTGCCTGGTTAAATACCAACTCTTGATAGGCAAACTTGTTAAACGAGCGCTGCACATCAATAACCTGAGTACCGGTACCGAAATAGCTGCCCCCCTCCCACAACGCAGGAGCCGCATCCTGGATAACACGCTGGCGCGAGTACCCTTCCGTATTGACGTTGGCAATGTTGTGACCGGTTGTCGACAGTTGCTTCTGTGACGAAAGCAAACCGCTGACGCCCAACTGATAGAGATCGACAGCCATAATGGCGCTCCTTCAAAAAACCGTTTGGTTAAAGCAGAGAATTAACTTGCTTTAGTACGTTCAGGACCTTATCCGCATAACGGGGATCCGTCGCATATCCAGCTTGTTGAAGATTATGCAAGAAGTTTGCCGAATCTTTCGCTTCAGCAATAGCAGGTTGATAACGTGAGGATTTTTTAAGAAAATCAACAAAATCATTGAAACTTTCAGCAACAGAGTCATAGGCACGAAAGGCCGCGCGACGTTGTACTGGCAGATCTTGTTCATATTCAAGGGTATTAACGCTGACAATGTCTCCTTGCCAACGCTGATCGGCCTTAATATTGAATAGATTATTACTGCTACTACCGTCACCACGGCGGATAGCCTTTTGCCCCCAGCCGGTCTCCAGTGCCGCTTGCGCGATTAACACGGCAGGTGATGTACCCAACGCATCCGCCGCTTTTTTGGCGTATGGCATCACTGAATCAACAAAAGCTTGCGGCGACGAAAAGTCGACACTTTGTAAAAAGCCTTTGGGATCAGCCACATCATTTGAATTGTCGAGAGCGTTTGGATCTGATTTGTCACTCTGGGTTATCGGCTCAGCCCCAGTAATAGCCACCGAACTGGCCGCCAGTTTTGCCTTAATTGCATCAAGCGGGTTTTGTTGACTAGCCGCTTGCTGTTCCGCCATCAATTTCTGATGTGTATCGGAACGTAAATAGGGCGCCAGCGGCAAACTATTGCCGGAGGCCACGCCAGACTGACTCTCTGTAATTGGATCCAGACTTGGAGATACATCTTGTGTTTGGGGAAACAGTTGATCGCTGCCGTCGGTTCGCAACGTTGATGCCGGGCGCACGGTATCGCCGTCGGGTCGTAACTGTTGAACCATCAATTCGGCCAAACCGAAGCTGCCGCTCTGTGTCAGATCCTGGGCCATCTGTTGATCGCCCATCTGTTCATAAAATTTGGTGTAATTACTACTAAATGGGCTGTCTAACTCAAACGCTTCGGTCGCCTGACGCATCCCCTTGATAAGCATCTGTACGAACATGCCTTCAAATTGCTTTGCCACTTCATGCAGTGCTTCCTCTTCATTCTGCTGAGCACTTTGACGCAGCCTATCAAGACCTTGGATGTCATGAACCTGGCGGCTTTGGGCAAATCTGTCGGCATCGATCATCTCAGCACCTTTAGATAATGATCAACTGGCCACGAAGCGCACCCGCTTGCTTCAGCGCTTCTAAGATCGCCATGACGTCGGCAGGAGCAGCACCGACCGCGTTAATAGCCCGCACTAAATCGTCAAGGGTGGTACCAGGATTGAACACAAACATACGCGCATCATCGATAGCAACATCAATTAAGCTTTCCTGCGTTACCACGGTATCACCGCCCGAAAAGGCGCCCGGTTGGCTGACATCTTGCCCTTCGGCGATAGTAACGGTCATGCCGCCGTGAGTAATTGCCGCAGGCAGTAAGCGCACATCCTTGCCAATAACAATAGTGCCGGTACGGGAGTTGACGATCACTTTGGCAGACTCATCGGCAGGCTCGAAATCAAGGTTTTCCAGCGTTGCCAAGTACGCGACACGCTGAGAAACATCCCGTGGCGCGGTAACCCGTACACTGGTTGCATCGATAGCGCGCGCCGTATCAGGGCCAACTAAATCATTGATCACATCAGACAGGCGCTTGGCTGTAGAGAAGTCGGGATTGTTCAAATTAAATGTCAGGTAATCGCCCTGGCTAAACATACTGGGAACTTCACGCTCGACAATCGCTCCGTTGGCGATGCGTCCGACGGTCGGTGTATTACTGATTACTTTTGAACCATCCTCACCGGAAAAACCAAAACCACCGACCACGAGGTTGCCTTGGGCAACAGCATAAATTTTACCATCAACCCCTTTTAGGAAAGTTTGTAGCAAGGTGCCACCACGGAGGCTTTCAGCACTACCGATTGAACTCACTGTAATATCAATGGTTTGCCCCGGCTTGGTAAAAGCAGGAAGGTCTGCATGGATAGCGACAGCGGCGACATTTTTAATCTTTGGGCGCGTGCCGGGAGGCAGGTTAATGCCAAAATTGGATAACAAAGTCGAAAAGCTCTGTTCAGTGTATCGCGCTTGTTCGCCGGTGCCTGTCAAACCAACCACTAGGCCGTAACCAACCAGTTGGTTGTTCCTAACCCCTTGGATCGTCGTGACATCTTTAATCCGTTCGGCGCTCGTCACACCACAAACAAGAAATGAAACAGTCAATAAAATCAGTCGCGTCCACATAGCTATTACCTGCTGCCTTAGAAAGGCCAAATTGGACTATTGAAGAAGCCAGTCAACCAACCAGGAGTTTGCGTGTCATGGGTAGAGCCGGTACCGCTGTATTGAATGCGTGCATTAGCCACACGGGTAGAGTCAACGTTATTATCGCCGGTCACGTCTTCAGGCCGGATAATCCCGGTTAAACGGATATATTCATCACCTTGGTTAATGGTGATCCATTTTTCACCACGTACCACCAGATGGCCGTTAGACAACACTTGTACAACACTGACCGAAATAGCACCAAACAGTGAGTTGTTTTGGCGAACCTTTGACTCCCCTTCAAACTCGTTATCACCTTCAATGCTGGCGTTAAGCTCGTTACCATTGATGGTGAACGGGCTTCCCATCAATACCGGCGTTTGCAAGCCCACCGACGAGGACTTATCCAACTCGTTCTTGGCACCTTTATTCGCCGTGGTGTTCTCAACTAAATTCACCGTGATCACATCGCCAACACGGCGTGCCTTAATATCGGAATAAAGGTTCTGTGCCGTCACATCCTGAAACATTGACCCGGTGAGCACCATGTTGCCCTCTTCCGGCATCTCGGGGATCAGCGGCGCGTAATAGGGGTCATCAGGTTGCACCTGATATACGCTGGAACAAGCAGACAGTAACAGCGCCGATAATGGAATTAGTTTTTTCATCGCTCTACACCAGGTTACTAAAGTTGTTGATTGATGTATGACATCATCTGATCAACGGCCGAGATCACTTTTGCATTCATCTCGTAGACCCGCTGACTTTCGATCAAATTAACTAGCTCTTCGGTGACATTCACGTTGGAAGTTTCCAGTACCCCTTGGCGAATAGAACCTAGGCCGTCCAAGCTCGGTGTACCTTCGGTGGCTGCGCCACTGGAGCCGGTTTCCAAATAGAGATTTTCACCGATAGGCTCTAAGCCACTGGGATTGACAAAATCAACGATGGTAACGTTGCCTACAACGACGTTATCGGTGTTGCCAGGTTGTCTGACAGACACTTCACCATCAACAGAAACTGTCATCGACTGCGCATCGGGTGGCAGGTTGATCGCTGGTTGTAGCTCGTAACCTGCGCCGTTAGTCACCATCTGCCCATCTTCGTTGAGGGTAAACTGACCATTACGGGTATAAGCAATATTGCCGTCAGGCAATAGGATCTGAAAGAAGCCTCGCCCTTGAATCGTCCAGTCCATCGAATTATCAGTGCTGAGCAAGTTACCTTGCGTAAAGGTCTTTTGTGTCGCCGTCACTTTGGCGCCGGCACCTAGCATCAAGCCGGTAGGCAACTCAGTATTCGCGGATGACAAACCACCCGGTTGATTAATCGTCTGGTACAAGAGATCTTCGAACACGGCGCGACTCTTCTTGAACCCCACCGTACTGGCATTTGCCAGGTTGTTCGATATCACTGAAATATCGGTCTGCTGGGCATCAAGACCGGTTTTACTGATCCAAAGTGCTGGATTCATGATGCTAACTCCTTACTGTTCAGTGATTAGCCGAGGCGCAACAGTTGATCAGAAGATTTATCGATATCTTCTGCTGTCCGCATCATTTTGATTTGCATTTCGAACTGACGCTGCAAGCTAAGCATGCTGGTCATTTCACTTACTGCGCTCACATTACTGCCTTCTAATACGCCACTCATCAATGTGATGTCAGCATTGGCCGGCGCTAATGTATCGCCAAGCGCAGCAGCATCCCCTTTCAGGCGAAAGAGGCCATCAAGCCCTTTGTCCAACGCCTGCTTATCAGGCTGGACTAACTTAATGCGCCCGACCGCTGCAACCGCAGTAGGCGGCGCACCAGTGGGTAAAACAGAAATAGTACCGTCACCGCCGATCTCTATTTTGGCGTACGGCTGAGGCACCACTATCGGTGCGCCATCATCCCCTAGGATCGCCCTGCCAGAACCGTTGGTTAACAACCCCTCCGGCGAAACAACAAGATCGCCAGCACGGGTATAGGCTTCTTGACCCTGACCATCAGCCACGGCTAACCAGCCGTCACCTTTTACCGCCACATCTAAAGAACGGCCTGTGGTCACCAAAGCACCGCCACGCAAACTTGACGCAGGATTTTCCGTCATCGCAAACACACGCGTAGGTAAACCTTCACCAAACGCCTGCATGGCACGGGACTGTTCTAGGTCGGCCTTAAAACCTGTGGTATTTGCATTCGCCAAATTGTTGGCATGCACGCCAATACTGTGAAAGTTCTGCTTGGCGCCACTCATAGCCAGATACATAAAACGATCCATGGGGACCTCGGTGTCAAAAAAACATGTCTAACAACGATATTGCAATGACTATGCCAAATGGGTAACCAACTGATAACAAAAGGAAGGGAATGAAAAAGTGGCAAAAAAATGCCGCCTCGGAGCGGGCGGCATTGACGAACTATCGTTGCGTTATCGGATCTGCAGGATAGTCTGGGTGATCGTGTTGTTCACTTCCAGAGAACGAGAGTTAGCCTGGAAGTTACGTTGACCTGTGATCAGATCAACAAGCTCAGTGGTCAGGTTTACATTTGATTGTTCCAATGTACCCGACAGTATTCGCCCGTATGACCCCTGATCGGCTTCACCTGCAATCGGATCACCAGACGATTGATTAGCCGTCCACGCCGTGTTTCCGACAGGCGCCAAACCTTGTTCATTCGCCACTTTCACCAACGCCACTTTACCTAATGGCTGTGTTGTACCGTTACTGTAAGTAGCGTTGACTAACCCGCTGCTACCAATATCAACAGAGGTCAAACGCCCCACTGTCACGCCGTCTTGCGCCAGTTGTTGAACTTCGAAAGCGGAAGCAAACTGAGTCGGGTTGTTGAAATTGAAGGTAACCGTCTGGTTCACATCGGCACCGCCCATATCCAAGCCCGCACCACCCGGAGGAGCAACCCCCAAGGGTTCAGTAACCACAGGGTTACCACCGTTAACCGAAGCCACGGTGCCATCGGCATTAAAGTTCATATACATACCGGTTTGACCATTAGCACCGGTAGGCTGAGTTTGCGGCGGTGGCGGTGCAACAATATCGACAGGCTGCGAGCCGTTGGGATCTGTCATCGTGGTAAACATCGCCCACTGATTCGCTACGTTAGTATCCTTTACGTAATAGGTGGTTGCTACGTAGCTCTGCCCAAGGGAATCGTAGATAGTCAGTGATGTGGCAGCGTTATATGTGGTGTTGTCCGTCGGGTCAAAGTTTGCCGGATCTAAAGCCGTTTCACCCGCGGGCAAGTTCAAGCCAATATCGACATTAGCTGTTGGTTGCGGCTGCCCTGCTGAGGATGGGATCTGCAGCGGAATAGTCGAAGCTAACGCCACCGAAGAAACGGTACCGTCCGGGTTTACCGGAAACACGCGTAAAAATTGCCCTGCAGAGTTAACCATAAAGCTATTCTCATCCAGCTTAAATGCGCCAGCACGAGTCAAGTTAACGTCAAGATCTTCCGCGTTGGCTGAGGTAGCAAAGAAACCACTGCCATCGATCGCCAAATCCAGGGAGTTATTCGAGAACAGGAATGAGCCCTGGCTAAACTGCTGCGCCACATCTGCAGTAGTGACACCCTGGCCAACCGTTGTTTTCGAGTTACTAAACACACTAGAACTATAAACGTCGGCGAATTCAGCTCGCGACTCTTTAAAGCCGAAGGTGTTTACGTTTGAGATATTGTTGGCGGTAACATCAATATCTTTCTGAGCGGCGTTAATCCCACTCAACGCAATATTAAAAGACATAACTTCATACTCCCATTTATCTGGTGTTCGCTTGGCCTGTTTTAGCCTTTAGCAACTTCAAGAACGTCACTTAAGCGGAATCCACCCTGTATACCTTGCAGATTTAATGCCACACCGTTGGCGCCACTAATACTGACGCTATCAACCTTGGCGTAAGTAGAGATTGGCAGTTCGACGCTGCTATCTCCCTGAAGAGCGTATGCCTTCACTACATAATTACCCTGCGGCAACTGATTGCCGCTTGCATCTGTACCGTCCCATTCAAAGCGGGCATTTCCAGCCTCCTTTGCCCCCATCGTAATGGAATGCACCACCTGCCCTGTGGTGTCTTCGATGCGAACGGTGACGTTATTTGTTGGCGCAGATAAACTCACGACACCATCAATGCCTGTGGTATCCGTCTTATGGCTATAGCCTGTCGGTACCAATACCTTTTGGCCCACCAAAGATGAAGCTTGTAGTGCTTGGCTCGAACTCATAATGGAGTTCAAACCTGTCATCTGTTCATTTAGTTGACCGATGCCTTCCGCCGTTGTAAACGAGCTCATCTGCGCCACCATCTCAGCGTTCTCAACCGGTTTAAACGGATCTTGATACGCCAGCTGCTGGGTCAAAAGCTGAAAGAAATCTTCCTGCGACAACATGGTGTCTTTCGGTTGATCACTGATTTCCGTTTGCGGCTCTTGCCAACTCAACTGATCGATATAATTGCTGCTTCCGCTTATCTCACTCACAATTAGCTCTCCTTACCCGACTTACTTGCCGAGCTGAAGCGTACGATTAAGCATCTGCTTTGCCGCATCAGCGATCTGAACATTGGTTTGATAACTTCGAGAAGCCGACATCATGTCCGCCATCTCTTCAACGGTATTAACGTTAGGCTTAAAGATATACCCCTGTTCATCCGCCATCGGGTGCTCAGGATCATATTGTCGAATCAGTGGCTTATCACTTTCGACGATCCCTTTCACCTCAACCGGAACAGCACTCTGGTCGCGCATGGCGCTGTCAAACTGCGCTGCAAATACCGGATGTCGCGCACGGTAAGTGGTATCAATACTGCTCGACACACTGTCAGCGTTAGCGAGGTTACTCGCGGTGGTGTTCAGACGGATAGACTGAGCACTCATTCCTGAACCTGCGACATCTAGAACGTTAAACAGACTCATGCCTATTCTCCTTTAATTGCTGAAGTAAGACCGCGGAACTTACTGCCTAAGAAGGTCAGCGAGGCTTGATGCTCCAAGGCATTTTGCAGGTAGTTATTCCGCTCTACCTGCATATCAACCGTATTTCCGTCGCCCGTATCAGGTTGATTGGGCACGCGATACTTAAGCTCGCCGGTCGGCGGCAAATTGACATTAAAATGCCGCTCATTAGTACTTGCCATGGCAAAGCCCTGCCGCGTCTGCGCATTAGCTAATGCCTGCTTAAAATCGATATCCTGCGCTTTGTATTGAGGGGTATCAGCATTGGCGATATTACTAGCCAAGACTTCAGCCCGCTGGGTACGGATACCGACAGTGTGCTGATGAATTCCCAATGCGCGATCAAAACTAATAGCCATAACGATTCCTCCACTGAAATTGTAAAAGCAATAGTCATGCCAAAGAATTTTTGGCGCTTACACGAAAGGCAAAAGAAGCAATACAAATAGGACAGACAAAAAATGCGCCAACCATGGCGCATTTTTAAGATAAGCAGATTGAGGGAGTAACCAGGCTACTTCTTCACTTTATACACGATCCCCGGATTACAACGGATCATCTCAAAATCATCACTGAGCCCAGTGATCGACTCTGACGCGCCAAGAAACAGGTGTCCTCCCGGGTTCAATGCGCCAGCAAACTGCTTCAATATCTTAGATTTCACTTCAGGAGAGAAGTAAATCAGTACGTTACGACAAAAAATCAGATCAAAACGCCCTAACAAGGCGTAACTATCCAATAAATTACAGTGACGGAAACTGACCAAGCCTCGCACTTTCGCATTCAAGCGCATTTTGTCGCCTGATGCTTCAAAGAACATACGCTTTCTTTCTGGAGACAAACCGCGAGCCAACGCCAAAGAGTCATATTCGGCGAGCTTACACTGCTCCAACATGCTATTGGATATGTCTGTCCCAAGTATCTTTCCACCACCCGGTAATGCCCCCGGCTTATTTTGCTGGTATTCCAACAAACTCATAGCAATAGAGTATGGCTCCTGACCCGAAGAACTTGCCGCCGACCAAATTTTGACGGGGCCACGATGACGAGCATATTCAGGCAGAATACGATTCTTCAACAGTTCAAAAGGATAGGTATCTCTAAACCACAAGGTTTCGTTGGTTGTCATCGCGTCAATCACTGATGCGCGCAGCTCTCGCTCTCTAGGCTGCATCGAGCGACGGATCAACTCAGACATCGATGCCAAACCGAACTTATTCATCAAAGGTGACAAGCGGCTTTTTACCAAATACTGCTTGTTTTCGCCCAGTACGATACCGCACTGTTGCTCTAAAAAGTTCCGAAATTCATTATATTCGGATTCAGCTATTGTTTTATGTGGCACGTCTACACCGTCTACTCGAAAGCTATCATGATTATTTATTACTCTTCTCTATCGCTTGAGTAACCGCACCAGCCAGTTCATCCGGATTGAACTTTGGAATAAAGTCATCTGCACCGACCTTCTTCACCATGGCTTCATTAAATACCCCACTCAAAGAGGTATGAAGGATGACATATAACCCCTGCAACTTGGGATTATTTCTAATTTCAGCGGTTAAGGTATACCCATCCATTTCGGGCATCTCAACATCTGAAATCAACAAAGCATATTTTTCTCTAATATCGTCAACGGATTCAGCCTCTTCTTTCAAAAGATCTAAGGCTTCTTTGCCGTCTTTTACCAGCTTGGTGGTCAACCCCAACGAGCTGAGGGCTCTATTGATCTGATTTCTCGCAACACTGGAGTCATCAGCAATCAAAACGGCACGGCCAGCAATTGTATCGGCTAACGTGCGATCAATCAGATCACCGCTGACCTCGGTATCTGTCGGCGCTATTTCATCGAGAATTTTCTCAACGTCAAGTATCTCAACCAGTTCGTTCTCTATTTCCGTCACAGCTGTGAGATAACTATAACGTCCGGCCCCTTTCGGCGGAGGTAAGATCGCTTCCCAGTTGATATTGACGATCCGTTCTACTGACTCGACCAAGAAGCCCTGAATCGAGCGATTATACTCAGCAATGATAATAAAGCACTTCGACAGATCCTGAATTGGGCGTCCGCCAATCGCTTGGCCTAAATCGATCACGGAGATGGTTTTACCGCGAATGTGAGCAAGGCCTCGAACAAAGGGGTGTAAACGGGGAATGCTAGTCAATGGCGGGCACTGCAGCACCTCCTTGACCTTGAACACATTAATGCCAAAACGCTGACGCCCTGTCAGTTTAAAAAGCAGCAATTCCAGCCTGTTTTGGCCAACCAACTGAGTCCTCTGATTGACCGTGTCTAGAATACCCGCCATAGCTTACTCCATCATTTAAAGGCACGCTTATTGCAGCGCTCCTTTTATAAATTTGCGTGACTGATGTTTGACGGACGGAACGCCTTCATTCATCTGACACAATACATAGCATAGTAAACCTATGAACAGATTAACTAAAACTCTAATATTTTTTATTGTCACAAGTTCACAGTTTGTGCATGCCAATGAACAATGGGAGTCTCACCAGCGCCTACAAAACTTAGCTGAAACCTTTATTGCAGCTCAGTTTCCCGACGACAACATCAAGCGGGATATCACCGCGAATAAAATAGATGCACGCTCACGATACACACTATGCGATTCAGATATCGAAGCGGCGATCCCCGGAAAACAGCGCCTCAGTCGGAATGTCACCGTACAATTGCATTGCAAAGGCTCATCTCCCTGGCGGATCTATCTGCCAGTAAAAATTAAAGAGATGCGCCAAGTCGTCGTCGCCAAAATAGGCCTAGCGAAAGGCACAGTGCTTAATCGGCAGCATTTGAAAATAGTTTATCAAGAAAACATGTTAACGAGAGGCAGCGTCGTTTCTGAGATGGAATCTGTGATCGGTGCCAAGCTTAAACGTCAGGTACGTGTCAACTCTCCCATCTTGGAGCAACAGCTCTGTGTTGTATGCAAAGGAGAAACAGTTACAATCGTGGTGAAGTCCGATGTTTTTCATATTCGAGCTGACGGTATAGCGTTAAGCGATGCCAGTCTCGGCGAACGAGTGAGAATTAAAAACAGTCGGTCAGGAAACACCCTTGAGGCACAGGTGTCTGCAGTCGGAGTAGTGACTGTCGCTATCTAACAAAAAAATACCAAATTAGTATTAAAGTTTGTCAGGTGGTTGCCGATAAAGGGATAGCGAGATTTTATCCCACGAGGAAGCACAAATGGCGGTTGATCTGAATAAGATTGTGCCTGGGAGACCACAGGATGTGGTGGCCAATAAGCAAGCGAGACAGCAAAACGTCCAGCAGCAGGCCACAACACAGGCAAAAGCACCTGAACAAAGTGCCAAACAGGCACAGGATTCGGTTTCAATAACACCGCAGGCGCAGCAACTGGCGCAAACGCAAAAGGCGATGGCTAAAGCACCTTCTGTTAGTCAGGAGAAAGTCGCGGAACTGCGTAAGGCGATCAGTGAGGGGAACTACAAAGTAGATCCTGACAAGCTGGCGAAAGCGATGACAAAACTGGAGTCTGAGCTGTTTGGTATAAATTAGATACCAATCAGGAGTAAAGCGCTTGGAAAACCAGGACCCTATCAAACAACTGCTGGATCATCAGGTTCAGCAGCTTGAGGCGTTGCAACGGCTGCTAAAAGAGGAGCTTGAGGCTCTAAAGCACCGCGATATAGAGAAAATCAACGACATCTCGCAACAGAAAACCCATCACTTGACCGCATTGCAACAAGCCGATGCGCAACTAGCCCCTTTACTCGCCAGCAAAGAGAACGCCAACCACAATGAGGCTCGGCAACAGATCGAACTGATGTTAGAAACCTGCAAGCAACTCAATGAGATTAACGGTCAAGCGTTAAAAATGAGTATGGCAGGATTAGCGCGATTACAGAGCATGCTGGCAGGTGTTAGAAATGAAAAAGCAGGGGTAACCTACGACCAAACAGGTCAGGCAAAATCCGGTGGCAAACTGGGGCATGGCTTTAAAGTTTAACTTTATCGCCCTGCCGCCTAGCAAGATTATTTAGTCGAATGACTGTCCGTTAGCTGCATCCAGCCGTGTTGTCGGTATTCAACTCGCTGTTCAACACGCCAAAATGCGTAACCCACTGGCGCCACTAACAACCAACTTAATGCTGAATCGCGGGTCGCGGCAAGTACCACACCACTAATACACACAATTAAAAAGGGTAACGCCTCATAGAGCCAAAACGGTCGAATCCGATCATGGACTCTGCGTTGATTCTTGCCATTATCTTTCCGCCGATAATTAGACCGCAAGATCCAAATATCAGCACCACCAAGAAATAACAAAATGGCAAACACTTGCCCCCAACCAAGCTCAAAACTGGCGATACCGATAAACCCAGCTGACAAATAAAGATAGGGAAGTAATTCATATACAGGGCGCTTCATCATTGCTGTCATCCTCGCGACGATGAAACTGGATAGCGTTACAGCAGCCTGCCAGTTCAGTTAACAGTTATCTAAAGGTTAGTGCAGGATTTTTGAAGCGGGTAATTTTTCATACCCGCTCAAGAAAAAATAAACTTGATACGATTTCACGGATAAGACTAATAGTACTGAACGTCGTGAATTCGACGGGGCGGATTAAGTGATTGATAGACACGCTGTACATCAGCCATGTCCAATTCCAGCTCCGTAGCATAGAGATCGCCTAATGGGTACGTTCTGATAACCCTAGCTCCGCGCACAACACCACTAACAGCTACTTGCAGACGATCTTCCGACAGCTCACTGCCTCCCATGCTGCTGCCAGCAGTCACTTGTTGGCCATAAATCTGTTCAGCAAGTTCACGGTAAGCATCCAATTTAGACGCCCTTATCGCTTGCAACATTCGTGTATTTTCATCCAAGCCAGGCTGCGAGCTGATCGGGGCATAGCCAACGGCATGCAAAACTGGATAGTGATCTGGGGGCACAGATTCCCACTCCACATGCTTGTCAAACATCTGACTGCAGCCAGAAAGCACCAAGGACAAAAACAACATCACTGATATCTGAATATTCATCATAACTGCCTCTGTCATCACCCTTGTTTCATCAATTGCACACCGTCCCGCATACTACTCGGCGTGATCTCGGCGAGCAGCTCATTGGGGATAAATCCCTGAGCAGACCCGACCACAATTTTGCTGGCAATATCCACCAGTCGCACATTAACCTGCACCCCCTTAGACATCGGCTGCAGCGTTCCGCTAAGCACTTGCACTATGGGCAGGTCACCTTTCAGTTGGTTGAAGTTACGACTAAAAACAAAATCTCCTGTCGAGGTCACCAGGATGTCATTTCGCAGCTTAAAGTCGACGACTTTACAGCCCTGCTGTTGCATTTGAGTAATAAAACTTTCCGCTAATGCTGTGCCCAACGGAGAGCTGACATTTAACGTTTCGATATCGACAAAAGAAGCGACAGCCATCATTTTGAAGCAACGTTGCGACATCGTGCCAACAAGCTCTTCAGCCATCGCCTCAACATGACTACTGATCATGACTGAACGACTTTTGCTTGCCCAAGCCTCATCAGACAGCGCATGGGTCGCCACCGGCTCAATTGGCATCCGAGGCTCCTCAGCAGACATTTGTGGTGTCTCCGTCGCGCATGCAGAGAGCATAGCGACGAGAAGCGGTAGATAACCATAGGATGCAAAACGCATACTGACCTCTTATAAAATGCGATTACCCTTAGTATCGGCAACCGAACTAAAGGCTTGAGTGTCTGGTCGAGCTAGCTCTAGCCTGTCTCCACTAGCCACCTTTACGAATAATCATTCCTGATTGCGGTTCACGAGCAACGTAGCCTCCCGCGGCAGGCATACCAGCTTGCTCCACAAACAGTGACAGCGGCAAAAATGTCGCCGCAGTTGCCACTATTGCCCGTGACTCAACGCCGACGATCCTTGCTGTGACCTGCATACCATTGCTACCGCGCACTAAAGTGCCAGTCAAAATATATTCAATAGGATGGCGATGCTGTAACCGCAGGTAATCTCGACTTAATGTGAAATCCCCTTGGGGTGTCACATCAATGTCTCCAGTAAACTTGAAATCGATTAAGGTCCAACCCATTTGCTGCAGTTCAACCATCACCAATTCAGATATCTGATTGCCATATATATCTGTACTTTCCAGCGTACCGATATCGACAAAACTGGTCACAGCAATCGGGGTCTTTGCTGACACATAACGGCTTGAACCAATCAGCTGCAGCGCCATCTGTTTCACATGCGTAGCAAGGTCTGCGGTCTGTATCGGTGGAGCTGACTCAGGAATATAAACAGCCTCCTCTTCGCTGGTCGAGCACGCGGCCAATCCCAGGCTTATGGCCATCACCAAGAGGATGCTTTGGAAAATTCTTAAAAGGCCCATCGGCTTCTCTACCCCACGTCAAAGGATTGTTCTCACCTAAAACAAAGCAAATGCTGTGCCATAGGCTCATAAATTTAGTCCCGCACGACTAACTGGCCTAATTTTTGCGAGCACCTTACACCATTAAAAGATAGTCATTGATTTGACACCGCGTTAGTCACTAACGCCTGCCGCCTCAACAGACTGGAGCAAATGATGAGAAACAAACTGCTAGCCTGCCTCCTGTTGCTTTTTAGCGCCCCGAGCCTGGGGATTTGGTATGAAGCAGAAGGCCGCGCAGCTATCTATTCAGGCGATGTCGCCAGTGCCAGAGAGCGAGCAACACAGCAAGCGATCCAAAATGCACTAGTTCTTGCCGGAGGAACGGTCACAAGCCTGCAAGAAGTTGCCGCCGGCAAAATCGTTAACGACCAATTTGAGATCCGCACAGCCGGAACCGTGCGAGATGTGCGCGTGCTTTCGGAGCGTCGTAGCGGAGACACGCTGTTTATTACGATCCATGCTGATCTCTTTCCACAGCAGTTACAATGCCAGAATGGCAGATCAAGAAAGTCACTGCTGTTGACACGATTTAAGGTCAACGATCGGATCAATGCGCGCACTGGCAGCATTGACGAGATCGGTTTGCATACCAGCCAATGGCTGTACGACCATCTTAGAGCGGAGAGTCTGCACAGTTATCCAAAGCGCTGGTTAAATGAAATATCAACCTTTAACCCTTCCCTTTACAACAACCGCAGCGTGGTTTCACCACTCCTACCGCTGGTCGTGACCGAGAAAACCAATACCCAGTTAGTACTGTTTGCAGAGATCAGAGATCTCTCCTTCAATGGTGACCTGCCGGTTCGCAAATGGCAGCAGTGGCTCTACTCACCGCCAGAGCGGAATTTCGAACTGATGGTTTATCTTATCGATGGTATCAGTGGCGAACTGACGCTGGAGAGAAGTTATCGCAGTAAAGCCCCGTGGGAGTTTAAAGCAGAAGAAGCGGTGGCTTTAGGCTCTCGCCAGTTTTGGGAATCAGCCTATGGTAATGCCGTCTCCGATGTCATGTCGCAGCTACTCACAGATATAGATACGACGTTAAGCTGCACTCCAGGACGCGGGCGCATCACCCATGTAAGGAACGACGCAGTTGAAGTCGATATCGGAGTCAGCAATGGCATCCGTGTTGGTGACCGACTAACCCTGCTGCACCGTGCTGCTCATGATGGGCAAGACAACCAACAACACGTACGACTCCTGCCCACTACCGTCCAGTTACGGATCACTGAATCCTATCAAAACCGCGCCGTTGCCCGAGTGACCGATCCGGCACTACTAAGCGGCGTTCAGATCCATGATCTGGTCGAACTTACCGGTACGCTTTAATTTCAGCGTTAGACCAGTATAATGCTGACCGCCGACCTCGTCGGCGGTAAAAATATTCGCTCCCGTGGCACAGCTGGATAGCGCGGCCCCCTCCTAAGGGGCAGGTCACAGGTTCGAATCCTGTCGGGAGCGCCATTTTTACCGAGTCTATTTGCAATATCCCCCATCATCAGGGCAAAGTTATCTCCTCTACCACCCGACTATGGACTTCAATATGCGTGCACTCTATGCCACGGCTTTAGCATTATTCATCTTTCTGCCCTGCTCTGTCATGGCCGCTATTTCCCCCGCACTTTTTGAAGTCAGTAAACAAGGGCATACCAGCTATTTCTTTGGTTCTGTGCATATGGGCGAAGCCCGCTACTACCCACTTCCTAGCGCCATCGAGCAACGCTTCAAGCAGAGCCAAAGGCTGGTGATGGAAATCGACATGGCCGATGAATCCGCCATCCAAATGGAAATGATGCAACTCATGATGCAGCACGGGATGTACCTCGATGGCAGCGATCTAAAAACCCACATCCCCTCATCGCTATACCGGCAAACGATGAAAACAGCCGAGCGCTTAGGCGTGCCTGCAAACAGCATTCAGCAGTTACGTCCATGGGCCGTCGCTCTGCTCATTGGCCAACACTATTATTTAACCATGGGTTTAGATCCAAATTGGGGTGTCGACCAGTACTTTAGTCAACAGGCAATAAAAACAGGTAAAGCCATTTACGGCTTAGAAACCCTTGCCGAACAGATTAATGCGATGTTGGCAGCTGACGGCGAAGGCAGCAGTATGTTGCAGCAAGTACTGGACGAAGCAGACAGCAGCAGTGACTACACCCAACGCATGATGACCGCTTGGGAAAAAGGTAACAGCAGTGAACTTAGCGCCATATTTAGTGAAGAACTAGACGACACACAGGCGGATAAACTGTTTGTTGAACATCTGCTATTAAAACGGAATAAAAATTGGCTGCAACAACTGAAGCCAATGATGAAGAAAGAAACGCTATTCGTGGTCGTCGGTGCTGCGCATTTAGTTGGCCCGGAGAATATTTTGGACAGCTTTCGCCAAGCTGGTTACCAAGTAAAAGCTGTCAGCTATTAAGCCACAATGGCAAGCAAGCGCTGGTAACAGTGGCAATGAGTTAGAGGTGCGCCAATGAGCGATGATGAGTATCTACTATTTGATGCCGAGATGGCGGACGTTAAAAAATTGGCCGGAACAGAAACGGTTGCCCATCACTCAAAACGTGCAGGATTAGACCAAGAGAAACAGGCCAAACGGGAAGCCGCACAGGCCAGCCTATCTCAGCCAGATGATCCGCTATCAACAGAGATCCGCGATTTGATCGGGCCTGACGATGAGCTGAGCTTTGTGCGCCCAGGTGTACAACATGGTGTTTTTAAAAAGCTACGCCAAGGACGGTATCAGATCGAAGCAAGACTGGACCTGCACCAACACTCCGTCGAGCAAGCGCGACTAGCGGTCAAAGGGTTTCTTGATGACTGCCGCCGAATGGAGGTGCGAAGCGCCATCATAGTCCATGGTATTGGTCGTCACTCCAAGCCCCCCGCCTTACTTAAAAGTGCCGTTAATCAATGGCTGCAAGCATTAGCTGAAGTACAAGCATTTCACACTTGTCAACGCCACCACGGCGGACTAGGCGCCGTCTACGTGATGCTAAAAAAGGGCGCGACAAAAAAGCTCGAGACCAAAGAACGCATTCAACATCGCCGCGGCTAACTTCAACCTCTGTGGCGGTTTAGTTGACTAAAAACAAAGGGAGCCGTTAACCACTGTGGACTATCGTCCTCAGGCAACTCTTCCCATTCAGTTTGCTGGTTAAAGCAGTGAAAGCCACGGCGTTCATAATTGGCAAGGGCATACTTATGATCCTCACTGCAGGTATGAACCCAAACACGTTCTGGCGCTAACGACCAGGCACTCTGTATCGCCTCAACAAGCAGACGGCTACCCAACCCCTTGCCGTAAAACGTGGGCAATAAACCAAAGAAGTGCAGTTCGACACTGTTATCTGGATGGGTAAACAGTTCGAAGTAACCTGCCAAGCTACCATCGTAGGTAGCCATGAAAGTGGTGACACGTTCATCAGTAAGGTGGCTTAGCCACGCAGCGTAGTCCCACCCCAAACGGCTATACCAGCGCCAGGGACCGCCCACGGCACGAAACATGAATTGGTTGAACTCAGGCACGATATGCTGACAGCGCTGAACAGAAAAACCTGCTACAGGCTCAGCGGCAACAAGGTCATCAGGTGTCGTCATTTCCAGATAGTAAGTGGTCACTTGTTTTTTCAAAAATAGCTCCAACGCAATAACAGATATAAACAGTGGCGAATGGTCGCCCGGCCGACTCAATAACCCCGGTTTCGATCGATCAAATGGTGCATAGGTAGTCCGCGGCTAACACGGCGATAATTATCAATCACTTGCGCAACCACAGCATGCTGATCGGTCAAGGCCGCACAATGGGGTGTCACGACAATGTCTCTATGCTGCCAGAAGGGATGTTGCGCAGGTAAAGGCTCCTGCATAAAAACATCCAACGTCGCCCCCGAGAGCTGACCATCGCTGAGTGCAGCCAACAGATCAGTCTCCACCAAGTGCTCCCCTCGCCCCACATTAATCAAGTAGCAACTTCGCTGACATTCAGCGAACAGCTCCCCGTTGAGAATACCCCGAGTCGCGCTGGTTAAAGGCAAGGTATTGATCACATAGTCCGCGCTTGCCAAAGCGGCATGTAAAAGTTTTTTACCGCATATCGCCGTGTCATCGTCAGCGCGTGGTTCTCGCACCCAGCGCACAACATGAAACCCTTGCTGCTCCAGCGCCCTAGCGACCGCACTGCCTATTTGCCCAGCCCCAAGCACAACGACGTTGTATTTAGGCGTTGCACGGATAGGAGCCCACTCCCGCCGTTGCTGTTGTGCCATTAAATCTGCCAGTCGCAAGTGATGGCGCAAAACATGAGCGACCACATACCGTGCCATAGCGTTCGCCAGGTTGGGGTCAACGATGCGCGCCAAGGGTATATCGCGCAAAGCATTTAGCTCTAATAGACGATCCACTCCGGCGCCAAAGGCGATCACCCCCGACAGATTCTCAAAATCTGCAACCATCTGTTCGGTCACCGACCATACCAAGGCCAGCTTTACGACCTCGGGTGCAGTAATGGCTGGCCAACACTGAATATCAATCTCTGGGCCTTGGCATCTCATTGCTGCCAACAGTGGCGAGACATCTCTATCTGGTATAACAACGGCTAACGACATATCAAAGAAGTGTGACAGAAACCCCTGCCTAGTTTACGCGATGCGACACAGGGATCCAGATAGCATGACCTATGTCGATTTTTGGCAACCTAATCGTACAAGCTGATTTAAGTTTCTCTTGCAAACGTCGATACTTAGCTAGACTCCTATAGGAGATGCAGCAGCACATCACCAACCTAGTTGTGTGACCGTGTGCGACGCCACGGACAGGTTTTTTATGCTAGCGTTTACTATGAATATATTTTGACGGCTAACTCCGCGGGCGATAAACGAATGATAAGAAGTAAGTTCCCTGGAATAGGTAAGATAAACTTCAAGCTTGGAGGTCTCTCGTTCCTTCAACGCTTATATCTACTTATTGGCATACTCACCCTAATGCTCCTGCTCACTGGTATATTTGGGCTCATCTCTATTAACTCCTTAAATAATGGAGCAGAAGAGGTTTCAGAGCGTGCATTGCCGCAACTTAAAGCCAGCCAAAACCTGTTTATCTCATTACAAGAGGTGGCACAGAGCATTACCAGTATCCTGAGTGAAAGAGATCCTGCACAGGTAGAACTACTAGCCACCAGCTACCGCGATGCCTTGGTGCAAGCGAACGCATCACTGGAGCAACTCAACGAAGTGGTTTCAGCAGATGCTAAGCCCAGTGTTGAGGTGCTGTCAGGTTTGCTTCCCAACATGGGACAACAAGCAGAAAATGTGATTAACGGCTATAGCCAACAACTAAACGACGAAGAGGCTGCATCCGTCCAGGTGCGAGAATTACAACTGGAGTTTTCCCGTCTCAAACAACACCTGACCAAAGTCGCCAACTCAACTGGTGATGATTACGTTAACTGGACCCTAAGTGAGTTTCTTAATCCATTTGAAAAACTGGAAGCGACACTGTTTGACGGTTTAAATAGTGGATCCGTGGCTCAGTTAGAAGAAGCAGGTGCCTTGGTCGATGGCATGCTGCCCAACCTTGATGGGAAAATGTCAGACACCATCGATGAATTCGAGATGTATGAAGATAGCCGTACCAGCTATCGCGATGAATTCACTGGACGCTGGGAGGCTATCAAGCTCGACTTTACTCTCGCTGGCGGCGGCAAGGTTACTAACTACCTCAACCTACTCAAACTGCAACAAGCAAACCTACAGTTCAAAACGGCACTGGCAGATATCCAGCAACAATCACGGCAACAGGTCGAGCAACTAATACAAGCATCTGATGCTGCCGTTGAGAAATCATCCAGTAGCGCAAAGTTGACCTACCGCAGCAGTATGAGTTTGGTCATCATAATCTTGGTCGCATCGGTAACTGTTGCCATATTGTTTGGTCTTTGGCTGAGTAGCCAGATGCGCAAAGCACTGAAAGATGTCAGTCACTCATTGCGTGCCGTCGCCAGTGGCGACATGACTACTCGCGTCAGCTATAACAACAAAGACGAATTTGGTGCCATCGCTGATGATGTAAATATGGTAGCCAGCCAGATGCAGGAAACCCTTGCCAGTTTCAGTGTTTCAGCCGACGAGCAAGCAAGGATCGCCGCCGATAATAGCCACGCATGTAACGATGCCAATGCGAGCCTAGAGCATCAACGAAACAATATCGGTGCATTAGCCACAGCCATGACACAGATGGAAGCGTCGTTCAGTGAAGTAGCGAAGAACGCCTCTGATACCGCAGAGCAGGTGCATCAAGTAGAAGACGCTGCCAATCAAGGTAGTGATATCATGACGACAACCATTACCAGCACTAACCAGCTGTCTGAACAACTGCAAAGTTCTGCCGATAAGATCCAAGAAGTCGAGCACTTCAGTGACCAAATTGGGCAGATCTTAGATGTGATCCGCGGCATTGCTGAACAAACTAACTTGTTGGCACTTAACGCAGCCATTGAAGCTGCCCGCGCTGGTGAACAGGGTCGTGGTTTCGCCGTGGTTGCCGACGAGGTCAGAAACCTGGCCAAGCGTACCTCGGAGTCCACTTCAGAGATCAACCAACGCATCGAAAATCTGCAAAGCAGTATCCGTGAAGCTGCGGGCTCAGTCCGTGATGCCACAGATCGCATGCAAGAGAATGTTATTCAGGTCAGTGACGCCGACGGCGCCATGGGCACCATCAAGTCGATCGTCACGCAAATTGCTGATATGTCTAATCAAATCAGTGTGGCTGCCGAGGAGCAACGTTGTACCACTGAAGAGATGACACGCAACGTCAATATGATTAACGAAGCTGCCGATGCCAACATGGTGGTATTTGAGCAGATCACCGAAACAAGCTCGAAACAATCGAGTATGTCAGAAGAGCAAAAAGCTCATTGCATGCGCTACAAAACTTAGCCAGCGACTGATGTAGTCAATTTATTTAAAGGTCAGCCATTGCTGGCCTTTTTTGATCCGCCCATTTAAGACTATGCTTGTTAGGAGACAACCTGATGACATAGCCGTTATGCACCGACATTTAGCCATACTCCTCCTCTTCCTGTTAAGCCATACGACTCATGCAGATGAACCGCTCTACCTCAGGTGTGACTGTAACTGGTGGCAAGCGCTACCTGAGTACCAGATGCAGCAAGTTGGCAGCGCAAACCTTTATCGCACAGAAATTGAGATTAAGAACGCTAGCTTCCCAATCAACTTTAAGCTGGTTGATGTGAACTACACACCCGGTAGCAATTTTGGCTATCTCAACCCCACCGATCGGGTCATCACCATGGGCAGAGTAGTTAAAGCAACACCAGATGCAGTCAAAGAAAATTTCGAGTTCATGCCGCCCGCACCTGGGACCTATCAGATATTCCTCGATCTCGATGGCAAAACCCCCATGGTATTTATATCCAAGGCGATCTAAGTGAATAACATCAATAAAGCCCCGGCAATAAAAAAGGGCCCTAAGGCCCTTTCTTCTTACTTAGCATTAACGCCAGCAAACTAACCAACAAACTTACGAGCGTTGCGGAACATACGCATCCAGGCGCTGTCCTCGCCCCAAGAATCTGGGTGCCAGGAGTTAGCCACGGTACGGAACACACGCTCAGGGTGCGGCATCATGATAGTGACTTTACCGTCATTACTGGTTAAACCGGTAATACCGCCTTCAGAGCCGTTCGGGTTAGCCGGATACTGAGTCGTATACTGACCATAGTTATCGACATAACGTACCGCCACTAAGCCACTTTCCAAGACTTTCTGCGCCCCATCAGCAGCGGCAAATTCCGCACGACCTTCACCGTGGGAAACAGCAATAGGCATACGGGCGCCACCCATCTCCTGGAAGAACACAGAACGGCTGTCCTGCACTTCAACCAAACTAAAGCGGGCTTCAAAACGTTCCGACTCATTGCGAACAAAGCGTGGCCACAAGTCAGTGCCTGGGATCAGCTCTTTCAGGGTCGAAAGCATCTGACAGCCATTACACACACCTAGCGCAAAGCTATCGTCGCGGGCGAAAAAGCGACTAAACATCTCTCTCGCCTGCGAGTTAAATAGAATAGATTTTGCCCAACCTTCGCCAGCGCCTAAAACGTCGCCATACGAGAATCCACCACAAGCAACCAAGCCTTTGTAGTCTTCAAGCTTAATCCGACCAGCCAGTACATCGCTCATGTGAATATCGATGCTTTCAAAGCCGGCACGGTCAAACGCGGCCGCCATCTCTAACTGTGAGTTAACGCCTTGCTCACGTAAAATTGCCATTTTCGGCTTCACGCCAGTGGCGATATATGGCGCAGCAACATCTAAGCTCGGATCATAGGGTAATGACACGTTCAAACCAGGATCTTTTACATCCTGCTTCGCTTGGAACTCCTGCTCAGCACAGGCTGGGTTGTCCCGCAGCTTTTGCATGCGACGAGTCGTTTCAGCCCACACGGTACGCAGGTGCGTACGAGTACTGTTTAACACCTCAACACCCGCACGGCTAAAGCTGACACTATCTTCTGCCGACACCTCACCAATGAGGTGGGTTGCTGCCGCTAAGCCGTGTTCAGCAAACACCGCCAGCACCGCGTCGCGTTCGCTACGCTTAATTTGAATAACCGCACCCAGCTCTTCACTGAACAAGGCAGCCAGATCATTGCCGCCCAGCGCATCCAACGCAACGTTAGCACCACAATGTCCCGCAAACGCCATCTCAGCCACTGTGACAAATAGGCCACCGTCAGAGCGATCGTGGTAAGCCAGCAGCTGACCGTCAGCAACCAGCGCCTGCATCGCATTGAAGAAGCCCTTCAACAGTTCAGCATCATCAACATCAGGCGTATCGTCACCCAGTTGTTTATAGACCTGCGCCAGACAAGAGCCACCGAGGCGGTTCTTACCAAGTCCCAGATCCAACAGTAAGAGATCGGTCTCACCTGCGTCAGTAACCAGTTCAGGTGTCACTGTTGAACGGATATCTTCCACCCGACCAAACGCGGTGATCACTAGGCTCAACGGGGAAGTCACGGCACGCTCTTCACCGTCCTGCTGCCACTTAGTCTTCATCGACATGGAGTCTTTACCGACCGGAATCGTTAGCCCCAATGTCGGACACAGCTCTTCACCAATCGCTTTTACCGCATCGTACAGGCCCGCATCTTCACCTGGGTGACCTGCAGCTGACATCCAGTTGGCAGACAGTTTGATATGTTTAAGATCGCCAATCTGCGTTGCCGCAATATTCGTCAGTGATTCCGCCACAGCCAAACGTGCCGATGCCGCGAAATTCAGCAGTGCCACCGGCGTACGCTCACCGATCGACATAGCTTCACCGGCATAGGTATCAAAACTGGCGGCGGTAACCGCACAATCTGCGACAGGGATCTGCCAAGGGCCGACCATCTGATCGCGGGCAACAAGACCTGTCACCGAACGGTCACCAATAGTGATAAGGAAGGTTTTCTCGGCGACCGTTGGCAAGTTCAGCAGACGCTCTGCTGCATCCAGCGGGTCAACGCCATCCAAAGCCAAGGCCTGACCACTGGCTTGCAAACGTTGCACATCACGATGCATCTTAGGTGTTTTACCCAATAACACGCTCAATGGCATATCAATAGGGTTATTCCCAAAATGACTATCGCTGAGGGTCAGGTGCAACTTTTCAGTGGCTTCACCAACCACCGCATAAGGCGCTCGCTCACGCTGACAGATAGCATCAAACTGCGCCAGTTTTTCTGCAGGCACCGCCATCACATAACGTTCTTGCGATTCATTACACCAGATCTCAAGCGGGCTCATGCCGGGCTCATCGTTGGGTACACTGCGCAATTCGAACTTACCGCCACGCTCACCGTCATTAACCAGTTCAGGCAGGGCGTTAGACAAACCACCCGCGCCCACATCATGGATAAATACGATAGGGTTTTCATCACCCAGCTGCCAGCAGCGATCGATCACCTCCTGACACCGGCGTTCCATCTCAGGGTTTTCACGCTGAACAGAAGCAAAATCTAGATCTTCTGAAGATTGTCCCGATGCCATAGAAGAAGCGGCACCGCCACCCAAGCCGATATTCATCGCTGGGCCACCGAGAACAATCAGCTTTGCGCCGACCGGGATCTCTTTCTTCTCAACATGGTCAGCACGAATATTACCCAAACCACCGGCCAGCATAATCGGCTTATGGTAACCACGGATCTCTTCTCCGTTATGGCTTACCACCTGCTCTTCATAGGTACGGAAGTAGCCTAGCAGGTTCGGGCGACCAAACTCGTTATTAAAAGCGGCGCCACCCAGAGGACCTTCCAACATGATATCGAGTGCAGAAACAATACGTCCCGGCTTACCAAAATCCGTTTCCCATGGCTGTTGATAACCAGGGATCCGGAGGTTTGACACGGAGAAGCCAACTAAACCAGCTTTCGGTTTAGAGCCAATACCGGTCGCACCTTCATCACGAATTTCACCGCCAGATCCGGTCGAAGCACCCGGCCATGGCGAGATAGCAGTCGGGTGGTTATGGGTTTCCACTTTACAAAGAATATGGATATCTTCGACATGATAAGCGTAAGCTTTAGTTTCCGGATCAGGGAAGAAACGGCCTGCTTTTGAGCCGGCAAACACTGCAGCGTTATCTTTATAAGCAGACAACACGTAATCGTTATGCTGCTCATAGGTATTTTTGATCATCTTGAAAAGCGACTTCGGCTGCGCTTCTCCATCAATGGTCCAATCCGCATTAAAAATCTTGTGACGACAGTGCTCGGAGTTCGCCTGAGCAAACATATAAAGCTCAATATCGTTTGGATTGCGCCCTAAAGCCTGAAAATTCTCAACCAGATAATCAATTTCATCATCAGCCAATGCCAGGCCCATAGCGATATTGGCTTGAGCAAGCGCATCACGACCACCGCTCAATACATCCACCGAATTCAATGGTGCCGGCTGATCGTGGCGGAACAGAGCCGTCGCATCGTCAAGTTGTTCGAATACAACTTCCATCATACGATCATAGATAAGGCCTTGAACCTCTAGCCACTGCGCAGCGGACAACTCGGCGCTGGTAGCAACGTAGTAAGCCATACCACGTTCCAATCGCACGATCTGATCCAGACCACAGTTTTGAGCAATATCTGTCGCTTTAGACGACCAAGGCGATATGGTGCCGGGACGAGGAGTCACCAACAACAGCTTACCTTCCGGCGCGTGTTCAGCAATGGTTGGGCCGTAGGTCAGAAGCTTTTCCAGCTTAGCCAGCTCGGCTTCTGACAGTGGCGACGTCAACTCCGCAAAATGCATATACTCAGCGTAAATGCTTGTTACGGGGAGTTTTTGGCTGCGACAAGCATCCAATAACTTGTTGATACGAAAGTCTGACAACGCGGGGGCACCACGAAGGATTTGCATACGCTTACTCACCTGGCCGAAGTTAGGGGGGTTGAACTAAGGAGGCGTATTATAGTGAAAAGTGTGGCCGTTGATAAGCGCTAGAAGGAAGCTGGGCGCATTCGTTTTCATCTGGTATAAGTTAAGTATGGAAATTACTCGTCAGAAAAGCTCGGAGTCGTCAGTTAGCAGTCGTCTGTTTCGCGGATGGAAACGACAGATCCTGCTAGTTAGCCTATTTCTGACATCGCTGCTGTTATTAGGCTGCGATCCGACGCAACCAGACAAAACACACCTGCAACAGATTTTGGATCGGGGTGAGTTACGTGTGGGCACGATTTATTCGAGTACCACATACCTGTTTGGCCCGAACGGCCCTGAAGGCATCGATTACGAGTTAGCAAAACAACTTGCCGATTACCTTGGCGTCGAACTTAAGATGGTACCTAGCTATACCATTGATGATCTGTTCACCCAATTGAATGCAGGCCGTGTCGACATCCTCGCTGCAGGCTTGGCAGTCACAGATCAACGACGAGAGTTTTATAGCTTCTCCCCCGCCTATCAATGGATCAGCCAAAAGGTTGTTTATAAAAAGGGGCGTAAACGCCCACGCAACCTTGGCCAATTAGACGGTGTTATTCGCGTCATCGCCAACTCCAGCCATGCCGAAACACTCGAAAGGTTTAAAACCGATTATCCGAATCTTGATTGGGAAGTCACCACAGAGCATGACAGTGAAGAGTTAATGCAGAAAGTGTTGGCTGGCGATATCGACTTTACCATCGTCGACTCAAGCCAACTGGATCTGTTCCGTCGCTATCACACCGAACTCTCCCTCGCTTTTACTGTAGTCAAAGAGCAGCCCGTGGCCTGGTTGATGCAAAAAGGCAATAATGATGCATTACAAGCCGCGTTAATTGAGTTTTTCGGCGAGATGCAGTCAAGTGGCATGATCGCCCAGCTCGAAGAGAAATATTTCGGCCATGTGGGACAATTCGATTATGTCGATACCCGAGCATTTATGCGGGCAGTAGAGCGCAAGTTGCCGTCAATTAAGCCGATGTTTGAGCAATATGCGGCAGAACTTGATTGGCGTCTGCTGGCAGCGCAAAGCTATCAAGAATCCCATTGGAATCCCAATGCCCGCTCCCATACCGGTGTTCGTGGGTTAATGATGTTGACCCTTAACACTGCCAAACAATTGAAGATAGAAAATCGTCTCGACCCTGAATCCAGTATCCGCGGCGGCGCTATCTATCTCGAACAACTATTACAACGGGTGCCCGAAAAGATCGCCCCCCACGAGCGAATTTGGTTTGCCTTAGCTGCTTACAATGTGGGCATGGGGCATGTCATCGACGCGATTAAATTGACTCGTGCCCGTGGCAAAGATCCCTATAGCTGGACTGACGTTAAAACCACACTACCGCTACTGCGGAAGAAAAAATGGTACAAGCAGACCCGCTATGGCTACGCCCGCGGAGAAGAGCCCGTTGCTTATGTGGATAACATTCGCCGCTACTACGACGCTTTGGTTTATATCGAGGATAAAAAAGCAGCGGCAGATCGCCTAGCCCAACAGAAAGAGAAATTTAAGCAACTCACCGCAGGTATCAAGGAGTATGATGGTGACGCTGTAGACAACAAGGTGGCAGAAAAGAGCGCACCAGAAGAGCAGCTAAAAGCAGTGCCTGAACGCTAAACAGCAGATTAATAAAAGTGTCACACAAGATTGTTAGTTTAGACACTTGTTCAGCACTTATTAAGGAGTGCCACCATGAAACAAGTAAAACGCCTCAGCTCTCAGAGCACCCGACGCCATTTGGCCACTAAGCGCAGCCATAAAAAAGTGATGGCAAGATCACGCAAGTTCTATCTACAAACGCAGGTCGTCCAGATTCTGGATGTCGTTCACACCTAATTAGTCGGCTGCCGATTGTTGCTGGCGAGCCAATTTTTCCGCCCTTTTTGCCGCTCGGCGCTTACGAAAAAAACCGCTGAGCTGTTCACTGCATTCCCCAGCCAAAACGCCTGCCACCACCTCAATTTGGTGGTTCAAGTTGCCATGCCGAGTAATATCCATAATCGAACCGGCCGCACCAGTTTTCAGATCTGCCGCACCAAAGATCAACTGCCCAACTCTGCCGTGCACCATCGCGCCAGCACACATCACGCACGGCTCAAGCGTGACGTACAATTGCGTATCCAGCAGACGATAGTTACCGATCGCCCTTCCCGCCGCTTGTAAGGCCATAACCTCAGCATGGGCTGTCGGATCATTATTGAGGATCTGTTGATTCCATCCCTCAGCGATCACCTCCCCACGATAAACCACAACCGCACCGACAGGAACTTCACCCAACGCTTCCGCATGGGCAGCAAGTGCCAATGCGCGGCGCATGAATTTTTCGTGGATCTCATTCGAGATTTCAGACATTCGTTGCTCTGACATAAATAGCGAAGCCAATAATTAAAAAAATTTCCAAAGCATGAACTATCACTGACGCCAAACATATCGTCATAAAAAAGCCGGCATTTCCGCCGGCTAATTCAACCTCATCGCAGGAAAGCTATTCCCACTCGATGGTTGCAGGCGGCTTACCGGAGATGTCGTATACCACACGAGAGATACCATCGATCTCATTGATAATGCGGTTAGATACCTTACCCAGGAAGTCGTATGGCAAATGTGCCCAATGCGCAGTCATAAAGTCGATGGTTTCCACCGCACGCAGTGATACCACCCAATCATATTTACGACCATCCCCCATCACCCCCACAGAGCGCACAGGCAGGAACACGGTAAATGCCTGACTGACTTTGTGGTACAGATCAGCAGCGTGAAGCTCTTCAATAAAGATAGCGTCCGCGCGGCGCAGCAAGTCACAATACTCTTTTTTCACTTCACCAAGTACCCGAACGCCAAGACCAGGCCCAGGGAATGGGTGACGATAAAGCATGTCATAAGGCAGGCCTAATTCCAGGCCAATACGGCGCACTTCATCTTTAAACAGTTCACGCAAAGGTTCAACTAAGCCCATCTCCATATCGTCAGGCAAGCCGCCAACGTTATGGTGAGACTTAATCACATGAGCCTTACCCGTTTTTGACGCCGCTGATTCAATCACATCAGGATAGATAGTGCCCTGGGCGAGCCATTTAGCATTCGCCAGTTTGTTGGCTTCTTCATCAAACACTTCGATAAAAGTATGGCCAATGGATTTACGTTTTGCCTCAGGCTCGTCAATACCAGCCAGGTTATTGAGGAAGCGGTCTTCGGCGTCAACCTTGATGATATTGAGACCAAAATGGTCACCGAACATCTCCATCACCTGCTCGCCTTCATGTAAGCGCAGCAAACCATTGTCGACAAATACACAGGTCAATTGCTTACCGATAGCTCGGTGCAACAGCATTGCTGTCACTGACGAATCAACACCGCCGGATAAACCGAGGATCACCTCATCGCTACCCACCTGCTGCTTAATCTGCGCCACTGCGTCTTCAATAATGGATGACGGCGTCCACAACTTCTCGCAACCACAAGTGTTGATCACAAAGTGTTCCAGCATACGCTGGCCTTGGCGAGTGTGGGTGACTTCAGGGTGGAACTGCACGCCATAGAATTTTTTCTCTTCATTGGCGATTGCTGCATGGGGGCATGAATCCGTACGGGCGATGGTGCTAAAACCAGCAGGTGGCTGCCCCACTTTATCACCGTGGCTCATCCATACATCTAACAAGGCATTGCCGTTCGCGCCGACATGATCTTCGATATTGTGCAGTAACTGGCTATCAGCAATCACTTCCACTTGTGCGTAACCGAATTCGCGATGATCAGAGCCAACCACCTCGCCACCTAACTGCGCTGTCATTGTCTGCATGCCATAACAGATCCCCAATACAGGAACACCGGCGGTAAACACATAATCAGGGGCTTTCAGACCAACATCATTGCCGACACTCTCTGGGCTACCGGACAGAATGATACCCCGCGGATTGAACTCGCGGATCTGCTCTTCCGTGACATCACAAGACCAAAGTTCGCAGAATACGCCAATCTCACGGATACGGCGGGCGATCAGTTGGGTGTACTGTGAGCCAAAATCAAGGATCAATATACGATGGTCATGAATGTTCTTAGTCATGGTTTTCCTGCTATTCGGAAAATGAAAATGGGCTGACACAGAGTCAGCCCAAGCAACAAAATAGTAATGCTAAAGTTTAACCCATACGGTAGTTGGGTGCTTCTTTAGTAATAGTCACATCATGTACATGAGATTCACCCATACCAGCACTGGTGATCTTCACGAATTCAGCTTTCGTGCGCAGTAGCTCGATTGAGCCACAGCCAGTCAAGCCCATGCAGCTGCGCAGGCCACCCATCTGCTGATGGATAATGTTTGCTACTGCACCTTTGTAAGGTATGCGCCCTTCGATACCTTCCGGTACCAATTTATCCGCCGCATTATCCGTTTGGAAATAGCGATCTGATGAACCTTGAGTTTGCGACATGGCACCTAATGACCCCATACCACGGTAGCTCTTAAACGCTCGCCCTTGGTACAGCTCAATTTCGCCAGGAGCTTCATCTGTACCAGCAAACATAGAGCCAACCATCACACAACTAGCGCCAGCAGCTAAGGCCTTAGCAATGTCTCCGGAGAAACGGATACCACCGTCGGCAATCACTGGAATATTGCGATCTTTCAATGCTTCTACGGCATCAGAAACCGCGGTGATCTGAGGTACGCCAACACCGGTAACGATCCGAGTGGTACAGATAGAACCGGGACCGATCCCGACTTTAACAGCACTCACCCCGGCATCAGCCAGTGCAACAGCACCTGCAGCTGTTGCTACGTTACCGCCTACAATCTGTAGATCAGGGTATTTAGCACGGGTTTCGCGAATACGTTGCAAAACACCTTCTGAGTGACCATGTGAAGAATCAATCAATAGCACATCAACACCGGCGTTAAACAAGGCTTCAATGCGCTCTTCGTTACCCGCACCGGCACCTACTGCGGCACCAACACGCAAGCTTCCATCGCTATCTTTACAGGCGTTTGGCTTACGTTCCGCTTTTTTGAAGTCTTTTACTGTGATCATACCGTTCAGTTTGAAGGCATCATCAACCACGAGAATTTTTTCTAGTCGATGCTCATGCATCATGTGGTGCACTTCATCAGCTGTCGCATCTTTATGGATGGTCACCAGACGCTCTTTTGAAGTCATCACGTCAGAGACCTTTTTATCCATGTCAGGCTCGAAACGCACATCTCGGCTGGTAACAATGCCGACTAGATTGTTTTCACTGTCAGTGACCGGGAACCCTTTAAAGCCGTGCTGAGCAGAAAGCTCTTTCAACTCACCGATAGTCAAGTCAGGGTGCACAGTAACAGGATCAGCAACCACACCACTTTCGAATTTCTTCACTTTGCGTACCATCGCCGCCTGGGCTTCGATACTCATGTTTTTGTGAATAAAACCGATACCCCCTTCCTGAGCCAAAGCAATTGCTAAATTGGCTTCAGTCACGGTGTCCATAGCCGCCGAGACCATAGGCACGTTGAGACTAATAGTACTAGTCAGCTGGGTATTGAGCGTGGCCGTATTAGGCAGCACGGTAGAATGTGCAGGGACGAGTAAAACATCGTCAAATGTGAGCGCTTCTTGGGCAATTCTTAGCATCGCAACTATACCTGAAACCAGTTGAAGGAGGTTGATTAAGTTGCGGCCGGATTCTACCCTAAGGCAACTATCGAGTAAAACTATTTTGTGATCTAACGCAAGATGATAATAGGTCAGTTTTGCTGATAAACTAGCTTACGTGTCAGCTTTTGTTGCCACCTGTTCTTTTCCGCAATCATAAGAATCCGATGTCCAATCAAAAAGTATTCTCTGTCTCCACCCTCAACCGCTGTGCCCGCCAATTACTGGAAGAGGGGTTGGGTACGGTCTGGTTACAGGGCGAGTTATCAAACTTTGTCGCTGCTGCATCCGGTCATTGGTACTTCAGCCTGAAAGATGAGCGGTCTCAGGTCAAAGGCGCCATGTTTCGCGGTAAGAACCGCTTAGTCAGCTTGAAACCCAAGAGCGGCCTGCAGGTGTTAGTCAGAGCCCAGGTCAGCCTGTATGAACCCAGAGGCGACTATCAGCTAATCATTGAGCAGATGGAGGACGCTGGCGAAGGAGTCCTAAAACAAAAGTTCGACCAACTGAAGCTGGCACTCGCCGCAGAGGGGCTGTTCTCAACCGAGCACAAACAAGCGATCCCGGCGCACCCTATTAGCGTTGGGGTGATTACTTCTGCCACCGGTGCAGCCATCCATGACATTCTTTCGGTCCTGAAGCGGCGTAACCCGGCTATACGGGTGGTACTTTACCCGACTCAGGTACAGGGCGACACAGCGGCAGCACAGATCGCTGAAGCGATTCTCACCGCTAATCGACGTAACGAGTGTGACCTACTCATTGTCGGCCGGGGCGGCGGTTCACTGGAAGATCTCAGGGCCTTTAATGAAGAGGTGGTTGCTCGAGCCATTTATCAAAGCCAGCTGCCTATTATCAGTGCGGTCGGCCATGAGATTGATACCACCATTGCCGATTATGTCGCAGATATGCGCGCCCCGACCCCCTCAGCGGCAGCTGAATATGTCAGTGGTGATCAACAACACCAACGGCAGCAGTTGTCACAACTGTCGCTGCGCTTAAAACAAGCTGTTAGTCGTCTGCTACTGCGGGATAGCAACAAACTGCAACAACTGCAGCGTAACCTGCAACTCAACCATCCCGATCGTCGTCTGCAACAACAGACACAGCGTCTTGATGAGCTAAGCCGACGCCTACTGCACACGGGAAACCAAGGCATAGCGCATGCATCGCAACGCTATGCTCAACTCGCCCAGCGCTTACAACGCTCGGATCCTGCCTATCGGCTCGAACACCTGAAAACCAGACAACAACAGCTAACGCAGCAGCTCACCAGCAACATGCAGCGCCATTTGCAGATGCAACGCAACCAATGGCAGCACCAGTGTCAAGAACTGTCGCTGGTCAGCCCGCTAGCGACTCTCAATCGTGGTTACTCCATAACCCGGGACCAGCAAAGCCAGCAAGTGATCAAAACAACCACTCAGGTGATGGTTGGACAGCAGATAAACTCACAGCTCAATGACGGTAGCGTTGTGAGCGAAGTTATCGCCATTCAAGCGAACGCGGAATAATAAAAATTTAACGGGGATTGTAGACAGTGAATATCGACTTTTCTCAGCTCAGTGGCAGTGAGATCTACCACATTATGACCCAGACTATCGTACCCAGACCTATCGCTTGGGTGCTAACTGACAGCGGCGAACAGAACTACAACCTGGCCCCTTTTTCATATTTCAATGCCATCTGCAGCACGCCACCACTAATAATGTTTTCTGTTGGTAAAAAACCCGATGGCAGCGATAAAGATACGCTACACAACATTCAACGCAACAAACAGTTTGTTGTGCATATTCCAGGTGCCGAGATGGCGGCGACGGTCACAGAAACAGCAAAGTCCCTGCCCCACGGAGAATCTGAGCTCAACCTCAGCCAGCTCGCCACCGAGCCATTCACTGATTTTCCCCTGCCAAGAATTAGTCAATGCAAACTGGCGATGGCCTGCTCATTGTTCCAAATACAAGCCATTGGCGATGTACCGCAACAACTGGTTTTTGGCAAAGTTGAACAGCTCTATATCAACGACGCCGTGGCCAAAGAAGATAACAAAGGACGGCTCAAAGTAGACGCGATGGAGCTAGATCCACTCGCCCGCCTAGGAGCCAATGAATATGCCAGCTTAGGTGATAGCTATAGCCACACGCGCCCTAAGTAACGCGAAGGAAGAGAGCGCTAGGCGCCTTTCCTTCATCGATGACCTTTGCGACTAGCCAAACTCCTTGATCAGATCTTCGACAGTTTTCACCATATTCGTTGAACCAACAAAAAATGGCGTACGCTGATGCAGCTCCGTCGGCTTAATATCAAGAATACGTTGATAGCCGTCGCTAGCGCGGCCTCCAGCTTGCTCGACGAGATAGGCAATCGGATTACATTCATACAATAAGCGCAGCTTACCGTTTGGATTTTTCATTGTTGAGGGGTATAGGTAGATCCCTCCTTTCATCAGGTTGCGGTGGAAGTCCGCCACCAGAGAGCCAATATAACGGGCAGTAAAGGGACGATGTGTCGCTTCATCTTCTGCTTGGCAATACTTGATATACATCTTCACGCCATCGGGGAATTTGATGTAGTTGCCTTCGTTAATCGAATAGATCAGGCCATCTTCCGGTGTGCAGATATTTTCATGGGAGAGTGCAAACACGCCAAGCGAGGGATCATAGGTAAAGCCATGGACACCATGGCCAGTGCTATACACTAAAACTGTCGAAGAGCCATAGATGATATAACCAGCGGCCACTTGCTGATTACCTGGCTGGAGAAAATCTTCCAGTGTCACCGGCGTGCCCCGCGGCGACACCCTTTTATAAATCGAGAAGATAGTACCGATAGAGACGTTAACATCAATATTTGAAGATCCATCCAGCGGATCGGTCAGCACCACATACTTAGCGTTGTTATTTACCTCAGAGTCAAAAACAACATAATCCTCTTCCTCTTCTGAGGCCATACCACACACTTCGCCACGCGCTTCTAGCGCCGCTTTGAATTTCTCATTGGCATAGACATCGAGTTTCTGCTGCTCTTCACCCTGAATATTCTGCTCACCCACGGCGCCGGTGATATCGGCCAATCCCGCTTTATTGACCTCACGATTGACCACTTTAGCCGCCAACCTTATGGCACTCAGCAGACCGGTGAGATCACCGGTCGCCTCTGGAAAATCGGCCTGCTTCTGAACGATAAACTCTCCGAGGGTGATCATTTTCTGCATTTTCTTCTCTCCGTAGGGCCTTTGGTGAGGCTTGTTGTTTTATTAACCATGTACAACAAATGGAGATTTAGCAACTGGTCTGGCCAGATAATTTGAGCTAGAAGGGCCGGAAAGGTGTCCGTCAGCATTGACGAAATGTTGAGGCTGCAGGGTAAAAAACTAAATAGTAAAGTAAAAACAGCTGAGTACAGCGAGCCAGAGCGAATAGAAAGAGGTCCAGCCCAATAAGGGATTAAGTGCCTGAGCTTGACGCTTCAGCAGCTGGCTAATCAGCCATACGGCGACAAAAACCGTCGCTATCCACAAGCTCAACCAAACAACGACGTTTAGCTGATTAATGGTCAATGCTAATGGCAGTAACAAGGCTGCACTATACAAAACAACGCTGTTTTGCCGGCCAATACGCACCGGCAAGGTCTTTTTCCCTGCCGCCGTATCTGTCGAAATATCGCGGATATTGTTCACCAACATAATGGCACAGACAGGAAGCCCCACTAACACAGCGGCTAACCAGGCGGCTTTCGACATCAGCTGAGTATGCATAAAGTAACTACCGACCACCGCAACCACACCGAAAAACAGAAATACCGTGATCTCTCCCAGACCTAAACTGGCCAAGGGCCTCGGACCACCACTGTACAGGTAGGCAGCGATAAGACTGGCGATCCCCACGGGCAACAACCAAAGGGAGCCGAACACCACGATATAGAGTCCAGCAAGGCTTGCCGCCAACGCACTTAACACCATAGCCGCTCGCATCTGACCATGGGTGACTAAACCAGACTGGGTCGCACGCTGAGGCCCCACCCGTGCATCGGTATCAACCCCGGTAAGCGCATCAAAATAGTCGTTGGCGTAGTTGACAAAAATTTGCAGGGCTAGGGCGCAAAGTAAACTGGCGAGCAATAAACCGCTCTGCAGTTGGTCCTCAAGGTACGCCAACCAATTACCGACGATTAAGGGAGCAAGTGAAGCCGGCAAGGTACGAGGCCTTGCCGCTTGAAACCAAACAAAAAGCTGACGCATCAAGAGCCCTGCTGTTCACTCCAACGTTGCTGCAGTAGATCAAGCTCTAACAGAGCAAACCTGTGCTCCACGTATTCATATATATTGGTGGCAATGGTGAGCTTCAAGAACGTCAAAGCTTGGGTATCCTTACCTTGCGCCAAATAACTCTTCGCCAGATAAAAATATGCTTCGCACAGCCGCTCGCTCATGCTGCTATTGTCATCCCAGTCTTGTTGCGCAAGCTGCAACAACTCAGCTTCGTCAATCGTACCCAATAGGTAGTTAGTAAGTTGCGTCGACCACTGATTATCATCGAGCTTGGCACGATTAAACTGTAGGCGTGCCAGCGCTTCTGGCTGTGACAGACGACTCTCTGCTAAATAGAGCCAAATAGCACGATAAGGATCCGACGTATCACGCTGCAAGAAAGACTCAAGATCTTCTACCGCTAGGTCATCTCGACCGGCGTAATAGAGTGCTATCCCCCGATTAAGGAAGGCATAGTCATGCTCTGGATCGAGCTCTAACGCAGAATCGAATGCTTGGAACGCATCTTCATACTGCTGGGTCTGGATAAAATAGATCCCAAGGCGGTTGTAGGCTTCCGCCATATCAGGGCGAAGATCGAGTGCTCGTTGAAAATCTAATTGTGCCAACCAGCGCATTCCTAAACGATCGTAATGAACACCACGTTGGTAAAACAGATAGGCTCGCTGGTCATCTTCATGATCAGGCATCGCCAGTAGCTGAGAAATCTTCGCTACCGTGAACTGATCTCTTGCCTTCGGCTGTTCTGGCTCAGCCAATACCAACGCTGGACCTTCAGGCTCAGGTGCCTGTGTACTGGCACAAGCACTTAAACCTAAAGCCATCAGTAAACACCAGCCAACGCGTAACTTCCGCGAATAATTCATCAAAATCTGTCCTTGCTTCAAACCTTGGCCGCAGCCCATTGCGCTATCCTAGCAGGAAGCAAACAAAAAGGGAGCGCAATGCGCTCCCTTTTTTCTCAACAGTTAGACCGACTTAGGCGTCAGCTTTATCTTCTGCTGGCTTCTGTTCCGCAGCAGGCGCTGCTTCTTTGATACTTAAACGTACACGGCCTTGACGATCAATTTCGATCACTTTAACCGGTACTTTCTGACCAACTTCCAGATAATCAGCCACTTTCTCAATACGCTCAGCAGCGATTTGAGAAATATGGACCAAACCTTCTTTGCCCGGAAGAACGCTCACAAAAGCACCAAAATCAACGATACGTACCACAGTACCTTCGTAGATGCGGTTAACTTCTACTTCTGCAGTGATCTCTTCGATACGACGGATAGCTTCTTTCGCCGCTAAACCATCAGTGGCAGCGATCTTGATAGTGCCATCGTCAGTGATATCGATGCTGGTACCCGTTTCTTCGGTCAGAGCACGGATAACTGCACCACCCTTACCAATTACGTCACGGATCTTCTCCGGGTCGATCTTGATAGTGTGGATTCGCGGTGCAAAATCAGATACATCATCACGGTGACCGCCAATGGCTTCGTCCATCACAGACAGGATGTGCAAACGAGCACCTTTTGCCTGATTCAAAGCGATCTGCATGATCTCTTTAGTGATACCTTCGATCTTGATATCCATCTGCAGTGCTGTCACACCACCGTTGGTACCAGCCACTTTGAAGTCCATATCGCCAAGGTGATCTTCATCACCCAAGATGTCAGACAGAACAACGAAATCGTCGCCTTCTTTCACCAAGCCCATCGCGATACCCGCAACAGAGGCTTTGATAGGAACACCTGCATCCATCAGCGCCAACGAAGTACCACAAACTGAAGCCATTGAGCTTGAGCCGTTAGACTCGGTGATTTCAGAAACCACACGCACAGTGTACGGGAACTCTTCTTCGTTAGGCATAACCGCAGCGATACCACGCTTAGCCAAACGGCCGTGGCCAATTTCACGGCGCTTAGGAGAGCCAACAAAGCCAGCTTCGCCCACACAGTATGGAGGGAAGTTGTAATGCAGCATGAAACGGTCCGTACGCTCACCCAGCAAAGAATCGATATTCTGAGCATCACGAGCGGTACCAAGCGTAGTCGTCACTAATGCCTGAGTCTCACCACGGGTGAATACTGCAGAGCCGTGAGTACGTGGCAACACACCAGTCATGACATTAAGGGCACGAACCATCTCTGGGTCACGGCCATCGATACGTGGCTCACCAGCGATAATACGGTTACGTACAACCGCTTTTTCAATTTTGTACAGTAGTTCAGAAACAGCGCGCTCATCAACGATGGCGTCTTCACCCGCTTCTTCAACAATGGCCGCTAACGCCGCGGATTTAACAGCTTTTGCAGCCACTTGGCGCTCAAGCTTGTCAGTGATCTTATATGCATCACCAAAACCAGCTTCAGACAAAGTTTTCAGTTTGCCGAACAGGGTTTCGTCTTTTTCTGGTGCAGTCCAATCCCAAGCAGGGGTGGCTACTTCAGCTTTAAATTCATTGATTGCAGAAACAACGTTCTGCATCTGGTCATGGCCATAAACAACCGCTTCCAGCATCACTTCTTCAGAAAGCACGTCGGCTTCTGATTCAACCATCAGCACAGCGCTTTCGGTACCGGCAACAACCAGGTCCAATTTGCTATTAGCCAGCTCTGACTCCAATGGATTCAATACGAACTCACCATCGATGTAACCAACGCGGGCACAACCGATAGGACCATTGAAAGGGATACCAGAGATAGACAGGGCTGCAGACGTACCGATCATAGCTACAACATCTGGGTTAACTTCTGGGTTAACCGAGATAACTGTCGCTATCACCTGCACTTCATTCATGAAGCCTTTAGGGAAAAGCGGACGAATTGGACGGTCAATCAGGCGAGCTGTCAGTGTTTCACCTTCAGAAGGACGACCTTCGCGCTTGAAGAAACCACCAGGGATCTTACCAGCAGCATAAGTACGCTCCTGATAGTTCACCGTCAGCGGGAAGAAGTCACGACCTTCGCCGCTATCTTTAACACCAACCACACTCACGAGAACCGTGGTGTCATCCATAGAAGCCAATACAGCGGCTGATGCTTGACGTGCAATAACGCCAGTTTCCAGGGTGACAGTATGTTGACCATACTGAAATGTTTTTATAATGGGATTCACTTGTGTAATTCCTTAATCTATTTTTTCTTTATGCCGTTTTATAGCGGGCGTAATTATACTGGATCCGGCTGTTCTGCCTAGTGAAATGACCCGAATAACTGCAGGAAAGTAAAAATTTAACCGTAAAAACAAAAAAAGAGCCTTATCGGCTCTTTTTTTAACTCGGTCGTAACACGTCTTAGCGACGCAGACCCAGTTTTTCGATCAACGCCAGGTAACGTTCGTTGCTCTTACGCTTCAAGTAATCCAGTAACTTACGACGCTGGCTTACTTTACGCAACAAACCTTGACGGCTGTGGTGATCGTGGATGTGTTCTTTGAAGTGACCCTGCAGCTGGTTGATATCGAAAGTCAGCAGAGCAACCTGAACTTCAGGTGAACCCGTATCGCCTTCGCCACGGCCAAATTCTGCAACCAGTCTTGCTTTTTCTTCAGTACTTAGTGACATCACTATTCTCCAATTTAATAACGTTCCCCCCAATCACTAATTCAGCGGGGAACTGAGGGCGCGTATTCTAACGACCCCCATGGCTGAACGCAAGGGCTCAGCAGTTAGGATTTTGAATTAATCGCTTAGGTGCCACTCGGCCGTCTTCATCGATCTGACCAAGGCCAACAAAACGCCGCTCTTCGCCAACAAAGACCCGTACCAAGCCATGAGCCGGGGCTTTGGGTACTTGTACCGGCTGACCATTAAGCAAATAGCCTGCAACTTCGGGTAGCAAGGAGACTTCCGGCAGATCAGCGACAGGGCTATCCGCAGCCATCAACAGCGGATCCAGCAGGGTCGAAGGCTCAACCTCCTGCTCACGCGCCTGTTCCAATAGCGCTTCCAGCTGTTCCAGCGTCACCATATTGGCATAGGGGTAATCTCTGACGGCCGTGCGGCGTAACGAAGCAACGTGAGCACCACAGCCCAGCAGTTCACCAAGGTCATCCACTAAACTGCGGATGTAGGTCCCTTTTGAGCAATGCACTTCCAGTGATACTTCATCACCTTCAAAAGCAAGAAGTTTGAGCTCAAAGATGGTAATAGGTCGGGCAGGACGTTCAATTTCGATACCTTGGCGAGCATACCAATAAAGCGGTTTGCCTTCGTGCTTGAGCGCCGAGTACATCGAAGGGACCTGATTGATATCACCACGAAAGGGTTCCAGTGCTTTTACGAGCTCAGCTTCAGATACGTCCACCGCACGCTCAGCAACCACTTCGCCATCCGCGTCGGATGTCGTCGTACGGATCCCTAGCTTCGCCGTCACAACGTAACGTTTATCGGAATCGAGCAGGAACTGACTAAACTTGGTCGCTTCGCCGAGACAAATAGGTAGCATGCCGGTAGCTAACGGATCCAGCGCACCGGTATGCCCCGCTTTCTGAGCAAAAAAGATACGTTTAACACGCTGTAAGGCATGATTGGAAGAGAGGCCTAACGGTTTATCCAGCAATAATACGCCGTCAACAGCGCGGCCTCGGGTACGACGTGCCATTACTCTTCGCTCTCGTCTTTCTTATCTTCACCACGACGAAGTTCATCGTTTTTTACTGCTTGAGAAGCCAAACTAGAGAGACGCATCCCTTCCACTAATGACTTATCAAATTGAAACTTAACTTCAGGCGTGACACGCAGTTTCACCGCACTGCCTAGCAGCATGCGTATCATTTTCTTATGATCTTCCAGCGCTGCCATTGCGCCATCAATCTTCTCCTGTTCATCAAACAGGAAGGTGACAAACACCTTGGCATAGGCCAGATCTCGGGACATTTCGACATCAGACACGGTGACCATACCCAATCGATCATCGCGGATCTCGCGTTGAAGGATCATTGCAATGGCTTGCTGTACCTGCTGTCCAACGCGAAACACGCGGTTGGAATTTGCCATATTATAATTGCCTCTTAATACAAATGGGTTGAGAGCCTTCGCCCTCAACCCATTTCATTACACTTTAAAAGTGACAGTGACGACCTTGCGCAGTATTACAACGTACGCTTAATCTCAACCGTTTCAAATACTTCGATCTGGTCACCGACTTTAACGTCATTATAGTTTTTAACGCCGATACCACACTCTACGCCGTTACGAACTTCATTCACATCGTCTTTAAAGCGGCGCAGTGATTCCAGCTCACCTTCGTAGATAACCACGTTTTCACGCAGTACTCGAATTGGTGCGCTGCGCTTAATGATACCTTCGGTCACCATACAGCCAGCAATCGCACCCAGCTTCGGTGACTTAAACACATCACGAACTTCAGCCAGACCAATGATCTCCTGCTTGTACTCAGGCTTAAGCATACCGCTCATCGCCTGGCGTACTTCATCAATCACATCGTAAATCACGCTGTAGTAACGTAAGTCAATGTTCTCGGCATCAACCACTTTACGGGCTGAAGCGTCGGCACGAACGTTAAAACCAACAACAATAGCGTTGGAAGCCGCAGCCAGTGTCACGTCAGTCTCAGTAATACCACCTACGCCATTACCAATAATCTTCACTTTAACTTCGTCGGTAGATAGCTTAGCTAGTGACTCGCTGATCGCTTCCAATGAACCTTGAACGTCGGCCTTAAGCACCAGATTAAGTTCAGAAACTTCACCCTCTTCCATGTTAGCGAACATGTTTTCAAGCTTAGCCTTCTGCTGACGCGCTAGTTTCACATCACGGAACTTGCCTTGACGATAAAGCGCCACTTCACGGGCTTTCTTCTCATCTTTAACAGCCGTGGCTTCATCGCCCGCTGATGGCACACCACTCAAGCCCTGGATCTCAACAGGGATCGACGGACCTGCATCGGTAATGCTGCGACCTAACTCATCCTTCATCGCACGGATACGGCCATACTCAAGACCACACAGAATAATGTCACCTTGACGTAACGTACCCTGCTGAACCAATACTGATGCGATAGGGCCACGGCCTTTATCAAGGCGTGATTCAATCACGATACCACTTGCCAGACCTTCCGGATTTGCTTTCAACTCCAGAACTTCGGAAACCAGCAATATAGCTTCTAGCAGTTCATCAATGCCTTCACCAGACTTCGCCGATACATGAACGAACTGTGTATCGCCGCCCCAGTCTTCAGGCAAAACGTCTAGCTGGGCTAGCTCGTTCTTAACACGATCAGGATCCGCTTCTTCTTTATCAATCTTGTTAACCGCAACAACGATTGGTACATCTGCGGCACGCGCGTGTTGTACAGCTTCTTTTGTTTGCGGCATAACGCCATCATCAGCAGCCACAACAAGTACAACGATATCCGTCGCCTTAGCACCACGAGCACGCATAGAGGTAAACGCTGCGTGGCCCGGTGTATCCAAGAAGGTGACCATACCGTTATCAGTTTCGACGTGATAAGCACCAATGTGCTGGGTAATACCGCCAGCCTCACCATCTGCAACCTTGGCATTACGGATGTAATCCAACAGCGACGTCTTACCATGGTCAACGTGACCCATGATAGTCACAACAGGCGCACGCGTAATCGCTTCACCAGCGTCAGAAGTCGCTGCAGCCATTACCTGCTCTTCCAGTTCGTTCTCTTTTACTAGAACAACTTTGTGACCCATCTCTTCACAGACAAGGGCTGCAGTTTCCTGGTCGATAACCTGATTAATAGTCGCCATAGCGCCCATTTTCATCATAGTCTTAACGACTTCAGCACCTTTAACAGCCATCTTATTGGCTAGTTCAGCCACGGTAATCGCTTCACCGATGCGAACATCACGTTCTACCGGTGCCGCTGGCTTGGTGAAGCCGTGTTGCAGGGCTGTCGGTGCAGGTGTATTGCGACCGCCACGACGGCCTCTATGAGAAACAGCCGGCTGCGCCTTTTTCTTTTTCCGACGACGTGAGCGCTGTTCTGCTTGCTCATCCTGCTTATCTTCGGCTTCCTGCGCATAGCGGTTGGAGTGAAGATGAACATCTTCTTTCTCTTTTGCTTTACGCGCTTCCTCTTCTTTCTTCCAGCGCTCTGAATTTTCTTCAGCAAGGCGTTTGGCTTCTTCCGCTTTGGCGTCCGCTTCTGCTTCGGCTTTACGGCGTAACTCTTCGTCCTGCTTAGCTTTCAAAGCAGCTTCTTCCTGACGAGAGGCTTCTTCAGCTGCACGCTCTTCAGGGCTCTTATTCGCTTCTTCAGCTGCGCGACGCTTAGCATCTTCAGCCTTACGCTTGGCTTCTTCTTCCTTGCGCTTGGCATCTTCAGCCTTGCGTGCAGCCTCTTCTTCCTTACGCTTGGCTTCTTCCTCTGCCTTACGCTGTGCTTCAGCCGCTGCCGCTTGTTCAGCTTCCAGGCGGGCTTTCTCTTCAGCCTCCTGGCGTGCTTGTTCTTCAACTGCACTACGCTTCACATACGTGCGCTTCTTCCGCACTTCAACCTGAACGGCCTTAGCTTTACCGCCAGCACCGCCGCTTGGTACGCTCAAGGTTGACTTAGTCGTACGACGTAATGTCATACGCTTAGGCTCACCAGCGTCCCCGCCATGCTGCTTATGCAAATGAGAAAGCAGCGCCTGCTTCTCATCTTCAGTTACCGAATCACTCTCTGATTTAACCATGCCCGCATCAGCAAATTGCTGAAGCAAGCGGTCAACAGGTGTGTTGATCTCACTGGCAAGTTTATTGACTGTGACTTCTGCCATTACCTTCACTACCTCCGTTGCACCGCTTAGTTGGCTTCATCTTCACCAAACCAACAGATATTTCTAGCGGCCATAATTAACTCGCCAGCACTCTTAGCATTTAACCCATCTATATCGAGGAGATCATCAGTGCCTTGTTCAGCCAGATCTTCCAGGGTACAAACGCCTTTGCTCGCGAGTACATAGGCCATGTGTTGTTCCATACCTTCGAGGTTCAGCAGATCTTCTGCCGGCTCAGCCCCTTCGAGGCTTTCCTCTTCCGCCAGAGCTTGCGTGGTCAGTGCATCTTTCGCACGGGTACGCAGCTCTTCGACCAGATCGTCATCTAGCCCTTCGATTTCAAGTAACTCTGCGGCCGGAACATAAGCAATCTCTTCCAGCGTACTGAAACCTTCATCTGCCAACAGGGCAGCAAACTCTTCATCGATACCCAAACCATCAACAAACACCTTAATAACAGATGCAGCTTCCGCTTGATGCTTGGCATTCATATCTTCTTGCGTCATCACATTCAGTTCCCACTCAGTCAATTGACTGGCAAGACGAATGTTTTGACCGTTACGACCAATAGCCATGGCTAAATTATCAGCTTCCACAGCGACATCCATGGTGTGCTTGTCTTCATCAACTATGATGGAAGCAACATCCGCAGGCGCCATGGCATTAATAACGTACTGCGCGGCATTGTCATCCCACAGCACAATATCAACACGCTCACCGCCAAGCTCACCAGAAACCGCTTGGACACGACTACCACGCATACCAACACACGCCCCCACAGGATCGATGCGGCGGTCATTGGTTTTCACCGATATCTTCGCTCGTGACCCAGGATCGCGTGCGGCGGCCATGATTTCAATCATCTCCTCGCCGATCTCTGGCACTTCAATGCGGAACAGTTCAATCAGCATTTCAGGGCGGCTGCGGCTTAAGAATAACTGAGCACCACGGGCTTCAGGACGAACAGAGAACAATAAGGCTCTTACCCGATCGCCAGGACGGAACGTCTCACGTGGCAACATCTCTTCGCGATACAACACAGCTTCTGCGTTGCTACCCAAATCAATAATCACGCTATCGCGATTCACTTTCTTGACCACTCCAGTGACTAACTCACCTTCCTGATCCTGAAATTGCTCAACAACCTGCGCACGCTCTGCTTCACGTACCTTCTGAACGATAACCTGCTTTGCAGTTTGCGTCGTGATACGGTCAAACTTAACCGACTCAATCTGCTCTTCAACATATTCGCCAGGAGTTATCTCCGGCTCATCCACCTGCGCAGCAGCTAACGTGATCTCGGCGTATGGATTTTCTAATCCGCTGTCTTCAAGTTCGACTACAAGCCAACGGCGATAAGTATCGTATTGACCCGTCTTACGGTCGATCTCAACACGTACTTCTATATCACCTTCATATTTCTTTTTTGTTGCGGTGGCCAGTGCTATCTCTAGCGCCTCGAAGATCTTTTCCCGCGGTACTGCTTTTTCGTTGGATACTGCGTCAACGACCAGCAAGATCTCTTTGTTCATCTCGAATGCCTCGCTTCGCCAAGTCCCATCAATCAAAGATAGGGACAATGTTGCCCTTTCGTACGTTATTCAACGCAATCAGAGCCTCTTCGCCATCTACTTTCAACGTCAGGGTATCACCCTCTACCGCCAGCAAATCGCCGGTAAATTTTCGCCGCCCATTAACAGGCAACACGGTCTGTAAACTCACTTTTTGTCCAACCACTGCTTCATAATGGGCGCGCTTGAACAAAGGACGAGCCATACCCGGAGAAGAAACCTCCAAGTTATATTCGCCCGCAATAGGATCTTCGACATCAAGTACAGCGCTCACTTGGCGGCTAACTTCCGCACAATGTTCAACGGTGATGCCGTCTTCATGATCGATATAGAGACGCAGCACAGAGCTACGCCCAGCACGGATAAGCTCCAGACCCAGCAACTCCAGCCCTGTCGCTTCGACAGCTGGCTCTAGCATGATGGTCAATTTTGATTCGAGCTTCGCCAAATCAGTTCTCCACAAATAAAAAAAGGGCATAACGCCCCTAGCTGATACAACCTGCGGTAGCTAACAGAGCAGTAAATAACAAAAAGCCCCGTGTCTTAGCTGCGGGGCTTAAAGCGATACCCTCTGTGCGCCGTGGGCGCTTACCTCGTTAAAGGTAAAGTGGTTGCGGGAGCCGGATTTGAACCGACGACCTTCGGGTTATGAGCCCGACGAGCTACCAGACTGCTCCATCCCGCGCCAACAAGGTCTGAATTATATTCAGCTGCCTATCCATAGGCAAGTAAGTAAATAAAAGGCCGACGAATTGTCAGCCTTTTATTGAAATTGGTGCCGAGAGCGGGACTTGAACCCGCACGTCCATAGGACACTACCCCCTCAAGATAGCGTGTCTACCAATTCCACCACCTCGGCAAACGCTTTAGTTTGGAATATCGTCCTTGGCATCTTCAGGTGCAGCGGGTGCTGCAGGAGCAACAAGCTCTTCTGCAACCACAGGCGCTTCACCACCAAGGTTATTCCAATCTTCCTCTTGCTTAACTGCATTTGCAGTTAGGTTGCCGAGCAACAAGCTAAGGATAAAAAATGAGGTTGCAAGGACAGCCGTGGTACGAGTAAGAAAATTACCTGAACCAGATGCACCAAACAAAGTACCGGAAGCACCAGCACCAAATGAAGCACCCATGTCTGCACCTTTACCACGCTGGAGCAACACCAAGCCGATAAGCGAAAGTGCTACCAACAGATACAGAACTAATAAAACCTCGTACATGCTAATCTTCCCGAAGTGCAGCCTAGCTGCGTTCCTAACAAACCACCTCATTTCAAGGCGGGCAGATATTAACTAATGCGGCCCTCTGTTACAAGAGCCGTAGCAATAAAATTACATTTAACTGGTCAGGCTTTAACCGACTCTTCTACTTGAGTAGCAATCTGCTGCGCACATTGCTTAACCAGCGCGGCATCTTCGCCTTCAACCATCACTCGGATCAAGGGTTCCGTGCCGGACTTGCGAAGTAACACACGCCCTTTATCAGCTAACGCCTTCTCAGCGTCTTGCACAGACTTTTGAACGCTTTCAGCAGCAAGCGGATCCGCACCTTGTGGATAGCGAACATTGATGAGTAACTGCGGGTATTTTTTCATCCCTTTGCGCAGCTCTTTCAGCTCAAGATGCGAGTTTTGCATTGCCGTTAACACACGCAATGCGGCAACAATACCGTCGCCCGTGCTGGTATGGGCTAAGTTAATAATATGACCAGAGCCTTCACCGCCGATGGACCACCCCTTCTCAAGCAGCGCCTCCATCACATAACGGTCACCCACTTTAGCGCGTACGAAAGGAATGCCGAGCTCGCGTAAGGCAACTTCCATCCCCAGGTTACTCATCAAGGTGCCAACCACACCACCTTTCAGCGAACCATTACGCAGCTCATCTCTGGCAATGATATAAACCAGCTCGTCACCGTCGACAACAACACCATCCCGGTCAACCATCATCACTCGGTCACCGTCACCATCAAATGCAATACCCAGATCGGCCTGATGTTCAACCACAGCCTTGCTGATCGCATCCATCGCCGTGGCGCCACACTTCTCATTGATATTCACACCGTCAGGAGAGATACCAATTGGGATCACTTCCGCGCCCAGTTCGGAAAATACAGCAGGTGCAATATGGTAAGTAGCACCATTCGCGCAATCGACAACAATCTTCATCCCAACCAAAGACATACCTGAGGGGAAGTTGCTTTTACAAAACTCGATATAGCGCCCTGCCGCATCATCAATACGGATCGCTTTACCTAATTTTTCACAATCAACGCAAGTCAGCGGCTTATCCAGTTCGGCTTCAATCGCTAACTCAAGATCGTCATCAAGCTTGGTGCCATCTGCTGAGAAAAACTTTATGCCGTTATCATAAAACGGGTTATGGGATGCACTGATCACGATCCCCGCTTCGGCTCGGAATGTTCTTGCTAGGTAAGCAATCGCAGGGGTTGGCATAGGACCTGTAAACGCGGCCTTTAGCCCGGCAGCGGCCAATCCGGCCTCAAGAGCCGATTCCAACATGTAGTTGGAGATACGGGTATCCTTACCTATCAAGACGGTTCGGCTACCCTCTTTCGCCAAAATACGGCCTGCAGCCCAGCCCAATTTTAAGAAAAATTCAGGGGTAATCGGAAACTCTCCAACTCGCCCTCGGACGCCATCGGTACCAAAATATTTACGTTCGCTCACCTAAACACTCTCCTGTAGCGTTGCTCGCACTATATTCATAGCCTCAACGGTTTCTTTGACATCATGTACTCTGACGATGTGACAGCCTTTCATTGCCGCAATAACAGCACCGGCAACACTGCCAATCACACGTTCAGAAATATCATTGTTGAGCACCTGGCCGATCATGCTCTTACGAGATAATCCGACCAATAGTGGACGATCAAGTTCATGAAACTGATCCAACTGATTAAGTAACTGGTAATTGTGATCGCCACTTTTTCCGAAACCAAACCCGGGATCGATAAGAATTCGACTACGCTCGATACCTGCATTCACGCATTCATCAATACGGTCTTCGAAAAAATGGCGGATATCAGAGATTAAGTCCCCATACTGCGGGGTATCCTGCATTGTACGGGGCTCCCCTTGCATGTGCATAAGACACACAGGAACGCGACTTGCAGCAACCGCCTGCAATGCGCCAGGGGCTTGTAATGCGCGAACATCGTTGATCAGATCCGCACCCGCTGAAATGCCTTGACTTATCACCTCAGCCTTACTGGTATCAAGCGAGACCAAAACATCCAAATTCGCCTTTACAGCCTCAATCACTGGGATCACACGAACTAGCTCTTGGTCCACAGAGACGGCGTCGGCACCCGGACGTGTCGACTCTCCTCCGATATCAATAAATGTCGCGCCTGCAGCTACCATCGCCTCAGCTTGCCTGAGTGCCGCATCCAACTGGCCATACTTACCGCCATCAGAAAAAGAGTCGGGCGTTACATTAAGTATTCCCATGACCTGAGGCGCTTTTAATACCAAGCAGCGATCTGAAAATTTAATCCGATACACAGTTGCAACTCTATTCGCTAAATGTAAAAACGCCCTGTATCAACAGGGCGGATTTTATTCTAAAACCAAAACAAACTATTTCGCTGGCGCATCATCCGGTGTTACAGACGGTGGCACAGACGCTTCATCGGTACTGGCTGACGCACTGCCTGTATCAGAATCATCAGAGCTATCACTATCAACCCAATCCGCAGGTTCACGCACGTCAACGCGTGCCATCAGGTCATCGATCTGCTTCGCATCGATAGTCTCATACTTCATCAACGCATCTTTCATCGCGTGCAAAATATCGAGATTATCATTAAGGATCTGCAGGGAACGCGTGTAGTTGCGATCGATAACACGCTTAATCTCTTCATCAATGGCACGTGCCGTCTCATCAGACATATGCTTAGCTTTCGCCACACTACGTCCCAAGAACACTTCGCCCTCTTCTTCGGCGTAGAGCAAAGGTCCCATCTTTTCAGACAAGCCCCATTGGGTCACCATCTTGCGCGCTAAATCAGTCGCTCGCTCGATGTCATTTGATGCGCCGGTTGTCACCTTCTCGGCACCAAAAATTATCTCTTCCGCCAAACGTCCACCAAACAGGCTGGAGATCATACTCTCTAAGTGCTGCTTGCTGTAACTAACACGATCTTGCTCTGGCAGGTACATGGTCACACCCAGCGCTCGACCACGAGGGATAATACTGACCTTGTAAACCGGATCATGCTCAGGTACTAAGCGACCGACAATCGCGTGACCCGCTTCATGATAAGCGGTCATCGTTTTCTCATCTTCACTCATCACCATGGACTTACGTTCGGTGCCCATCAGGATCTTATCCTTGGCCTTTTCGAACTCTTCCATCGCGACCAAGCGCTTGTCACCTCGAGCAGCGAACAAAGCCGCTTCATTGACCAAGTTAGCTAGATCAGCACCGGAGAAGCCTGGCGTACCACGGGCGATGACAGAAGCTTTCACATCGTCCGCAAGCGGCACTTTGCGCATATGTACTTTAAGAATTTGCTCGCGACCACGGATGTCCGGCAGACCAACGGTTACCTGGCGGTCAAAACGGCCAGGACGCAGTAAAGCAGGGTCTAAAACGTCAGGACGGTTAGTAGCAGCAATAACAATAATGCCCTCATGCCCTTCAAAGCCATCCATCTCAACCAACATCTGGTTCAATGTCTGCTCACGCTCATCATGACCACCGCCTAAACCCGCGCCACGCTGACGACCTACCGCATCGATCTCATCGATAAAGATGATGCATGGTGCCGCTTTCTTGGCTTGCTCGAACATATCTCGAACACGGGATGCACCAACACCAACGAACATCTCAACGAAATCTGAGCCAGAAATGGTGAAGAAAGGAACTTTAGCTTCGCCGGCAATCGCTTTAGCTAACAGCGTCTTACCTGTACCAGGAGGGCCAATCAACAGCACACCTGTCGGGATCTTGCCGCCGAGCTTCTGAAACTTGGAAGGTTCGCGAAGATAATCGACTAATTCACCGACCTCTTCTTTCGCTTCGTCGCAGCCCGCGACATCAGAAAAAGTCGCTTTGACTTGGTCTTCGTTCATCAACCGCGCTTTGCTCTTACCAAACGACATGGCACCTTTGCCACCGCCGCCCTGCATTTGGCGCATGAAGAAGATCCAAACACCGATCAACAGCAGCATGGGGAACCAAGAGATGAAAATCTGCGCCAAGAAGCTTTGCTGCTCCTCTGGCGTACCAACCACTTTCACCTTTGCTTTCAGCAGCTCATTCATGAGCGCTTCGTCGTACATTGGAAGCACAGTCTCAAACGACTCGTTACCGCCGGTCAGGCCAGTAATTGTCTTGCCATCGATCCTAACTTCTCTAACTTGGCCGTTATTAACCTGCTCAATGAACTGGGTGTAATCGATGGTCTTTCCAGCACTATCTTTTGTGGAAATACCTTGCACTACAGACATTAAAACAACTGCAATGACTAGCCAAAGAATGAGATTTTTTGCCATATCGCTCAAGGGTGCTGCCTCTTCGCCGCAATAACTTAACTAAACGCTAGGGTACTACAGTTTGTAACCGCTAGCCACGATGTAAACCTCCCGGGAGCGAGCCCGCGAGGAATCAGGTTTTCTAATCTTAACGCTTGTAAATGCAGACCGCACATTTTGCAAAAAGTTATCAAAGCCATCGCCTTGAAAAACTTTCACCACAAACCTGCCATTGGCGGCCAACACTTGATGACACATATCCAAAGCCAGCTCAATCAAATATATTGACCGAGACTGATCAACGGTGCCATGACCACTCATGTTTGGCGCCATATCAGACAAAACAAGATCGACTTTGTCATCTCCCACATAGTCGAGTAACGCAGTTAATACGTTCTCTTCACGAAAATCACCCTGTAAAAAGGCCACGCCAGCAATCGGGTCCATGGGTAAAATATCGCAGGCGATCACTCGCCCTGATTCACCCACCAATTCGGCGGCCAATTGTGACCAGCCCCCAGGTGCTGCACCTAAATCTACGACGGTGTCCCCTGAACGGATTAATTTATCTTGCTGCTGTAGCTCTTCGAGCTTAAATACAGCACGACTACGCAGGCCCCTTTTCTGAGCCTCCTGGACATATTTGTCATCAAAATGCTCCTTGATCCAGCGGCTACTGCTGGCTGAGCGCTTCTTTTTACTCATCTATTCTGTGATCACAATTAGTAGTTATCTAGTTAATGGAGGTAAACTATAGCGGATTCAAGTAAAGCGACAAAAAAGAGCGGTCATGCAACTAACAAACAAGCAAAAACAATTTTTAAAATCGATGGCCCATTCATTGCGCCCAGTCGTGCTCCTTGGGGCTAACGGATTAACAGAAGGTGTATTGGCCGAGATAGAAATAGCACTCGCCCACCATGAATTAATCAAAGTGAAGCTACCTGGCGATGATCGCGAAATGCGTAATGCTGTGATCGATGCCATTGTGCGCGAGACAAACGCAGTCAAAGTCCAGTTAATCGGTAAAACAGTGATTTTGTATCGTCCAAGCGATGATAAGAAAATCGAACTACCTAAAAAGTAGGCACCTAACGATCAAAAAAGGCCGCATTAGCGGCCTTTTTTATCAAGCGTTCGATTAGATATACTCGATTTCAACAATCTCGTACTCAACGACACCATTTGGCGTCTTAACCTCAGCCACATCATCGATTTCTTTACCGATAAATGCTCTGGCAATGGGTGAATTAACACTCACCAGATTCTGCTTAATATCAGCCTCATCATCGCCAACAATACGGTAAGTCGATTCAACATCCGAATCGATATTGAGAACCTTAACCGTCGCGCCAAAGATTACTTTGCCGTTATTAGGCACCTTAGTCACGTCAATGATTTGGGCATTCGATAGTTTCGCTTCAATCTCTTGAATGCGCCCTTCACAGAAGCCCTGCTGCTCGCGAGCAGCGTGGTACTCTGCGTTTTCTTTCAAATCACCATGCTCTCGAGCATCCGCAATAGCGGCAATGATTTTCGGACGACGCTCAGACTTAAGGTAGTTAAGCTCACTCCGCAGCGCATCTGCGCCAGCGGTTGTCATAGGTATTTTGATCATTACTTAGCTGCTTTCTTATGTAACTCTTGCACTGAGATCACAGAGCTTCTGTCATCTACGGTGTGCGCCATACAGGTCGCGAACGCGCCATTAAGGGTCGTAGTGTAGTTCACTTGCTGACGCAGTGCTGCACGACGCAGAGGCACTGAATCTACAATTGTCTGACGACCTTCAGTGGTGTTAACTATATAGCTGTACTCACCGTTCTTCAGACGATCAAGGATGTGAGGACGGCCTTCGTGTACCTTGTTAACTAAACGAGGATTAACACCGGCTTCACCAAGCACCACGGCAGTACCATGGGTCGCATCCAATTCGTAGCCCAACTCAACCAAGCGCTTCGCTAAATCAACCACCCGCTTCTTATCACTATCGCGAACAGACAGCAGAGCTCGACCAGCTTTACGTGGCGGGTTCTTGTTGGCACCTAACTCCGCCTTGGCAAAAGCTTCAGCGAACGTTTCTCCAACACCCATCACCTCGCCAGTAGAACGCATCTCTGGACCGAGGATAGGATCAACACCAGGGAACTTGTTAAACGGCAGCACCACTTCTTTCACTGAGTAATACGGTGGCACCACTTCAGATGTCACACCTTGATCCGCCAAGCTCTGACCGACCATGACACGCGCAGCCACCTTGGCTAAAGCAACGCCGGTCGCTTTCGAAACAAATGGTACAGTACGAGCACCACGAGGATTCACCTCAATCAGGTAGATCTCATCGTCTTTGACTGCAAACTGCACATTCATCAAACCAACAACACCGAGCTCAAGCGCCAATTTCCGTACTTGCTCACGCATGCGATCTTGGACATCAGCACTTAGTGTGTAAGGTGGCAACGAACAACCGGAATCACCTGAGTGAACACCTGCTTGCTCGATATGCTCCATGATCCCGCCGATCACCACATCTTTGCCATCACAAATAGCATCGATATCGATCTCAATGGCGTCATCAAGGAAGCGATCTAACAGCACTGGTGACTCATTTGACACGCTCACCGCTTCGTTGAAGTAACGGCGCAAGTCAATCTCATCGTAAACAATCTCCATGGCGCGGCCACCGAGTACATAGGAGGGGCGTACAACCAATGGATAAGTGATCTTTTCAGCCAACGCGACCGCTTCTTCCAATGCCGTTACAGTTGCATTCTCTGGCTGCTTCAAGCCAAGCCGCTCAACTGCTTGCTGGAAACGTTCACGATCTTCAGCACGGTCAATTGCATCTGGGCTGGTACCGATAATTGGTACCCCTGCCGCTTCGAGTGCTCGCGCCAGCTTAAGTGGTGTTTGACCACCGTACTGTACGATCACCCCTTTAGGCTTCTCGACACGGACAATCTCCAACACATCTTCCAGTGTGACCGGCTCAAAATAAAGGCGATCAGAGGTGTCATAATCGGTAGAAACCGTTTCAGGGTTACAGTTAACCATGATGGTTTCATAACCATCTTCACGCATTGCCAATGCCGCATGTACACAGCAATAATCGAACTCGATACCCTGGCCAATGCGGTTTGGTCCGCCACCTATAACCATGATTTTATCATTGTCAGTCGGATCGGCTTCGCACTCTTCATCATAAGTCGAGTACATATACGCGGTGTCAGTTGAAAATTCTGCAGCGCAGGTATCGACGCGCTTGTATACAGGGAAGATTTCATGACGTGTACGTAGCTTACGCAGTTCAGCTTCAGAGACACCTAGTAAGGTCGCCAAACGGGCATCGGCAAAACCTTTACGCTTCAAGCCGCGCAACAAGTCAGCCGTCAAGCCAGCCATACCCAGCTCTTTCAGGTTCTTCTCTTCGCTGATAAGGTCTTCGATCTGTACTAAGAACCAACGATCGACGTTGGTCAACTTAAACACTTCGTCAAGGCTCATGCCCGCACGGAATGCGTCGCCTATGTACCAGATACGATCCGCACCCGGCTCTTGTAATTCATGACGGATCTTCGATTTCGCTTCGGCATCGTCCAAATTGACGATAGGATCAAAGCCGGTGGCACCCACTTCAAGCCCACGCAACGCTTTCTGCAGAGATTCCTGCTGGTTACGGCCAATAGCCATCACTTCGCCAACAGACTTCATCTGCGTCGTTAGACGATCATTCGCACCGGCAAATTTTTCGAAGTTAAACCGCGGTACCTTGGTAACAACATAATCGATAGCAGGTTCAAAACTCGCTGGAGTTTTACCACCCGTGATATCATTAAGTAGCTCATCAAGGGTATAACCCACTGCCAACTTGGCAGCGACTTTAGCGATAGGAAAGCCGGTAGCTTTTGAAGCCAGCGCAGACGAACGGCTCACTCGCGGGTTCATCTCAATAATCACCATACGACCATCAGCCGGATTAACACCGAACTGAACGTTCGAGCCGCCAGTTTCTACACCGATCTCACGCAATACCGCCATCGATGCATTACGCATCAACTGATACTCTTTGTCAGTCAGTGTTTGCGCTGGCGCGACAGTGATAGAGTCACCCGTGTGCACACCCATGGCGTCAAAGTTTTCGATGGAACAGACGATGATGCAGTTGTCATTTCGATCCCGCACCACTTCCATCTCATACTCTTTCCAGCCGATCAATGATTCATCAATCAACAATTCACTGGTCGGAGAAAGCTCTAAACCGCCGCTACAGATGTCATCGAACTCTTCGATGTTATAGGCAATACCACCACCCGAGCCGCCCATGGTAAACGAAGGGCGAATAATACAAGGGAAGCCAATTCGCGACAGAACATCATGGGCTTCGTCCATGGTATGCGCGGTTTCTGCACGAGGCGTTTCCAGACCAATGGCCTTCATCGCCTTATCAAAGCGGTCACGATCTTCAGCTTTATCGATGGCGTCGGCAGTTGCGCCAATCATCTCAACGCCAAATTTCTCCAGCACGCCTTCACGTTCGAGTTCCAAGGCACAGTTCAGTGCCGTCTGGCCACCCATCGTCGGCAATACAGCATCTGGACGCTCTTTCTCGATGATCTTAGCAACCACTTCCCAGTGAATCGGTTCGATGTAGGTAGCATCGGCCATCTCCGGGTCAGTCATGATAGTCGCCGGGTTTGAGTTCACCAGAACAACCCGGTAGCCCTCTTCCCGAAGCGCCTTACACGCCTGCGCGCCTGAATAGTCAAATTCACAGGCCTGCCCGATCACAATCGGACCAGCGCCAAGAATCAATATGCTTTGTATGTCTGTACGTTTTGGCATTGTCTACCCTTGCTGCGAATCTGTTACTTGGCTTTGCGTTGTTCAATAAGTTCGATGAAATGATCGAACAGCGGCGCCGCATCATGTGGGCCGGGGCTTGCTTCAGGGTGTCCCTGAAAACTAAACGCTGGCTTATCTGTGCGATGAATGCCTTGCAGTGACCCATCAAACAATGAGGTATGCGTTGCACGCAAAGTCTCTGGCAGTGTTGTCTCATCAGCAGCAAAACCGTGGTTCTGGCTGGTGATCATCACTACATTGTTATCATGATCTTTCACTGGGTGGTTGGCCCCGTGGTGACCAAACTTCATCTTCACCGTCTTCGCACCGCTGGCCAATGCCAGTAACTGGTGTCCGAGACAGATACCAAAGATCGGTATGTCGGTTTGCAGAAAACTCTTGATAGCAGAGATAGCGTAATCGCAAGGCTCTGGATCGCCAGGACCATTTGATAGGAAGATGCCATCAGGGTTCATAGCCAGCACATCTTCCGCAGGGGTTTGTGCAGGAACCACAGTCAAACGACAACCTCGATCAACCAACATACGCAGAATATTGCGTTTGGCGCCAAAATCGTATGCAACCACATGGAAAGGCAATGAAGTAGCTTCCGGTGACGTGTGGCCACTACCCAATTGCCAGCTACCCGCTGTCCAACTGAATGACTCTTTAGTAGTGACCTCTTTCGCCAGATCCATTCCCTTCAATCCTGGGAATGCCAGCGCAGCCGCTTTTGCTGCTGCGTCGTCAACCGTTTCACCAGCAACAATACACCCAGCCTGAGCGCCTTTCTCTCGCAGAATACGTGTCAGTTTGCGGGTATCAATATCGCAGATGCCGACAACGTTATTGCGCTTGAGATAATCAGAGAGCGTCTCTTCATTTCTGAAGTTGCTAGCCAACAGAGGCAGATCTCGGATAACCAGGCCTGTTGCCCAGATATTCGCAGACTCTTCATCTTCACTATTGGTACCGGTGTTACCGATATGGGGATAAGTCAGCGTGACAATTTGACGTGCATAAGATGGATCAGTCAGTATCTCCTGATAACCGGTCATTGAAGTATTAAAAACAACTTCACCGACCGACTGACCGTCAGCGCCTATGGAACGACCGCGAAAAACAGTGCCATCAGCTAGCACCAGTAGAGCGGGTTTATTCAAGATAACCTCCACGTTGGCAGCAAAATGGGAGTAAACACAAGGTCTTACTCCCATTAACTGGTCTATATAGACCGAACAAAAACTTCTTTACCGAAACGGTGGCAAATTCCGCGCATTCTAGTACAACTCTGGGTTGACGTCTATCACAGATTTCACCATTTACATTTTTTTAACTTTATCAGTACATTTCCGCTCGAAACGCTCAAAACTGAGGGTTTAATCCTTCAATCCAAGCACATCTTGCATGTCATAAAATCCTGATTGTTTACTTTTGAGCCAGGCAGCTGCACGCACTGCACCATTGGCGAATGTCATACGACTAGAGGCTTTGTGAGTGATCTCTACACGCTCACCGATGTCCGCAAACATCGCCGTATGCTCGCCTACTAGGTCACCAGCACGGATAGTAGCGAAACCGATAGTGTCACGCTCACGCTCGCCGGTAATACCTTCACGACCATAAACAGCCACCTTATTCAAATCCCGGCCCAACGTATCAGCGATCACTTCGCCCATACTCAGTGCAGTTCCAGAAGGCGCATCAACTTTATGGCGATGGTGACCCTCAATGATTTCAATGTCAGTGTAGTCGCCCATCACCTTTGCAGCAGTCTCTAGCAGTTTGAATAACAAGTTCACGCCAACGCTGTAGTTTGACGCCATCATGATGGCGCAGCTTTGACTGGCCGCATCTATTTGCGCTTTTTGTTCGTCGGTAAAGCCTGTTGTACCTATAACGATCTGCTTACCGTGTTGCTGGCACCACTCAATATTGGCCAATGTGGCGTCAGGTGCAGTGAAATCAATCACCACATCTACGCTCTGCTCTAGGCCTTCGAGCCCACCAGAGATCTCAACACCCAGTTTACCGATACCGGCCAGTTCACCTAAGTCAGCACCAATCAAACTGCTGCCAGGGCGCTCAAAGCCAGCAACCAATTCAACGGCTTCGCTTTCAAAAGTGGCAAGTAAAAGGTTCTTTCCCATGCGACCGGCACAGCCGGCGATGGCAACTCGGATAGAATCGGACATGGAAGTACTCTAATTTGAATAGTTATGCAGTATAGGTGAGTACTATACAGGGAGAAGGTAGAATTGGCGATTCGAATGTGAGCGGAAACGTTATCATGCAAATTGAAGGAGCCTTTTAGGCTCCGTCAAACTCGCTAAGCAGATCAGTTCTTTCGGCGGTAAGCGGCAATACCTAGCAGGCCCAACATCGAAAGGAACATGGTGTGTGGTGCATCTACATCAAACGTTGACGCCCCCCCTTCATAGCGAGCATACCGGCTGAAATGATCAAGCCATTCAAACTCCTGACCAACCCACTGTCCTGTATAATACTGAATCCCTTCATAGACAGTTACTTGAGTTTTATCCAAGTTCGCCAAAAAGTGCCAAGTTTCTTCTTCAGAGTATTGTCGAACTTCATCTGCTCCAAAAATGTCTTGCATATGAATCTCAGCTGCCACCCAATACTGTAAGCTAGTGTCCTGTTCGTGCCCATCTGCATTCGTTTCTGTTTTACTCCAGACTTGGTGAGAGAAAAGATTTACGAAATCCCGCCCCACATCTTGGATATCAGGAGACCAAAAGTCTTCGAATTGAGAATGTTGCAGAACACTGGATTGCCCATCTGTTAATAACTCAGTTGAATCAACACTGCCCTTTAAATACTCCTCCAAGGGAAACACGTTAGAGTACTCTAAAGTCACATCGTAAATGGATTTAGCGCGAAAAACCGTTTGCTCACGATCGGGATAATCATAGCTGAACATGTCTAACCAACTATTTGTCGGTTGAGAAACCGTTGCAGCCAACTGGAACTCTTTAGGAGCAAGATCTGGATTAATAGTTACATAGTCACCACTACCATTATCCTCATAGACAGTTCCGTTCCACACTAGGTCAAATTGAATTGGAGTTGCATATATAGAGGGGCTAACAACAGATGCGAGTAGAGCAGAGCCAATAATAAGTAACGTCTTCATTTTTTGCCTTCCCTGCCACAACAAAATTCGGCAGAAGAGAGCCAGCGGCAACAGATAGTCACGCGATCATAGCAGCGCTTTATCATTGCGGAGGATACCAGGGAGGGTAGGCTTCCAATCCCATGTCACTCTTCCATTTAAGCTGGTTATTTTTACATCAAAACTAATAAAGAGGAAGCTGTTCGTACCTATTTTAATTAATAGAAACATAATTATTTGATACAGATAAAAAAACCGGCGCATAAGCGCCGGCTTGGTTTACTAGCAATAGCTAGGAAGTAATGTCAGAGATTACTCTGGCTGACATACAGACAATGTACCTGTGTAGTCGTCTATCGCTGCAGCATCAGTCACGGTGAAAGTGAAGATCACCGGAGCATCAGGTAAGGCAATGCTATTGTTGGTAAATGCACCACCAGTCTTAGCCCAAGTATTATAGACTTCATCCAACAGCAAACCTGTCATTGGAGTATCGTCAGTTGATCCCTTAGGTACATAGAACTGAACATCCCAACTATCAGAATCATCCGCAATCTTAAAGTTGATAGTATTAGCGACCGTGAAAGTGGCCTGATAGATATTATCACCTTTATAAGTGAATGCGTATGCAGCTTCAGCAGCCCAACCAGAGTGATCACCACGTACATATAGTGGTACAGCGACTGGCGCAGTATCAGTACTAGGATCTAACAACTCACAAGCTGTAGGCTCTGGCTCAACAGGTGCTTCAACGTACTCTTCAACCAACAGAGTTGGCTTATTGATGTTAAATGCGTTGAGCGTAAACACATACTCGCCGTCTTCCTCTATAGACAACACATTGTCACCGCCACCAGGCACTAGAGTCGCTACTTCATCAACAGAAACTGTAACTTCGCCACCCAAGTTAATACCCTGTTCGCCCCAATCTGCATCAGCGACTTTGAATTTGTAGTCTCCAGCAGTTAACTGCATTGTAAGCGTGTACTCACCTACAGTGTCAAAAGCAAATGGGTTATCTTCACTCCAACCATTCATCTCACCACGCAGTAATGGTACCGCGTCGCCATAAGGCGCTACGTCCGCATAGCTAGTCACAGAGATAGTTTGTGCACTGGTATCGCGAGCATTGAAGTCAAAACGATACAAACCAGCAGTTTCTATAGCAACATTCATATTACCGTCAACGTCGGTAATCGCCATAGAGCCTTCAGCAACTGTCACATCGGCATAACCAAAGTTTGTACCAGCAGTCCAACCTGAGTCGGCAACCTTAAAGCTATAAGCACCAACTTCTAGTTCAATCACTTCACTGTAAAGACCATCATAGATGAACTCAGCTTCGTTACCTGTGCCCCAACCATTCATGTCACCACGAACATACAGCTTGGTATCACCATAAGGAGGGGTATTTGCAAAGCTCTTCTCAGCCACTGGAATACCAGCGCCCTGAGCATCGCCTTGAGGCATAACGAATACTGCCGCGGTTACACCTGGAACGATTACAGATTCAGCACCAACAACCACATCGCTATATACAGCGTCGACAGAGTTCATCTGAATGTCATGCAGGACAAGACCTGGAACATTCAAGGTGAAGTCATCTTGAGTCGAGTTAAATACGACAACGATCGCGTCAGCATTTTCATCCAAGTCTGCACCAGCACTTGCGCCATCATCGATAGACATAACAATCACACCAGGCGTTTGTTCTGCACCTGTGTTATGGAAGTCAACGCGAGCCATGACAGCTTCTTTAGTACCCAAAGTGAACAACGGTGAACTCTTACGGATCTGCAAGAACTCTTGGAACACGTCGCTACTAAAGGCTATGTCTGCAGCGGCAGGCATAGTTGTCTCATCAGCGATGATAGCTTTAATTACATCGTAGTTACCGGCATCTTTGTCATCACGTGGCAGACCAACGTTCCAGTTGTTGTCTTGCTTAGTGAAGTCAACATAGTTGTACCAGTCACCTGAGTCATAGCTGTCACGTTCCATAGACTTAGAACGCAGCAGATCAGAACCCATATGAATGAATGGCACACCTTGACCAAATGATGGGAAAGCTAATGCAAAAGTATGATAACGAGCGCGCTCAGCAGCAGACATACCTGTAGGAAGTTTGTACTGGTTGTTGTCCCACAGAGTTTGGTTGTCATGTTTTGACACATAAGACACTAGTTCAGTAGGTGAGTCTGTGTAACCCGCTGGCTGACCGTTATAATCAACACCGCTACCGCGAACAGTATCGCCGTTGGAGTTGATTAAAGCATAGTCAGCTAAAAGGCCTGCTAACTCTACGCGAACGATATCAGTCGCATGCAGCAGCTGAGATTTTTCACCTTCAGCACCGCTGTTCAACTCATTCGGGTTAGAGTATAAGCCGTTAGCAAGACCTTGAGCGGTACGGATACCTTCAGCAGAATCAAATGGTGAACCACCACGGATAGCGTCACGACCACGATCAGAGAATGAACCGATGCCGGTACCTGCCAAGTTCAGCTGAGTCGCTTGAACAAACAAGGTATCGTTCTCAACTTCACCGAAGTTCCAACCTTCACCATAGAAGTAGTTATCAGCATCAACAGCGTGAACAGCGGCCAATGAACGCTCCATTGAATCCAACGGCTGGTGACCCATCAAGTCGAAACGGAAAGAGTCGATCTTATATTGATCAGCCCAGACAACCAGAGTATCGGTCATCAGCTTTTCCATCATCGCATTTTCAGTGGCAGTATTGTCACAACAAGTACTGGTTTCAACTGAGCCAGTGTCTTGATTGAAACGGTTGTAGTAACCAGGAACCACTTTATCCAGCACTGACTTCTCTGAAGTCAAACCTGAGGCGTTAGTGTGGTTATAAACAACATCCATCACAACGCGTAAGCCTTGATCATGGAGCGCTTTAACCATTTGACGGAACTCGTTAATACGCGCAACGCCATCAGCGTCAGAGGCATAACTGCCTTCTGGAGCACCGAAATGGAACGGGTCATAACCCCAGTTGAAGCTATCCAAACCACGCATGTCATCCATGATGGTTTCAGCACACTGAGTGGCAGGGTCACATGCATCTAGCAGGTCAGCAATGATAGTCGCTTCAGGTTGACCGCATACGCTTGCTTCAGCATTAAGGCCGCACAGTTTTCCTACTGTATCGAGAATGTCGACACGCATCGCAGGGTCTTCTTTAATGGTGGCGATATCAAATACTGGCAACAGCTGGAAGTGAGTCAGACCCGCTTCTTTCAGACCAATGATATGTTGCATTGGTGCAGAGTCTGTTTCTGTGAACGCGAGGTACTTACCACGATTAGCTTCTGAAGTGCTCTCGTCATGGGCACTGAAATCACGAACATGTGACTCATATACAGTGATTGAGCTGGTTGCTGCTTCAGGTACTACATGATCAGCCCAACCTGCAGGCGTAACATCTTCAGCAGTAAAATCAATCACCTGAGAGTAAATAGAATCAGTAGACAGACCCATTGAATAAGGGTCGGTTACCATCAATGTTTCAAGGGCATCAGACTGATAATGATAAACAGTGATTTCATACTTGTAGAAAGTACCGTGTGGAGCTTCAGTAGAAGCACGCCAGATACCGTTCATATCTTCAGTCATGGCGACCGCTTCACCCATTGCAGTTTTGTCTGCATTGAACAGGTGTAAAGCAACATTCTGTGCAGTAGGCGCCCATAAGGCGAACTCAGTTGCACCATCTCCAACCATTGCGCCTAACTCTTGCTCGTTGGCGTCATCTTCGCCAGCAGTATAAAGAGCGTCAATTGCGCCAGGAGTTTGCAGCTTGCTCAGCTTCTCAATCCAAAGGCCTTCGGACAGTGTCGCGATGTAAAGCTGACCTTTCAGTGCTGCTTTCGCATCAATGCCTTCAGGCAACATATACGCGTTACGATCAGCAATGGCTGGGAACTTAGCGGCTGTCTCTTCAGATAAAGTGCCAGCGGTCAATTGGTGAGCGGTATAGTCACCGGTTAAGGTACCGTCAGCATTCAAACCAAAATTAGCTGAATCAGACACATAAAGTACTAATGTCGCGCCTTCTTCACCCCAAAGGATTGTGGTTGCATCAACCCATGCGGCGTTGCGGTTATCTTTGTTGATACCTGGAGGGTTGGTATTCCATGCCTCTTCACGGGTGTCATAAACTTCAGCACTGCTGCCAACCAAAGACACAGCGCGGTCGGTAAAGGTATCCAAGTCAACCATCATATCAGGGTCAATGATCTTGGTATTACCATCAGCACCACGGAGAATGAAGTTGATACAGCCAGTCTCTTTCGACAGGTCTAGTGTCCAGTAAGGACCGTAGCCATCAGCACCGTCAGGCACAACACTGGTGTCACCCCAATCGGTGTTGAGCTGTTCTTCAGCAATTGAATCGCAATTTTCGTTATTCCAAAGGTGCAATGACCATTCAGCGTAAGGACTATCAGGATCAATTGCAGTGGCTTCTGGGCTTGCATTTGGATCAACATAGTTTAGAACCAGCTGGTTAGCAGCTGCTTCCATCGTTTCACCAGGAGGATCGATATCAAGATTAGGGTTAGGTGCCGGTGAATCAACCGTCGGCATGATACACGCATCACCAGCTTCATTGATGTATTCAGGTGCTTCACACACCAGATCTTCATCGTCATCGTCATCAGAGCAACCAACTACCATGCTTGCTGCGAGTAGCGGCATCATGTAAATAGCTAGCTTATTTTTTTTAAGCTCCATAGCCTTTCCTTTGTGTTTTTAGTTTTGTGTTTTTAATGTCGCGTTTTTGTGTTTATGGCGTTTCGTGTGTTCACGAAATCATTTTTTTAAACTCAAAATGTCGAACGTTAGACACAATGAGGGGATAATCCGCAGCGATTCTAAAGACAAAGGAAGGGGTGCGACTGTGATCTATTCCGCGAAATGGGGGAGGAAGCAGAGACGAACAGAGGCGATTGTGATCGCCCCTGCAAAAGTTAAAAAAAAGATCTATTACGCCAAGATATCAAGCAATTCGACATCAAAAATCAGCGTTTGATAAGGTCCAATCGCCCCGCCAGCACCGCGTTCGCCATATGCAAGATCATAAGGCACATATAAACGCCACTTACTGCCCACAGGCATCATCTGTAACGCTTCAGTCCAACCACGGATCACACCACCAACAGGGAATTCTGCCGGTTCGCCACGTTGGTAAGATGAATCGAACACATCACCAGTGATTAAAGTGCCGTGATAATGGGTACGTACAGTGCTGCTAGCCGTTGGCTTCTCGCCATCACCGACTTCAAGCACTTCATACTGCAGACCAGATTCAGTGACAGTGACTTCATCACGCTTGGCATTCTCTGTGAGGAAGTTTTCACCTTCAGAGATAGCGCCCTGATGTTGCGCTTGTGCCTGGGCCTGCATCTGCTCCTGGATCACGCGAAAAGCCGCTTCCATCTCTTCGTCAGTCACAACGCTGGCTTCACCAGCAAAGGCCGAACGGATGCCATCAACCACGGCGTCCAGATCCATTCCTTCGAAAGGGTTTTGCTTCAGTTGTTCACCTAAATTGCGTCCCACACCGTAGCTGGCAGTGATTTGAGGCGTAGAATATGTCGCTTCTGACATCGGAGTTTCCTTATCGTTTGAAAGCGGTAATGCTAACATCTGCTGATACTAAGCCCAAAGCCTTCTATGAAATGACATCAATAGATAATCAGATCCGCCCAAATGCATCCGCCCTTTTGCCCATACTGCTATTCCTAGTCACTTTTATTGGCACAGGTATTTACTATCAATCTCAAGGGGTTGACTACGCTTTCTACCAGCTACCCAGCCCAGTAGCCGTGTTACCTGCGTTACTTTTGGCGATAGTGATGCACAAAGAGGGTCTCAATCGAGCCATCGATACGTTTCTGAGTGGCGCCGGCCACAGCAATATCATGGCGATGTGTTTCATCTATCTATTAGCGGGGGCATTCGCCACCGTCGCCAAGGCTACCGGTGGTGTCGATGCCACTGTCAATCTGGGCCTCACAGTGATCCCCAGTAGCTTTATTCTGCCGGGAATATTTTTAATCAGTGCATTTATCGCCACAGCCATGGGCACCTCGATGGGAACCATTGGTGCCGTTGCGCCCATCGCGTTAGGTATTGCCGAAGCAGCGGGCATAGATAAGGCACTGATGGCAGGCGTGGTACTCAGTGGTGCCATGTTTGGTGACAACCTTTCGATTATCTCTGACACCACCATCGCAGCCACGCGTACTCAGGGTTGTGAAATGAAGGACAAGTTTCGCGAAAACATCTTTATCGCCGCACCGGCTGCGCTGATCGTTATTGTGCTGTTTTTCTTCCTACAAACGCCCGCTCCAACGCCGGGCGCCGGACATATTGAATGGTTTAAAGTCCTGCCTTATCTCACTATCTTGGTATTAGCCGTCTTAGGTATGAATGTCTTTCTCGTACTCGCAATCGGACTGATCCTCGCTGGTGGCGTTGGCTTGGTGCAAGTACCGGATTACAGCATGAGCCAGTACACCAAAGATATCTATGCTGGCTTCGGCAGTATGCAGGAGATATTTATTCTCTCCATCATGATCGGTGGCTTAGGTGCCATGGTAAAAGCCCAAGGTGGACTGGCTTGGATGGGACTGCAGATAGAAAAAGTGATCGCGCTGTTTAGTCGTTCACACACAGAGGAAGCTAACGAACGCGCCGCAGAGCTAGGCATTGCTGGCATCGCTACACTGACCAATACCTGCACCGCGAACAACACGGTTTCGATTATCGTCAGCGGCGACCTGGCCAAAGAACTAGCAGAGAAGCACGAAGTGACCCCCAAGCGCAGTGCCAGTTTATTAGATATCTTTGCCTGTGTTTGCCAAGGATTGCTGCCCTACGGTGCCCAAGCACTACTGCTGGGCTCTATCTTCCTGATATCGCCGATAGAAGTGAGTGCACACAGTTACTACGTGATGATACTGGCTGTCACCGGCATTGCCGCAGTGTTTATCAAACACCAGCTGAGACAAAATGCCAAACGCTAGTGTTTATCAGCTGGCTGAATGCTCATCAGCGGTGTAAGCGCTAAACTTGAGCGAGTGTGCTCATGGATCAAGCCGATGAATAACGGTGACACAGCATGAATTTTCTTGCTCACCTGCATATTGCTGACGTCACCAACACCTCTGCGGTGGGTGCCATGATGGGCGACTTCATTAAAGGCGACCAGTGGCGCACGCTGCCACAAGCTCAGCGGATAGGCGTGCTATTGCATCGTCAGGTCGATAGCTTTACCGATAGCCACCCTGACGTGATCCAGGCGCGGCAACTATTTAAACTGACCCGTCAGCGCTATACCGGCATATTGATCGATATGTTGTTTGATCACCTGCTCGCCAAGCAATGGCATAAGTTCCACCCCACCTCCCTCACTCAGTTCAGCCAACAACAATACCGCCAGCTAACCGCCACCGAGCCCCATTGGCCAGAAAAGATGATTGATGTCTGTCGCCGTATGGCTGAAACCGATTGGCTCTGTAGCTACCAAACGCCAGGAACCATCAAACTCGCCTTACACAAGATAGGATTGCGAATGCGCGTTGACGCCCCATTTGCCGCGAGTTATCAAGAATGGCAACAGGTACACGCTGAACTAACAATGCTGTTCGACAGTTTTTACGGTGACCTACTGCTTAAGCTACCGGCCTTACAGCGCAATGTTCTGCAGAGATCGTAGAGCAACTCCCTGAACAGGGATCTTATATGTTCACTCTATTTATTGGGACAATAAAGCCGATTTATTGCGGTTTTATACCCATTTTATTAAACGTACTATCTGTTCAAGCCAAATAGATGACTGGAGCAAAACATGATACGTACACTTTTTAAACTGACTAACGAAAGACAACTCGCCCTCGCCCTGCTGATGCTTCGCATCCCCACGGGCATCATTTTTATCGCCCACGGCGGACAAAAGCTATTCGGCCTATTTGGCGGCTATGGCATCACCGGCACAGGTCAGTGGATGGAGTCGATTGGGCTAGGCCCCGGTGCCCTCATGGCGTTCCTGGCCGGTAGTGCAGAGTTTTTCGGTGGCATTGCGTTGCTGGTAGGTTTGCTCACCCGTCCGGCAGCGGCCGTTTTAAGTATAACGATGCTTGTCGCTATCTTCGCCGTGCACATCCAACATGGCCTGTTTATGAGTAATAACGGCTACGAGTTTGGTTTGGCTCTGCTCACCCTATCTGCCGCACTGATGTTCAGTGGTGCAGGAAAACTATCGGTTGATGCACTGATCAGCAAACGCCTTAGCTAAAACAACAAACCAAGATAACTAGAGATAATTCAGTATCGAGATAGTGCAGTAACGTGGGCAACCGTTAGATCAACTCCGTCAGCCTGCACTCACTCGTTAACGAGGATAAGAAAATGGGATTGCTACAAGATGGCCGCTGGGTTGACCAGTGGTACGACACCAAACAGAGCGACGGTAAATTTGTCAGAGATAACTCAAAGTTCCGCCACTGGGTGACGGAAGATGGCAGTGCAGGATCATCGGGTGATGCAGGGTTTAAAGCTGAAAGCGGCCGCTATCACCTTTACGTTTCCCTTGCCTGCCCATGGGCACACCGCACATTGATATTTCGGGCGCTGAAAGGGTTGGAACCACATATTTCAGTCACCGTTGTTGAGCCACACATGTTAGAAAACGGTTGGGAGTTCTACCAGCCAGGCAATACCCTGTTTAACGGCCATCATATTGCAGGGGCAGATCAGGATACCGTCAACGATAAACAGTTTCTCTATCAGATCTATCAACTGGCCGATGCAAAAGCCAACGGTCGTGTCACTGTCCCTGTACTTTGGGACAAGCAGCGCCAAACCATCGTCAGCAATGAATCCGCCGAGATCATCCGTATGTTCAATTCGGCGTTCAATAACATCACTGGCAATCAGCTAGATCTGTACCCAGAGCAGTTAAGGGAAGCTATCGACCAGACCAACGCCTGGATCTACGACACCATCAACAACGGTGTCTACAAAGCCGGTTTTGCCACTAGCCAACCAGCCTATGAAAAGGCGTTTAATACGCTGTTTTCAGCACTGGACAAAGTAGAGCTGCGGTTAGAAAAACAAAACTACCTGACAGGTGAGCAGATCACTGAAGCCGACTGGCGGCTATTCACCACACTGATCCGCTTCGACGCTGTCTACGTGGGGCATTTCAAAACCAATCTAAGACGCATCGAAGACTACCCTAACCTCTCTAACTATCTGCGCGCCTTGTATCAAGTTCCCGGGATCAAAGAAACCGTCAACTTCGAGCATATCAAACAGCACTACTATTTCAGTCACGCCAGTATCAACCCAACGCGGGTGGTTCCTACTGGCTCAGCGCTAGATTATCTGCGGCCGCATAACCGCAGACCTACCACACCAAATTAACCAGTAAACGGGCTGTTTGGGTTAATCCAGCAGCCCCAAATGCTCAGCATGAAAGTGCAGATGATCATCGATAAAACTGGCGATAAAAAAGTAACTATGATCGTAGCCTGGCTGCATTCGTACCTCAGCCGAATAACCCGCGCTGTCGAGCGGAGCATCCAGGTTTTCGGTCAGCAGTTGCTGCAGCAGAAAGTTATCGGCATCCCCCTGATCAATTAGCAAGGGCGGATAGCCACTTGGATCAGTGATCTGTGCCATCAGATAGCAACTGTCATAGCGCTGCCAGGTAGATTCATCGTCTCCCAGATAATGACTAAAAGCTTTGCGCCCCCAGGGGCACGCCATCGGATTAACGATAGGACTAAACGCTGAAACAGACTTAAAACGTTGCGGATAACGCAAGGCGATCATCATCGCTCCATGGCCACCCATAGAGTGCCCCGAAATAGACCAGCTATCCGTCACAGGCAACTCCGCTTTGACCAGCTCAGGTAACTCCTCCGTGATGTAATCAAACATCTGATAGTGCATCTGCCACGGCGCTTCTGTGGCGTTCAGGTAGAAACCAGCACCAAGGCCCAGGTCATAGGCACCGTCGAGGGCATCAGCAACATCTTCCCCTCTTGGACTGGTGTCTGGCACAACCAAGGCTAATCCAAGCTTGGCAGCCATCCGCATTGCACCGGCTTTTTGCATGAAGTTTTCATCCGTGCAGGTTAGGCCTGACAACCAGTAAAGCACAGGTACCGGATGGTCATCACTGGCTTGCGGCGGCAAAAAAACACCAAACACCATGTCACAGCGAAGTGTCGACGATGTGTGGCGTATCCGCAGATAACGCCCGCCCATCGCCAACAGATCAGAAATCACTTCGTAACTCATTCAACGGTTCCTTATTGTGGGCCGTGCAGCTCATCGTAGCTGATGACAAATCACTGGCTGCTAGCCTAGCAGAGACTCGGCTGATTGGCTGCTTTCAGCGTGAGCCCTTTCACCAAAACCCATAAAGCCAGCATCAGCTGACTGAGGGCTAAAGGCGCGATCAATGCAAAAACAATGGCTAAGCCAAACAGAGGCATAGCAACCGCCACAAGTTGAGCGCTCACCGCCAACATACCAAACACTGCCAACAGCCTTGGGATCATCCGCGAACGAAAAAGCAGCAGATACAGGAAGAACAACATGGTGCCGGACAACATGAGGCCGATGTAATGGGTCCAGTTACGGGTTGATGCCACCACGGTTTTAAACAATTCATACAATGGCTGCTGCTCAGGGCTAGCGGTGGTATAGGCTTCACTGTATGACACAAGCGACATCAGACTGATATTTTCCATCACCGATACGGTAAAACTGATCACAGATAACATAACAAACCAGCGCGTTAGAGTTGGCCATTGTGGTTTAGCCAAAGGATACAGGGTGATAGCCACCGCCAGTGTCAACATACCGGTGACAAGTCCAACCAACACCGCGAAGCCAATTTGCTGAGAATGCTGTGCGCCATTGACTAAAAATCCAGGCGTTCCAAAGAGCGGCGCAGTAAGAAAGAAGTTAACTAAAATCCCGCAAATAAGTTGCGCCAAAATCAACCCACCAATCCAACGATATCTGCCCTGTCGACTATCCATATATTCTGCTCCGTCTATGATGGTGACTATTTAGCGCAGTGACGCGTATTTTAATGCTCTAATTGAAACGCTTTGCCACCATAAGGCAAGGAATGGATGTGGTGAAATTGTTAAGCCATGTGTCGCAACAGCGGTTATGTAACACCGAAGAACAAAGGCGGAACAAAAAATGCGCCCAAAATATTGGACGCATCACTTGTTCATTGCCAAAGCAGATCTGATTACTGCAGTACCTGACGAGCATTCAACGGCTGTACAGGTCGGTTATTGGGGTGACCCAAAGCATCAGCAAATGCCTTAATTTGCGGCATTGAAGCTTGCATTGGCTGCTTAATGACATACCAACGTACACCTTCTGAACAAGGAGGCGTCGTCAGGGAGCCATTAAAGCGATAATAAGCACGCTCTTTCGGCAAAAGTTCATTCACACTGATGGGATGAGTCAGCGTATTCTTCTGCCCCTTTGTTTCGGGTAGTTGCTGCCACGCCTTCACGATCCCCTCATTATCACTTCCCTCTGTAAACATCACCGCTACCACTGCCAAGTGGCCGGCTTTATCTGCGTGCACTAAGTGGGCTTCCAGTGGGTATGATTCGCCATTAATATGGTTTTCGCTCGGCGCATGGAAATGGAACTGTTTTAACTCGAAACGCTGCCCTTCAATTTCCATAAAGCTGCCCGGCTTATAATTAACCTGAACCGTGTGGCCATTGTTCAGGATCTCATACGCACCTTTTTGATATTGAAAGTTGATTGGCGCTAACTCAGCTTCTAAAAAGCCAGTCAGATTAACAGGTGACTGATTAACGCCACCACAAGCAGCATAGTCGCCAGAAAGTTGCGCCCAGTTTTCCGGTCCTGTGCTACCCGAATATCCCCACTCGTGACCACTACCAGCAACTGCCGCTGTTGAAAGCATCAGTAGTCCCGTTGATAACATTTTTATATTCATAAAATTCATCCTTAATGATTAAAAAAACACCGCTGAAAAAAAGTACCCAGTAAATATTCAGATAACCAAGGTAAACAGCGACAGAGCGCAGGATCCTATGCCGCAAACACAAACGTAAAACTGCGCCAGATCATTCAGCCAGTGAAATCCGATAAAGTATAGATACATAGCGGCGTATGAGTACTTTTAGGAGCATAAAAACGTACAAAGCAAGGCGCTAAATTAGGGCGAAACGGATGATGTTAAGTTCTAAAAACCCCTCACCCAACCCTTGTATCTGTCTCGGGTTACTGATTAGCTATCAGTAATCCACCAAGGCTCAGTGAGTATGTCCCTAACCCGAGTGCGTTGACACTGTGGGAGAGATGATGCCCTGAGTCTTTTTCTCTAACACTGGATGGTATCCAAGCGCCCGCTTAGCGGTGATGCTGCATGGACAAGGGTAGTAAGAGTTAATTATGCAATCTGTTGGGATCGATGTAAGTAAAGCCAAGCTCGATTGTTGCTGGCTGCGGGATTCACAAAAGAACAAAGTTAAGTGCAAAATATTTAAGAATCAGCCTGACGAATTCAGACACCTGGGTGATTGGCTGGTAAAGAACACTGGCAGTCAGCCGGATGAGATCCATGTGGTATTGGAAGCCACAGGCGTTTATCACGAAGCTGTTGCTCTGCAGTTGTACGACCGAGGTTTTCGGGTCAGCGTTGTAAACCCAGCACGGCCTAAGAAGTTTGCTGAGTCGATGGGGTATGTTCATAAGACCGATAAAAAAGACAGTGTGATACTGGCGAAGTTCGGCGAGCAGGCCAAACCGGCTTTGTGGGTGCCTGAGCCGAGGAAAATACGCCAGCTTAAGGCGTTGATAGCACGCCTTGAAGCCCTGGATGAGGACCTTCAGCGCGAAAAGAATCGGCAGGAGGCCGCAGAGTTGACACAGGCATCGGAGATTGTCATTGAATCACTGACAACGATGCTGGAAGCGCTTGAAGCTGAGCGCAAGCGTCTGTTGAGTGAAATCGATGACCACATTGATAATCACCCGGACCTCAAAAAGAA